>CAZMKO010000005.1:0-62223 GCA_964566965.1 uncultured Rhodanobacteraceae bacterium
CCCTGTGGGGCACCTCGAAAAACCCGGATTCAATCAGTGCTTCCGTAGGCGCGCCGGAAGGCGCGACCGGCAACGCGGAAATGACGTGGCTTGCCGCAAGATGGATCGCGGCCTCCACCGCGCCTACATTCGCATTTGCCAAGGCATCGGCCCACTCCGGCCATCGGGGCTGAAGCCCCTCCTACAAGGGTTTCAGGAAGCGCCAGGCAACAAACAGGCTTCCAGCAAGCGCCGGATCAGGGTCTGCACCGGTGCCGCACGTCCGGGCAGGTATTCGAAGCTGTCCTCGTCCATGTAGTTGACCTGTGCCAACTCCAACTGCACCGCATCCACGCCGGCCTCCGGGTTGCCATGGTGCCGGGTGATGTAGCCGCCCTTGAAGCGCCCGTCGAGCACATGCGAGTAGTCGTCCTGCGCGGCCAGCACCGTCTCCAGGGCCCGGCGCAGGGCCGGCCTGCAACTGGCGCCGTCGGCGGTGCCGAGATTGAAATCCGGCAAGTGTCCGTCGAACAGCATCGGCACCACGGAACGGATGGAATGCCCTTCCCACAGCACCACGCGCCCGTGCTCGTTGCGCAGGCGTTCAAGCTCCGCGGTGAGCGCCCGGTGATAAGGACGCCAGTAGGTGTCCACCCGCGCGGCCACTTCATCGGCCGTGGGCGCCGCGCCATCCAGGTAGATGGGCTGGTCGTCGAACATCACCTCGGGCACCAGTCCCGTGCCGCGCCGGCCGGGGTACAGCGCGTGGCCATCCGGCGGGCGGTTGAGGTCGACCACGTAACGGGAATGCACGGGGCGCAGGATGCTGGCGCCCAGGTCACGCGCGAAGGCATACAGCGTGCCGACATGCCAATCGGTGTCGGGCGAGCGGCGCGCGCGCGGCTGCATGCGCGCGGCGATGTCATCGGGAATGAGGCTGCCGTCGTGCGGCAGGCTGACCAGCAGCGGCGCGTTGCCACGTTCGAGGGAGAAAATATCCATGCACGCAGTGTAACGCGGTGCCGGCTCAGAGCTTGTGAAAACTCGCCGCCGTATCGAGCATGCCGCTGGGCGTGTGTGCCGGCGGACGATGTTTTACAGATCCTCAGGACATCAACACCAGTTCCTCGGCCGAGGTCGGATGCACTGCCACGGTGGCATCGAAATCGGCCTTGCGCGCGCCCATTTTCACGGCCACGGCAAAGCCCTGGATCATTTCGTCGGCACCCGGGCCGAGGATATGCACGCCGACCACGCGCTCGTCGTCACCCTCGCAGACCAGTTTCATCAACGCCTTGTGCGGGTGGTCGGACAACGCCAGTTGCATGGGCGTGAAGGAGGCCTTGTAGCAACGCACGCTGTCGCCGGCCTGCTTGCGCGCCTCGGCCTCGTCCAGGCCGACGCTGGCCAGCGGCGGATGGCCGAACACCACACTGGGGATGTTGGTGTAATCCAGACGCGCGTCGGCGTCGCCCCCGAACAGCCGATCGGACAGGCGCCGCCCGGCGGCGATCGCCACTGGCGTCAATGCCAGGCGCGCGGTGACGTCACCGATGGCATGGATACCCTCCACGTTGGTGTCCTGGAACGCGTCGGTGATGACATGCCCCCCGTCATCGCAAGCCACGCCGACGCTTTCCAGCCCCAGATCGTTGCTGTTGGGTACCCGCCCGACCGCCCACACCACGCTGTCGTAGTCCTTGTCGCCGACCGCGCTGTCGCAGTTCAGGCGCAGGCCGCCACCCGTGCGTTCCAGGCCATCGACGTTGCAGCGGTAATGCACCTCGATGCCCTCGGCCCGCATCCATTCGCCGAGCGCGTTGGACATGTCATCGTCGAAACCCGTCATCAGACGGTGTCGCGCCATCACGTCGACATGGGCGCCCAGCGCGCGAAACACGCCGGCCAGTTCCACCGCGATATAACCGCCGCCGACGATCGCCACGCGGCGCGGACACGCCCGCAGCCCGAAGAAACCGTCCGAATCGATGCCCAGCTCGAATCCGGGCACGGGCAGGTGGCGCGGCCGCGCGCCGGTCGCCAGCACGATGTGCGGCGCACTCAGCGTCCGCTCGCCGGCACGCACGGTCTGTTTACCGGCAAGCCGGCCGGCGGCGCGGATCCATTCCACGCCGGAAGCCTCGATACGCTTGCGGTAGCTGCCGTGGATGCCGGCGATATAGCGCTGGCGGCGCGTGATGAAGGACGCCCAGTCCAGTTCGCCGGCCGTCAGATCGAAACCGTAGTCGCGTGCCTGCCGCTGCGCCTCGGCCAGTTGCGCCGCGTACCACATGGCCTTCTTCGGCACGCAACCGACGTTGACACAGGTGCCACCCAGTTCATGCGGCTCCAGCAGCGCCACGCGGGCACCGTGCGAAGCGGCCCGGAACGCGGTGGCCAGGCCACCGGAACCGGCACCGACGACAATCAGGTCATGGCTGTGCGACATGCTTGAGACTCCGACGGCAACGGCACTCCACCCTACCGCAAGCTCAAAACCGGTAAAAAATTCGACTGCCGCAGGCGAGCGATTTTTTCACACGCTCTCAGCGATAACGTCCGGCAGCCCGGATCTTGCGGTCGGTCTCGTACTGGCTGAGCGCATATACCGACCAGATCGCCGCCGGCACCCAGCCCAGGATGGTGAGCTGCAGGATCAGGCAGATGATGCCGGCGAAGGGACGGCCGATGGTGAAAAACTGCAACCAGGGAAGCAGCAAGGCCAACAACAGACGCATGACGGAATTTCCGAAGGACGGGACGCCTTCCATGATACCGGAGCGACTGCGGCACCGGCACCGTCCCGTACACTACAGGTGGAAGCGCGACGGCGCGTACGGGCTCGGGTCCAGCACCGGGGCGGGACCCAGGCACAGCGAGGCGACCAGCTCGGCGGTGGCCGCCGACATGCTCATGCCCATCATGCCGTGTCCCGTCGCCAGCATCAGGTTGCTCCAGCGCGTGCTGGGTCCGATGATCGGCAACTCGTCCACGCTCATCGGACGCCAACCCCACCACTTTTCCTCGACGCGCGGGCCGGTCGGCTCACGCAGGTATTGCGCGGCGCCACGCTCCAGCGCGGCCAGGCGCGCCTCGTTGAGGCGCCGGTCGTAGCCGGAGAATTCCATCGTGCTGCCGAGCCGGAAGCCGCTCTCCCAACTGGTCACGCACACCGACACCTCGTTCAGTGTCAACGGGATGCGCGGGCATGAGGCGGGACGCGCATAGGTGATCGAGTAACCCTTGCCCGGTTGCATCGGCAGATGCAGCCCCAGCTTCGCGCCCAGCTTCGGCGACCAGGCACCCAGGGCCATGATCACGCGTTCGCCGCTGAAATCGCCCCGGCGGGTCCGGACCTTGCGGATGTTGCCCTGGGCGGTGGAAAAACGCTCTACGCGGGTGCCTTCCTCGATCACGCCACCAAGCTCGCGCACGCGACGCGCCAGCTCGTCGACGTAGCGGTCCGGCCGGATGCGGGCATCACCGGGGTAATGGATGCCGCCAATGATCTCCTCGCGCAGCGCCGGCTCCATCGCCTGCACCTCGTCCGCGCTTTTCCATTCCACCGGCACGTCCAGTTCACGCAGGCGCTCCACGTGGTGCTGCTCGGCATCCAGCGCCGCGCGGGTGAGGAAGACGTTCAAGGTGCCGTCGGTGGCAAACTGGCAGTCGAGCCCTTCGCCGTGCACCAGTTCCTCGATCAGCCCGCGCGAACGCAACAGGATCGCCGCGCGGGCCTGGCTGGCATGCGCGTAGTCGCGCCAGTTGCAGTGACGCGCGAAACCCAGCAGCCAGCGCAGACGTTTCAGGTCCGGACGCGGATTGACATACAACGGCGCGTCGCGCCTCAGCATCCAGTGCAGCGCCTTGCCGACCATGCCGGGCATGCACAACGGCTCGGCATGACTGGGGGTCAGCGTGCCGCAGTTGCCGTGCGAGCTGCCGGCCCCGACCGTGTCCTGCTCCAGGATGCGCACCCCCGCGCCGGCCTTGAGCAGATACAGGGCGCAGGACAAGCCGATGACGCCACCACCAAGAATCAGCACGTCGCTATGGGAAGTGTTCATCCGTGCATTCTAGAGGACGCACCGTGGCCCCGGGGAGCCCCACCATGGTCCATCGGCATAAGCGCGTCATGGCGACCGGGAGTCCACGCGCATGCCGTCGTGGACATGTCACGTGCCGGAGGTGTTTGGCATCGTTCCTGCTTCCTCCATGGCAGTCCATTCGCGGTGCCCTTCGCCATGACGACGTTGTCTCCTTCGGAACTTGCGCTGGCCATGCGCGCACCCGATGCCGGCTGGCTCGGCGTGCTGGCGTGCGCCATCGACGAAGCCTGTCGCGATCCGCGTTTCGACGCGCGCCAGCGCGAACTGGCCATGCAGCTGCTGCGCGAGGGCCCATTGCCCGATACCGTGATGCAGGCCGCGCGCCCATGCGCCGCGCGCTTCGAGACCGAATTGGATCAGCCCGAGTGCGTACCATCGCCTGCCCCGTCGCGTCCAAAGCTGACGCTGGTCGGCAGCCCGGCCTGATCGATACGAAGTTCCGATACGACCCCACACCGTTTTCACCGGCTTGACACAGATGGATTACGCGCGTAATTTTTGATCCCATATCGATTACAGGCGTAATTCAATGACTTCCATCAGCGACGCCGAAAGCCGGGTCATGCAAGTCCTGTGGGACCACGCACCGCAGACGGCCGACGACATCATCCGGGCCCTGCAAGGCCAGGTGGATTGGCACGAAAAAACCGTCAAGACACTGCTCAACCGCCTGCTGCGCAAAGGCGCCGTAAGTGCCGGGCGCGACGGCCGCCGATATCTGTACTCGCCCCGCCTGTCCCGTGAGGACTGGCAGGCCCAGGAAAGCCGCAGCCTGCTGGACCGGGTCTTCGACGGGCGCCTGGCGCCGATGCTGGCGCACTTCAGCCGCCATGAACAACTGTCCGCAAGCGACCTGCGGGAACTGCGTCGGCTGGTGGACGGCATCGATCCGTCCCACGACGACACCGGGGCGCCGGAATGAACCTGCTGTTCCAGTCCCTGCTGCTGGCCTGTCTCGGCGTGACGCTGGCCTTGTCGTTGCGGCGACCGATGCGCCGTCTGGTCGGCCCCGGCCCGGCCTTCGCGCTGTGGGCACTGGTGCCGCTGCTGGCCGGGCTGTCCTGGCTACCGCGCGGCGCGCTGGTGGGGAGCCTCGGTTCCCGTTTCCTGCCGACACTGCCGGCCATCACGGTATGGCCCGAGGCCGCGCGGGCGGACGCGAGCGTGCCCGCCTGGCTGTGGATATGGGCTGCCGGCGCCGTGCTGCTGGTACTGCGCCTGGGCTGGGGCTACGCGCGCATCGTGCGCCGCTCGCGTCCGCTGCCGCCGCCGATGCACCGAACGCTGGCACGCCAGGTGGCATTGCGGCACATGACACGGCTGCGCCTGCATCCGACCGGGCCGGCGGTCATCTGGGGCCTGCCCTGCCGTGTGTTGCTGCCGGCCGACTTCGCCACCCGTCACGCCGCCGGCCCGCGTGCGCTGGTGCTGGCCCACGAGTTCACCCACCTGCGCCGCGGCGATCCGCTGTGGAGCCTGCTTGCCGAACTGGCCTGCGCGGCGCTGTGGTTTTTCCCGCCCGTCTGGCTGGCCATGCCGCGTTTCCGATTGGACCAGGAGCTGGCCTGCGACGCCGCCGTCCTGCGGCGTACGCCCGCCAGCGCCGGTGCCTACGCGCGCACACTGCTCGGCAGCCAGCCGCCCCTGGCCACGATGGCGATCGCCAACGCGTGGTTTTCTCCACCCCAACTGAAGGAGCGCCTGACCATGATCAAGCATCGCCATACCCGCCGCATGCGCCGGCTTCCCGGCTACCTCACGCTGGCGGCCCTGCTGGCCGGCGCCGCCGTCAGCGCACAGGCCATGCTGGCCCGTCCGGACATGCCGCAGGCACCCGCGCAAGCCACATCCGCCACCTCGACCGGCGACCACCGGCCGACCACCGACATCTCGTTCAACTCGCGTCGCCCGCCGCGTTACCCGTCGGATGCCATCGAGAACCACCAACAGGGCACCGTGATACTGGATGTGCTCGTCGATACCCACGGACAAACGCAAAAAACCCGGATCGTCCGCTCCTCCGGCACGGCATCGCTGGACGAGGCCGCCATGGAGGCGGCTCGCCAATGGCACTTCAATCCCGGCATGCGCGACGGCAAACCATACGAGGGCTGGGCCCGGGTGCCGGTGCAGTTCAGCATGGACGAGTCGCTCCCGGCCGGCAACAGCTCGCAAGCCATACCGCCGGAACCTCCGGTGCCACCGAAACCTCCGGTACCGCCGAAGCCCCCCGTGCCCGCCAACCACCACGCGCCATGAACGTGCGGCCGGCACCGTGGCGGGCCATTCGCAGCGCCGCGGCGTCCAGCCCCCCCGCGCGCCTAGCCACGATGGCGGCGATCACGCTGACGCTGCTCGGCTGCCACCACGCCTCCCCGCGCCCCACGGCACCGGCACGCGAGGGCACCAGCGACTACCGGCGCATCGACGAACCGGCCGGCACCCGCCACTACACCCTGTCGCCGGCCCAGTCCTGGACGCCGCCGATCGTGGTGCACAACCCGGCGCCCGTCTATCCACCGGACCTGGTCGCGCGGGAGTGGGCGCCGGTGGATGTCGTGGCACGGTTGTCGGTGGACAAGAACGGCCATGTCGAGGCGGTCTACGTCCAACCCGATCCGGACCATCCCGCCACGCCGCCCGCCTTCACCACAGCCGTGCGCGAAGCAGCCGCCGCGTGGCGGTTCACCCCGATGACCTTCGAGAACAAGACCGACCATGGCGACCGGCCGCCCACCGTGATCCGGACCCGCAAGCCGTTCAGCCTCTGGTTCCGATTCCATTTCGAGATCGTGGACGGCCGACCGTCCACCTCCAGCCAGAGGCGCCGGAATCGCCCCCGCTCATCTTGACGGGATACATAAGAACTTCCACCCAACCTTTTGATTTGATAACCTCATCACGACACGGGATTGAGGTTTTCTCATGGCAGGGCGCGGCATCCGACATTCATGGCGTGCATGGGCGGCACTGGCGGCCATCGCGTTGCTGGCCGGATGCGCCGGGCACAAGTCCCGTCCCGCCGCGAGCCACCGTCCGGCCCCCGGCACGCCGATCCACGACACCACCCGCCTGCCGGCCGAGCTCACCACCGAAGCCAACAACATCCTGTTCCACGCCATCGGCCTGGTCGGCACTCCCTACCACTGGGGCGGCAACACCCCCGACGGCGGCTTCGACTGCAGCGGACTGGTGACCTATGTCTACGCGCAAACCGTCGACATGAGCCTGCCGCGCACCTCGCATGCCATGGCCGACGTCAAGGCACCCAAGATCAAGCGCGTCAACAAGCTGGCCAGCGGCGACCTGTTGTTCTTCCGCACCGGCGGCGGCGGGATCAGCCACGTGGCCATCTACGTCGGCAACGGCCGCTTCGTGCACGCGCCCAACAGCGGCGGCACCGTGCGCCTGGACTACATCACCAACCCGTACTGGAACCGGCATTTTGCGTATGCCAAGCGGGTGTTGGCGAGGTAGGGCATCGCGGCCATGGGCCGCTCCCACAGGGAACCTCGAAAAACTCCCGATCATGCGTAGGAGCGACGGAAGCCGCGACCCATCTTGTTGCCGCAGGACACGCCATTTTCCCGCGTTGCCGGTCGTGCCTTCCAGCGCTCCGGCAAGTGACCTTGATGAAACCCGGGTTTTTCGAGGTGCCCTACACGGGTTTCAAGCCCCGTGGGAGCGGCGGCTCTGCGGCCCCGTCATGCGTGCTCGTGCTCGCCATCCGGATGCGCATGGCCGTGCTCCAGCTCCGATTCGGTGGCCTCGCGCACATCCATCAGCTCGACTTCGAAGGTGAGGTCCTTGCCCGCCATGGGGTGGTTGGTGTCCACGTCGACGGTGGTCATGCCGACCTTGTGCACGGTGACGGCGCGCTGGCCGCCCTCCTTCAGGGTCAGCACCGTGGTCATGCCCGGTTTCAGGCGCTTGCCGTTCACGAAATACTTCTTCGGCACGCGCTGAATGGCATCCTCGCGCCGCTCGCCGTAGGCCTGGTCGGGGGTCAAGTCGATGTCGAAGGTGTCGCCTTTTTCGTGGCCCAGCAGCGCGTCTTCCAGGCCCTTGATGAGGAAACCGCGTCCCAGCAGCACCGTGAGCGGGTCGCCCTGGCGCGAGCTTTCCACCTGTTCGCCACCGGTGGAAAGGTTGTAGTGCAGGGTGATGACCGTGTCTTTTGCCGCTTTCATGCCGCTTGCCGCCTGTATGGGGTGAAAGCTCCGCATGGTAGCGACCCGTTGCCGGCGAGTCACGCGCCATGCCAACCGCGATGGTAGAATACCGGTTTGCACGCGCCGAATCCGTCGGTCGCCGTCCCGAGGTTCCCTCCCCCATGTCTTCACCCTCCCCCGATCCAGGCACGGCGACGCCGGGCTTTGCCGCGCTCGCGTTGGCGCCCGCCGTGCAGCGTGTCCTGGCCGACATCGGCTATGAAACGCCGTCCCCGATCCAGGCCGCCGCCATCCCGCCGATGCTGGAAGGGCGCGACGTGCTGGGTCAGGCCCAGACCGGTACCGGCAAGACCGCCGCCTTTGCCCTGCCCATCCTGTCGCGGCTGGACGCGAAAGCGGGCAAACCGCAGACGCTGGTGCTGGCACCAACCCGCGAACTGGCGATCCAGGTCGCCGAGGCGTTCCAGAGCTATGCCGCGCACATCGACGGCTTCCGGGTGCTTCCGATCTACGGCGGCACCGGCTACGGTCCGCAGTTGCACGGCCTGCGCCGCGGCGTGCACGTCGTGGTGGGCACCCCGGGGCGCATCATCGACCACCTGAACAAGGGCACGCTGGACCTCTCGGCGCTGCGCTTCGTGGTGCTGGACGAGGCCGACGAGATGTTGCGCATGGGCTTCGCCGAAGCCGTGGACACCATTCTGTCGGCGGCGCCCTCGACGCGCCAGACGGCGCTGTTCTCCGCCACCATGCCAGGCCCCATCCGGCGCATCGCGCAACAACACCTGAACGATCCGGTGGAAGTTTCCATCGCCGCCAAGACGGCGACCGCCACGCGCATCCACCAACGCTACTGGCCGGTCAGCGGGCTGCACAAGCTGGACGCGCTGACGCGCATCCTGGAAGCCGAACCGTTCGACGCCATGATCGTGTTCGCGCGCACCAAGCAGTCCACCGAAACCCTGGCCGAAAAACTGGAAGCCCGCGGCTTCACCGCCGCCGCCATCCACGGCGACATCGCGCAGCCGCAGCGCGAACGCCTGATCCGGCAACTGCGCGACGGCCAGCTCGACATCCTGGTCGCCACCGACGTGGCCGCGCGCGGCCTGGACGTGGAACGCATCAGCCACGTACTCAACTACGACATTCCCTACGACACCGAATCGTACGTGCACCGCATCGGTCGCACCGGCCGTGCCGGCCGCGAGGGCAAGGCGATCCTGTTCGTGACCCCGCGCGAGCGTGGCATGCTGCGCGCCATCGAGCGTGCCACGCGGCAACCGCTGGAGACCATGCAGCTGCCCACGGTGGCCGTGGTCAACGACCGCCGCATCGAACGTTTCATGCAACGCATCGGCGAGACCCTGGCCGCCGGCGATGACCTCGACGTCTTCCGCCAACTCATCGAGCGTTACGAGCGCGAGCACGATACCCCCGCCATCGACATCGCCGCCGCGCTGGCACGCATGGCACACGGCGGCAAGCCGTTGCTGCTGCAGGGCCGCGACCCGGCACCGCCGAACCGCGGGCGGTCCGCGCCCCCCGATCGCGAACGCCCCGCGCGCGAGCACAGGTCGCACCCGGGCAAACACGGCGTCCGCCCCGAACGCCCGCACCAGGGTGAGGCCGGCAAGGACACCTATCGCCTCGATGTCGGCCGTGTCCATCACGTCAAACCGGGCAACATCATCGGCGCCATCGCCAACGAGGCGGGCATCGACAGCCAGTACATCGGCCGTCTGACAATCCGCGACGACCACAGCCTTATCGATCTGCCCGAAGGCATGCCGCCGGAACTGCTGCAGCACCTGAAGAAAGTGCGTGTCGCCGGTCGTCCCCTGCACATGCGGCGCGATGACGGCACCACGCCACGCGACGCGGGCCGCCCGGACAAGCAGCAACTCGGCCCACGCCCGCCACGCGGCCCGAAACATCGCGGGCCGGGCAAAGGCAAGCCCGGCGGCAAGCGGCCGGGCGGTCACAAGCCGCCACGTCGACGCTGACGAGCGCCACGGCCGACACGGCATTGGACAGCGGCGGCGTCAAACCGCACACTTCTCCGTTCAGACCACCCACGAGATGCCGCCGTGATCCATTTGCCCGAACTGGTTGCCCTGCTCGCCGTCGCGCTGCTGTTCGCGACCATCGTGCTCACCGGCCGTGCCCGCGGCAAATACGGCATCAAGGCCCCGGCCACCAGCGGCCATCCGGTTTTCGAGCGCACCTACCGGGTGCAGATGAACACGCTGGAACAGACCGTGCTGTTCCTGCCCACGCTGTGGCTGGCGGCGCGCTTCGGCAACCCCACCTGGGCCGGCATCCTGGGCCTGGTCTGGATCGTGGGACGCATCGGGTACGTCATCGCCTACCGGCGCGACGCGGCCCGGCGCGGACCGGCATTCGCGCTGGCCATGCTGGCCTGGGGACTGCTGTTCGTGCTGGCCGCCTACGGCGTGATCCGGCTGCTGCTCCTGCAACCGTGAACCCGTCCCGCACATGACTGCGGCAAAAAGTCGCAGTTCATGTGCCGTCGCTATGCTGGGAGGTGAATCCGCCCCATGGGAGCACGCCCATGAAAGCGCACTGGGACTTCTTCAAGGAAAGCGACACCTCGTTCGGCCTGTTCTACCCGCTGCACTACGTGGTGGCGGCGTTCGACGATTTCGAACAGGCCGAGACGGCCAAGAGCCGCTTCCTGTCCGAGGGGTTTTCCGTCGATGACGTGGCCACCGCATCGGGCCCGTTCGTGGTCGAGCAATTGGAATCGGAGGAGGGCGCGGCCTGGTTCGACCGTCTGCGCGCCGGCATCGCCCGCATCGTCGGCACCGAAGCCGGCTTCCTGGACGACGACGTCCAACTGGCCCGGCGCGGTGGCGCCTTCCTGTTTGTCTACACCCCCGACGACCACAGCGCCGACACCACACGGTCCCTGATCGACCAGCTGCAGCCGATATTCGCGCGACGCTACCACCGCGCCGGCATCGAACGCATCCGCTACCCGCCGCAATCGGAGTTGTAGACGCGGCACCGTCCCGCAACCGGCCGCCGCCGGACCCACTGCGGGTACCGGCGACGACAGCCCACGCGCGCGGCCATCACGACAGCCCTTCCAACGCCAGCAGCTGTGGGGCGAGGTTCGAGCCGACCCAGGCATGGGGTCCGACCGCGACCAGCCCCGCGGCACGGAACTGTCGCCGATACCAGGACGCCTTGCGGGCAACGTAGTCCTCGTCGTCGCCCTCGACATCGTCCTCGACGGCATATGCCTCCAGGAACGCCACGCCTTCCAGCAATTCGTCCAGGCCGCGCAGCCCGCGCCGGATCTCGGCGGCATCGATGTAATGCAGCACGTTGCTGCACAGGATCAGGTCGAACGGGCGCTCGAAACGCAAATATTCCAGCATGCCGAAATCGCCGAGGCCGATGTCGCGCGTGCGTCCGTAGCGGGCCACCACGTATTCGCTGGGATCGATGCCACGATAGGCCACCTTTGGCCGCAGCCGGCGCAGCGGCGCGCGCCAGTTGCCCTCGCCGCAGCCGATATCCAGCACGTTGCGAATGGGACGGCCCAGGTAATACTCGGCAAGGGCCACGGCCAACGCCACCTTGCGCCGCACTTCCGCGGGCGAGTCGACGGCCTGCGCCGGGTCGCGGTACCACTTGTCGAAATAGGCGCGATCGTAGGTCTTTTGCATGGCGCCAGCATAATGGCAAACTCGACGGGCCTTGCACCGAGGGGGAGCCCCCATGTCACGCCGATTTTTCCTGCCGCTGCTGACCGCGGCCGCGCTTCTCGCCGCCGCGCCGGTGGCCGCCACCCGCGACCACCAGGACGCCACGCCGTCATCCAAGGACATTCTGGCCGCCTCGCGGCCCTCGGAATGGCGCACGCTGGACCCGGCACAAACGTTGTACATGGAACTGGCCGACCATCATCGCGTCATCATCGAACTGGCGCCGCAGTGGGCCCCACGACATGTGGCCAACATCAAGACCCTGGTCGACGCGCATTATTTCGACGGCACCAGCGTCTATCGCGTGCAGGACAATTTCGTGGCGCAATGGGGCGACCCGGATGGCGACGATCCGGACAAGGCCCGGCCGATGGGCTCGGCGCACACCACGCTGCCACCGGAGTTCACCCGCACCCTCGACGAGACACTCGCGGTGACGGCGCTGCCCGACGGCGACCTTTACGCACCCCGGGTCGGCTTCTCGCACGGTCTGCCGATGGCCTGGAACCCGGCCACCAACACCGCGTGGCTGGTGCAGTGCTACGGCATGGTCGGCGTGGCCCGCGACACCGACCCGGAAAGCGGCAACGGCAACACGTTGTATGTACCGATCGGCCAGGCCCCGCGCCAGATCGATCGCCAATTGGCCGTGGTCGGCCGTGTCGTGCAGGGCATGCAGTGGCTGGCCGCGTTGCCGCGTGGGCCCGAGCCGATGGGCGTTTACAAAAACCCATCCATGCGCACCCGCATCCACTCGATACGGCTCGCCTCGCAGGTGCCGGAAACGCAACGCGTGACATTGCAGGCCCTGCGTACCGACAGCAAGACCTTCGCGCGACTGGTCGAGGCCAAACGCAACCGCAAGGACGCGTTCTACACCCGGCCGGTCGGCCATGTCGGCATCTGCAACGTGCCGTTGCCGGTACGCGAGAAGCCGGTCGGCAGCTGAACGACACGGCGGTACCCGGAAGCCATCATCGCGGCCATGGGCCGCTCCCACCGGGCCGGCGGGCCGCCTCAAGGACTCTTGCGAGGTGGCCCATGGCCGCGATGGCCCCGAATCGCGCCATACAGCACCCTGCCCGGCACCACCCCGCCTGCGCTAGACTGGTCGTGCTTCCATCGTGCAGCCAGCGGCTGCAGGACATGACCATGGGCACCGCGCGTTCCATCGTTCTGGCCATCGTGATCGTGGTTGCCGCCGGCGCGACGGCCGCTTGGTCGGCGCGTGCCGCCGCGCCGGAGCGGGCACCGGAATTCACCGGTATCAGCCACTGGATCAATTCACCGCCGCTGACCATGCGCAAGCTGCGCGGCAAGGTGGT
Source organism: uncultured Rhodanobacteraceae bacterium (assembly GCA_964566965.1). GTDB lineage: Bacteria > Pseudomonadota > Gammaproteobacteria > Xanthomonadales > Rhodanobacteraceae > Oleiagrimonas. The sequence goes on from CAZMKO010000005.1 coordinate 13,320, forward strand.
GCTGGTCGATTTCTGGGCCTATTCGTGCATCAACTGCCTGCGCACGTTCCCCCACATCAACCGCTGGTACGCCAAGTACAAGGATCACGGGCTGGTGGTGGTCGGCGTGCATTCGCCGGAATTCAAGTTCGGCATGCAGCGCGCCAACGTCGAGGCGGCGGTGAAACGCTTCCACTTGCGTTACCCGGTGGCGATGGACAGCCGCATGGCCACCTGGAACGCGTGGAACAACCAGTTCTGGCCGGCCGAATACCTGGTCGACCGGCACGGCAACGTCGTACAGCACCACTACGGCGAAGGCCACTACGAAGAGATGGAAAACGCCATCCGGCACGCACTCGGCCTGGCCGCGCTCGACACCGTCGATGCCGGCAGCGGCGCCCCCGATTTCGCCGCCATCGGTTCGCCGGAGATGTATTTCGGCCTGGCCCGCGTGGCCAACATGGCCAATACCGATACACCCACGCGCAAGGCCCGCCGCTACCGTGCGCCGGAGCGGGTGGACCTCAACCGGTACGCGCTGGACGGCACCTGGCGCATGTCGGCCGAGTACGCCCAGCTCGCCAGCGGCGCCGGCCGCATCCACCTGCGCTTCAAGGCCGCCAAGCTGCACATGGTGGCCGCCAGCGACAAGCCGGTGACGCTGGCCATCCGGGTCGACGGCAAAAAGCAGCCGCCGGTCACGGTCCAGGCCAGCCGGCTGTATACGCTGTTCGACAGCGACGACTATGCCGAGCATGACGTCGTCATCGACATTCCGCATGCGGGATTGCGTGCCTACACCTTCACCTTCGGATGACCGGGACCTCCATGCGCGCCAGAACCGTCACCCTCGCCCTGCTCGTCATCGCCGGCCTGCTCCTGGCCGGTTGCTCGCCCGCACCCATCTACAAGCCCACGCCGGACCTGGTGCAGGCTACGCCGACCGAAGTCGCACGCACGCCGGAGCGCTTCAGCCGTGGACACGTGATCTGGGGCGGGCGCATTGTCGGCATCACCAACCGCAACGACCACACCGAAATCGAACTGCTCGGCTACCCGTTGGACAAGTCGCAGCGCCCGCAGGCCCGGGGTGCCGCGGGAGGCCGCTTCATTGCCCTGGTGCCGGGCTATCTGGAGCCGCTGAACTACCCTCCCGGCAGCCTGATGACGCTCAGCGGACAGCTGCAAGGCACACGCAGCGGCAAGGTGGGCGAAGCGGCCTACGCATTTCCGCTGGTGGCAGTCGACGACTACCATCTGTGGACCGCCGAGGAACTACGCAGCCCGTGGTCGAACGTGCATATGGGCGTGGGGGTCGGCGTGGGCATCCGCTGAATGCGACGCTGAACGCAACGTCGCAGGCGTCTGGACGCCCCGACACCGGCGGCGCACACTGCGGGCCATGAAGATGGTGCTTCCGCCCGGTCGCGACGCCGCGTCGCACGCGCCGATGGGTGAGATATCGCTGCCGCCGCGCAGCAGCCGGCGCTTTGCCCGCGTCACCCACCCCGCGACGACAGGCACGCCCGGCGAGCAGGTAAGCCTCCACGACGGCCGCACCCTGTGGCTGCGCCCGATCCGGCCCGCCGACGTCGACGCGATCCGGCGCTGCTTCACACGCCTGTCCGAGGATGAAATCCGCATGCGCTTCATGCACCACATGCGCGAACTGCCGGTGCCGATGGCGCGACAACTGTGCGACATCGACCCGGATCGCGAGGCGGCCTGGGTTCTCGTCGACGACACCGGCACACCCGACGAGATACGCGGCGTGGGGCGCATTTTCTGGGACAAGGCCAGCAATCAGGCCGAGTTCGCGGTACTGGTGGAGCGCGCCTGGACCGGCCGCGGCCTTGGCGCGTTGCTGATGCAACGTCTTGTCGACGAATGCCACCGCCGCGCGGTGGCATGCCTGTGGGGTTACGTCCTGATCGAGAACCGGCCCATGCTGGACCTGTGCCGACAGCTGGGTTTCAAGCGCCGCGCCATGACCGGCGATCCCGGCACCGCGATGATCGCGCTGGACCTGGACTGACACCCTGGGGGGCACCTCGAAGAACGGGGGTGTTCATCCAGACCACTGTAGGAGCGCTGGAAGGCGCGACCGGTGATGCGGGAAAATGACGTGTCTTGCGGCACGGTTGATCGCGCCTTCCAGCGCTCCTACCAAACAGGATGGGGCGTTTTTCGAGGTTCCTGTGGGAGCGACCCATTAATCACAGGGCTCTGCGGACGCTGTATCCACGCCTGCTAAAATGGGCACCCCTTTTTCCGCACTGGCCGCCGCCGCGACCGGTGCCGTCGTGTATTGGCATCACCCATGTCGCTCATTCAGCCTCCCCTTCCCGTTTCCCCCAAACAGCGCCGGTTCTGGATCACCCCGGACGGTTCGGCCGCCTCATTGGCCGTGGCCGAGGCCGCGCGCCGGCACGACGGACTGCTGGTCGCGGTCACGCGCGACAGCCTGGGCGCACGCCAGCTGCAGGATGAACTGAACGTGTTTGCCGGCGACATGCCGGTGCTGCATTTCCCCGACTGGGAAACCCTGCCCTACGACCTGTTCAGCCCGCACCCGCAGATCATCTCGCAACGCATCGCCACGCTGTACCGCCTGCCGGCGATCGAGCGCGGCATCCTGATCGTGCCGGCCCCGGTGCTGATGCAACGCCTGGCGCCGCGCAGCTATCTCACCGGATCGGGCCTGGCGGTATACCAGGGCCAAACGCTGGACCTGGACGCCGAGCAGCGACGCCTGGAGGCGGCCGGCTACCGGCACGTGCCGCAGGCCGTCGAGCCGGGCGATTTCGCGGTGCGCGGCGCCCTGATCGACATCTTCCCGATGGGCAGCGACACGCCCTACCGCATCGAGCTGTTCGACGACGAGATCGACTCCATCCGCAGCTTCGACCCGGAAACCCAACGCTCGCAGGACAAGGTGGATGCCGTCGAGCTGCTCCCGGCACGCGAATTCCCGCTCACCGACGAAGCCCGCCGCGAGTTCCGCCATCGCCTGCGCGAGCGCTTTCCGATCGACGTGCGGCGTTGTCCGCTCCACCAGGACATGAAACAGGGCCTGACACCCGGCGGCATCGAGTACTACCTGCCGCTGTTCTTCGAACGCACCGAAACCCTGTTCGACTACCTGGCCGACAGCGCCATGCTGGTACTGGGCGAAGGCGTGGCGGAGGCCGCCGAACAGGCGTGGCGACAAACCGTGACGCGCCACGAGCAACGCGCCCACGACATCGAACGCCCGATCCTGCCGCCCGGGGATCTGTATCTGCCCCCGCAGGCACTGCGCGAGCAGCTGAACCGGTGGCGGCGTGCCGAGTTCGTCACCGCCGACCACCCCCACGCCGTGGCCCTGGGCACCACGCCAGTCCCCGACGTGGCCCTGCCGACCCGCGGCGAGGCCGCCGCCGGCAAACTGGAAGCCTTCCTGTCCGCGCACGCCGGCCGCACTTTAATCGCCACCGACTCGCCGGGCCGCCGCGAGGCCGTCGCCGATCTGCTCGCGAGTCACGACCTGCGTCCGACGCCGGTCGAAAACTGGAGCGCATTCGTGCAGGGACAGCCGGCCGGCACCCCGCACGCGCTGACCGTAGCCCCGTTGACGCGCGGCTTCGTGCTGGATGATGCCGGCATCGCCGTGCTCACCGAACAGGAATTGCTGGGCGAGCGCGCGCCACGCACACGGCGCGGTCGCCGGGCCGGCAGCGCCGCACGCGATCCGGACACCATCATCCGCGACCTCACCGAGCTCAGCGAAGGCGCGCCGATCGTGCACATCGACCACGGCGTCGGTCGTTATCGCGGCCTGGAAACCCTGGACATCGGTGACGCGCCCGGCGAATATCTGGTCATCGAATACGCCAAGGGCGACAAGCTTTACGTGCCGGTGGCGCAGCTGGACCTGGTCAGCCGCTATACCGGCACCGCGCCGGAAAACGCGCCGCTGCATTCCATGGGCGGCGAGGCGTGGAACAAGGCCCGGCGCAAGGCCGCCGAAAAAGTACGCGACGTGGCCGCCGAGCTGCTGGCCATCCACGCCCAGCGCGAGGCCCGCACCGGCACCGCCACGCCGATCGACCGCACCATGTACCGCCAGTTCGCGACCGGCTTTCCGTTCGAGGAAACGCCCGATCAGGAGCAGGCCATCGAGGCGGTCCTGGCGGATCTGGAGGCGCCCCGCTCGATGGACCGCGTGGTCTGCGGCGACGTCGGCTTCGGCAAGACCGAAGTCGCCCTTCGCGCGGCCTTCGCCGTGGCCAGCGCCGGCCGCCAGGTGTGCGTGCTGGTGCCGACCACGCTGCTGGCCCAGCAGCACTACACCAACTTCGCCGACCGCTTTGCCGACTGGCCGTTGACGGTGGAAGTGCTGTCGCGTTTCCAGGCGCGCAAGGCGACCGCCGAATCGCTGAAGCGGCTGGCCGACGGACGCATCGACGTGGTCATCGGCACGCACAAGCTGCTCGGCGACGACGTGAAGTTCAAGGATCTGGGCCTGGTGATCGTCGACGAGGAACAGCGATTCGGCGTGCGCCAGAAGGAAAAACTGAAGAAACTTCGCGCCGAGGTGGACCTGCTTACGCTCACCGCCACGCCGATTCCGCGCACCCTGAACATGGCCATGAGCGGCTTGCGCGACCTGTCCATCATCGCCACCGCGCCGGAACACCGCATGGCGGTCAAGACCACCATCGCGCAGCCGCAGCCGGCGCTGCTGCGCGAGGCCATGCAACGCGAACTGGCCCGCGGCGGCCAAGTGTACTTCCTGCACAACAAGGTGGAAACCATCGAGCGTACCGCGCGCGAACTGGGCGAGCTGATGCCGGAGGCGCGCATCCGCATCGCCCACGGCCAGATGCCCGAGCGCGAGCTGGAACAGGTGATGCTGGACTTCCACCGCCAGCGCTTCAACGTGTTGGTGTGCACCACCATCATCGAGTCCGGCATCGACATCCCCTCGGCCAACACCATCATCATCGACCGTGCCGACCACTTCGGCCTGGCCCAGCTGCATCAGCTGCGCGGCCGCGTCGGCCGCTCGCACCACCGCGCCTACGCCTACCTGCTGGTACCGGACCGCCGCGCGATGACCTCGGACGCACGCAAGCGCCTGGAGGCCCTGGCCTCGCTGGAGGAACTGGGCGCCGGCTTCACCCTGGCCACGCACGACCTGGAAATCCGTGGCGCGGGCGAGCTGCTGGGTGACGAACAGTCCGGCCAGATCCAGCAGATCGGCTTCGGCCTGTACAGCGAACTGCTGGAGCGTGCCGTCAACGCGCTGAAGAGCGGCAAGGTGCCCGACTTCGACCTTGCCTCCGACCACGAGACCGAGGTTGTTCTGCACGCACCGGCGCTGATCCCGGAAGATTACCTCCCCGACGTGCACACCCGCCTGACGCTCTACAAGCGCATCGCCAGCGCCCGCGACGAGACCGCGCTGCGCGAACTGAAGGTGGAAATGATCGATCGCTTCGGCCTGCTGCCGGAGCCGCTGAAACAATTGTTCGCCATCACCGGCCTGAAGCTGCTGGCCACGCCGATGGGCATCCGCAAGCTGGAATTCGGCCCGGCCGGCGGTCGCGTGCTGTTCCGGAACGACCCCGACATCGACCCGGCCGCGCTGATTCGACTGATCCAGACCCAACCGCGCACCTACAAGCTGGACGGGCAGGAAAAACTGCGCATCGTCGGCGACTTCGACCAGCCCGCCGAACGCATGGAGGCGGCGCACCGGTTGCTGGCGACACTGTCCACGCGCAAGGCGGCCTGACCGCGCCCTGTCGCCGCATGTGTCCGATGGCGTAATCTGGACGGCAAGCCCGTCACCGCCAAGGGAACGCCGTGACCCGTCCGATCCTGCGCTGGACCCTGATCGCCATCGTCACCTTCATCGCGCTGTCGCTGCTGGCGCTGTGGTCCTGGGGCCATTTCGCGCGCAGTGCCCGTGGCGCGGCCTCGCACGCCCTGCCGGTGGCGGCATCCGCCACCCCGCTGGACCGGCTGATCCAGCCCCTGCTGGACGCGCACCCGGCCGGTGCCAGCGCCGCCGCCCTGCTGGACGAAGCGGTACCGGCCTTCATTGTGCGCGCGCGCAGCGCCCGCGCTGCCGAGCGCAGCCTGGATGTGCAGTATTACATCTGGCGTCACGACACCACCGGCAGACTGCTCGAAAACGAGCTGATGGCCGCCGCCGATCGCGGCGTGCGCGTGCGCCTCCTGATCGACGACATGAACGTGGCCGGACGCGACGACGAACTGCTGGCCATGGATGCCCACCCGAACCTGGAGGTGCGCCTCTTCAACCCCGGCCGCAATCGCGGCGGCGGGCTGCGACGCGCGCTGGAAATGGGCCTGCGTTTCATCGGCTTCAACCGGCGCATGCACAACAAGGCATGGATCGCCGACAACCGTGTGGCCATCGTGGGTGGCCGCAACATCGGCGACGAGTACTTCGGCGCCTCCGCCGACACCAATTTCCGTGACACCGACCTGCTGCTGATCGGCCCGGCCGTGACCGGGACCAGTGCCATCTTCGACCGCTTCTGGAACTCGTCCGAAGTGATTCCGTTGAAAGCCCTGCACAAAAAGGGCTCGCACTGGACGCCGGCACACTTCGAGGCGCGGCGCCGGCAATGGCTGGCCGATGCGCAGGCCACCCCCTGGGCCCGCGCGTTGGCGTCCCACGAAGCCTTCGTGGACCAGCTGGTGCACGGTACATTGACCCTGCACTGGTCCAAGGACATCCACGTATTGTCCGATCCGCCGGAAAAGGCGGCGGCACTGGCCAGCCATCGCGACCAGGCAGGCTGGATGCTGTACGACATCTCCGCCCTGCTGTTCTCGGCGAAACACCAGAGCTGGCTGATTTCCCCGTATTTCGTACCCGGCGAGTCCGGCACGCTGCTGCTGGTCGGCCAGGCACGACGCGGCATGAACGTGCGCGTGTTGACCAACTCGCTGGCCGCCAACGACGTGCCCATGGTGCATGCCGGTTATACCGCCTACCGCAAGCGCCTGCTGCGGCAGGGGGTGAAGTTGTACGAGCTCAAGCCCGGCCAATCGGACACCTCGCGCGAGCTGTTCGGTTCCAGCGGCGCCAGCCTGCACTCCAAGGCGTTCGTGGTCGACGGCGAGCGCGGTTTCGTCGGCTCATTCAACCTGGATCCGCGCTCGGCCCAGCTCAACACGGAAATGGGCGTGATATTCGACAGCCCCGGTCTGGCCCGGGATCTCACCACGTTCTTCGAGCGCAGCGTCGCGCCCGACCGGGCCTGGCGCGTGAGCATCGATGCCGACGGCCATCTGCACTGGCATGGCGCCGATGGACGTGTCCATGACAAGGAACCCGACACCGGTGTCGGCCTGCGTCTGCTGGTTCGCGTGATGGGCTGGCTGCCGATCGAATCGCAGCTGTAACCGCCACCGGACGCGTATCCATCACCGACCGCTCCGGTTCGCCACGACGCCCCGGAAACCGAACAGCCCCCGACCGGAGCGACCGCCGCCATCACGCAACATGCACCTGCTGCGGTAGCATGCAAAGCCTGTCCGTCACGGTGCCAACGATGCCCGCATCACGCCTCCTGCCGCCCGCCGTTGCCGCCGGAACCGGAAGGTGCCACCCATGACCTGGCAGGCCTGGGCCGTGGCGGCGGTGATTGTTGGCGCGATGGTTCTTTTCGCCAGTGAGAAATTGCGCATCGACCTGGTGGCCTTGCTGGCACTGGGCGTGCTGGTGGTGCTCGGCATCGTCAGTCCGGACGAGGCCTTTGCCGGGTTCAGCAACGAGGCCACGGTGACGGTGGCGGCGATGTTCGCGCTGAGCATCGGCATCGAGCGTACCGGCGTGCTGGAACCGCTGGGCCGGCTGCTGATGCGCATCCGCAAGCCCTGGCTGCTGACGCTGACCATGATGCTGGCCATCGCGCCCATGGGTGCGTTCGTGAAGAACATCGCCCTGGTTGCCACATTCCTGCCGCTGGCGCTGCGCGTGTGCCAGCGCACCGGCACTTCGCCGGCACGCGTGCTGATGCCGATGGCCTACGCCGCGCAGATGGGCGGCGTGGCGACCCTGATCGGCACGTCCTCCAACCTGCTCACCGACTCCCTGGCGCGGAAATACGGCCTGGACGGCTTCGGCGTGTTCGAGTTCACCGGCATGGCCGCCCTGCTCGCGATCGCCGGCATCACCTATCTGATGCTGGTCGGGCGCTGGCTGCTGCCGCGCCGCATCGAGGCGGACAAGATCGAGGAAGTGGACATCGGCAAGTACGTCACCGAGCTGGCCGTCACCGACGATTCGCCGCTGGTCGGCGAGAGCATCGGCGAGGCGGGGCTGGGCGACCAGTACGGCGTGTACCCGCTGGAACTGCTGCGCGGCGAACGCCGCATGTGGTCACCGCGCTCGCAGGAACTGGAAGCCGGCGACGTGCTGCTGGTTCGCGGCGACTGGGACAAGATCGAGGAGTTCCAGCGCAGCGCCCACCTGGAAAACGCGCCGGAGAGCCGCTACGTGCCCGACGACGACCGCCCACGCGTGCTGGCCGAGATGATGGTGGCGCCGGCCAGCCCCGTCGAGGGCCGGCGCCTGTCGGAAACCGATCTCGGGCGCCGCCCCGACACCGTGGTACTGGCCGTCCATCGGCGCGGCCAGGTGTTGCGCGACACCATCGGCGACGTGCGTCTGGCCGTGGGCGATGTGCTGATGGTGCTGGTGGACGAGGACGGCATGCCGCAACTGCGCGGCGACGACTCCCTGATCGTGCTCAGCGAACGCCAGGACGAACGGCGCATGTCGCGCAAGGCCATCATGGCGGTGGCGATCATGACCAGCGTGGTGGCAGTGTCGGGGCTGCGCTGGCTGCCGATCCCGGTCGCTGCCATCTGCGGTGCGGTGCTGATGGCGTTGACCGGCTGCTTCGGACGCAAGGACGTGTACGAAGGCATGGACTGGAAGATCATCATTCTGCTCGGCGCCATCCTGCCGCTGGGCACCGCCATCGAGAAGACCGGCCTTTCACAACACATGGTGGAAACCGCCCTGGACCTGGTCGGCCACCACGGCCCCATGGCCGCGTTGCTGATGGTGTACCTGTTGACCGCCCTGCTCACCGAATTGATGGGTCACAACCCCTCGGTGGTGCTGATGGTGGGCATCGCCGCCAGTGTCGCGCACGCGGTGAATGCCGACCCGCGCCCGTTCGTGGTGGCGGTGGCCTTCGCGGCGGCCACCTCCTTCGCCACGCCGGTCGGCTATCCCACCAACACCATGGTGTACTACGCCGGCGGCTACCGTTTCACCGACTTCATGAAGGTCGGCATCCCGCTGATTGCGTTGTTCTGCGCGCTGTCGATGTGGCTGATCCCGCTGTTCTGGCCGTTGCATCCCTGAAGAAAGCCCTGATTGAATCCAGCATCCGGTATTCGAGATGTCCGGAGAGCCCGTGAACACCACCGCCTGCGGTATCCGGTGGCGGTGTACAATTTTTTCACCGGGTTCACCGGGTTCACCGGGTTCGCCGGGGCCGGCGCGGCACGCGCCGCCGGATACGGGGGGGCGACTTCGTTCTGTCCACAACAAGGACCTGTTCCATGACGCGCATCATCCAGCCACCCGCCGACACCTCCGAGGCGAAGTTGCGGGCCATCAAGGAAGGCGGCCTGTCCACCGCGGAGACCATCAAGGCCATCATCGCAGCCTCCAGCGGCAACCTGGTCGAATGGTTCGACTTCTACATCTACGCGTTCTTCAGCGTCTACTTCGCGCAACAGTTCTTCGTCGGCACCGGCCAGACCGGCGCCTTCATGCAGGCAGCCGGCGTGTTCTTCATCGGTTTCCTGATGCGCCCCGTCGGCGGCTACATTTTCGGGCGCATGGCCGACCGGGTCGGGCGCAAGAACGCCATGGTCACCTCGATCCTGTTGATGTGTTTCGGCTCGCTGTGCATGGCGGCCCTGCCGACCGCACGGAGCGTGGGCGCACTGGCCCCGATCCTGTTGATCGTGGTGCGCTGCATCCAGGGCATCGCCGTGGGTGGCGAGTACGGCTCCACCGCCACCTACATGTCGGAAGTGGCACAGAAGGGGCGGCGCGGTTTCTATTCCTCGTTCCAGTACGTCACCCTGATCGGCGGCCAGTTGCTGGCCAGCCTGCTGGCCGTGATCATGACCCACACCCTGGGCGACGCGCAGATCAGCGCCGGCTGGTGGCGCCTGCCCTTCGTGGTCGGCGCACTGGCGGCGCTGGTCTCGATCTGGCTGCGCAAGGGCCTGGACGAAACCACCTCCAAAGACGACCGCAAGCACGAGGGTTCGGGCACCTTCCGCGAGGTATTCCGGCACCAGCGCGCGTTCTGGGTGGTGTTCGGCATCACCTGCATCGGTTCGCTGACGTTCTACGTGTTCACCACCTACATGCAAAAGTACCTCATCGACACCGGCGGCTTCTCCAAGGGCGACGTGGCCGACACGATGACGCTGTGCCTGCTGGTGTTCATGCTGATCCAGCCGTTGATCGGCATGGTGTCGGACAAGATCGGGCGCAAGAATTCGATGCTGATCTTCGTCATCGGCATGATCATCATTCCGATCCCCGTGCTGGGCGCCATCGGCGCCCAGACCTCGCTTCTGCCGGCAGGGCTGCTGATCCTGCTGGCGATGCTGTTCCTGAGCTTCTACACCTCGATCTCGGGCATCGTGAAGGCGGAAATGTTCCCGGCCCATATCCGTGGGCTGGGCGTGGGCTTCACCTACGCCATCGGCAACTCGGTGTTCGGCGGATCGGCCGAATACGTGGCCCTGTTCATGAAGGACCACGGTTTCCCGCACGTCTTCCCGTGGTACGTGGTGGGCATCGCGGCGTGCGGCCTGGTGGCGATCCTGTTCATGCACGACGATCGCACCCATTCGACCATCGACAACCCCGAATCCAGCGCCTACGGGAAAAGCCCCTGACACGGACGCTCCCGGCGGCAATCGGCCGGGAGCGACGTATCGAGCTCGGGATTCAGGATGCGCGGCCCCGCTTCAGGGCGCCGGCGATCTTCGCCACGTGGCCGCCCTGATAGCGGGCGATGGCCAGCTCGTTCTCGCTGGGGCCGCTCTCGCGTCCGGCAATGGTGCTGGCGCCGTACGGGCTGCCGCCGGAAATCTCGTCCATGGTCATCTGCCGGGCCTCGCTGTAGGGCACGCCGACCACCACCATGCCCAGATGGAACAGCGTGGTGTGGAAGCTGGTGATGGTGGTCTCCTGTCCGCCATGCTGCGTGTTGCTGGAGGTGAACACGCCACCCACCTTGCCTTCGAAGGCGCCCTTGGCCCAATGCGGCCCCAGCTGATCCAGGAAATTGCGCATCTGCCCGCACATGTTCCCGAAACGCGTGGGCGCGCCGAAGATGATGGCGTCGGGCTCGGCCAGCTGTTCGGGCCTGGCAACGGGAATGTGCGCGAACGCCGCACGCGCCTTTGCCGCGCCGGATGATTCCAGTACCGCTTCGGGCACCAGCTCCGGCACCTGCAACAACGTCACATCGGTATCGGACACCTCGCGGGCGCCCTCGGCCACGGCTTCGGCCATGGTGTGGACGTGGCCGTACATGGAATAGAACACGATCTGGACGTGAGTGGTCATGACAAGCTCCTGGTTCGGTGAACCACGTCGCATGCGCCCGGCCGTACCGCGGTGCACGGGTGGCTACAACCATCATGACAAAGCCGCCGCGCCGCTCCAAGCAATGCGGCGTGAACATGATGTTTCCGTTCATCCGGGCACCGGATCGCGCCGACGCTATCGCGCCCGCCCCGTGTTGCGATGCCGCCACCGGTAGCCCGCATACAGAACCAGCACCCACGCCGGCAACACGTACACCGCCGGCCGCGTCGATTCCAGCTGGGTCATCAGCGCCACCAGAAGCACCAGAAACGCCACGCACAGCCAGTTGGCCCACGGATACCACGGCGCGGCAAAGTGCAAACTCGCGCGTGCATGCGCGCGCCGGAAGCGCAGGTGCACCAGCACGATCATGGCCCAGGTCAGCGCCGCCGCCGCGGTGGCCACGGCCATCACGCGCATGAATGCGCCATGCGGCACCAGGAAATTGATGATCACCACCACGAAGGTGCAGGCCGACGAGAATACGATGCCCACCCACGGCACCTGGTTGCGGCCCAGACGTCGGAATACGCGCGGCGCATTGCCCTGCTCGGCCAGGCTGTAGAGCATGCGCCCGTTGCTGTACATGCCACTGTTGTAGACCGAGACCGCAGCGGTCAGCACCACCAGGTTCAGGATGTCCGGTGCCGCCGGAATGCCGAGATCCGAGAAAATCAGCACGAACGGCGAACCGGCATCGCCGATCTCGGTCCACGGATAAAGCATGACCAGCACCGCCACCGCCCCGATGTAGAAAATGAGGATGCGCCACAGCACCTGGTTCACCGCACGCGGAATGCTGCGGCGCGGATCGTCCGCCTCGCCGGCGGTGATGCCGATCAGCTCGGTGCCGCCAAACGAGAACATCACCACCACCAGCGACAGCAGCAAACCATGGATCCCGTTGGGCAGGAAGCCGCCGTGACGCCAGAAATTGGCGAGGCCCACGGGCGAGTCGCCGTGACTGCCGAACACCAGCACCAGGCCCAGCGCGATCATGCCGATGATGGCAAGGATCTTGATCAGCGCCAGCCAGAACTCGAACTCGCCGAACAGCTTCACCTGGAACAGGTTGATCGCGGTCACCGCCGCCCAGATCACCAGCGCGGTGGCCCAGGCGGGAAACGCCGGCCACCAGAAATTGACGTAAAGCCCGACCACGGTCAGCTCGGCCATGCTGACCAGGATGTACAACAACCAGTAGTTCCAGCCCGACAAAAACCCCGCGAAGCCGCCCCAGTAGCGGTGTGCGAAATCGCTGAAAGCGCCGGCGACCGGTTCCTGCGTGGACATCTCGCCCAGCATGCGCATGATGAGGTAGATGACGCCGCCGCCGATCAGGTAGGACAGCACGATGGCCGGCCCGACCAGGCGGATCGACTCGGCCGCGCCGTAGAACAGGCCGGTGCCGATGGCCCCGCCCAGCGCGATCAGCTGGATGTGCCGGTTCTTGAGACGTCGTGCCAGTACGGGGGCTTGCGTGCCTTGCATGGTGGTCGGAACTCCGGAAACGGCGCGATGAAACCCGCAGTGTACGCGGGCCGCCCGCGCGGGGCACCACCCGGTGCCATTGTCCCGGCGGCGCACCGGCCCGGTTACCATGCCCCTATCCGTTTGCGGAGCCGGACCGATGCAGCTGATCGCCCATCGCGGCGGCGCCGGCTGGCGCGTCGAGAACACGCTGGCCGCCTTCGCCCATGCCATCGAACGCGGTGCCGCCGGCGCCGAACTGGATGTGCACCTCAGTGCCGACGGTCAGGTGGTCGTGCACCACGACGCCACCCTCAACCCGGCCTACTGCCGCCGCCCCGACGGCGAATGGGTGTCCGCCACCGCCCGCCCGGCCCTGGCCGCGCTGAGCCTGGCCGATCTGCAGGCCTTCGATATCGGCACACCGCGTCCGGGTACCGCCTACGCGCGCCGCTTCCCGGACATCCGGCCGACACCGGGCCAGCGCATTCCCCGCCTGCGCGACGTGATCGAGCTGGCCAGGAAACGCAGCGCGCGCTTTTTTCTGGTGATCGAGATCAAGGCCTCCATGCGCCTGGCCGCGACACGCCCCTGGGTGGAGCTGGTCGAGGCGACCCTGGAGGTGATTCGGGCCGAACATTTCCTGGACCGCGTCATCCTGTGCTCGTTCGACTGGGGTGCACTGCGTCATGCCATGACATGCCAACCCGGCCTTCGCACCTGGTTCACCAGCGCCCCGGCAAGCTGGACCGCCGCCGGAACCCCGCCGGATACCGACATCCCGCCCGCACCGGCGCGCCTGCAAGCCCTGCGCCGCCTGTACGCCGGCGGTGACGCGCCGTGGTTCGACGGTTTCGACCCGCGCCGTTTCAGAGCCAGCCACCCGCGTGCCGTCGCCGCGGCCGGCGGACACGCCTGGTTTCCGTATTACCGGGACTTCACCGCCGCGACGGCCCGCGAGCTGGCCGCACTCGGCCTGGACAGCGCGGTGTGGTCGGTCAATCTTCGCGACCCGCGGGCCCTGCGCAAACTGGCCGCCCTGGCACCGGGCCACGCGGTGATCGACTATCCCTGAGGAAGCCCTGGTTGAATCCATCCACGCATGGCTAGTCGTCCGTATTCGCGCCGTCCGGGCGGCTCGCCTCGCCCCGGCCGTCCAGTCCGTGCTTGCGCAGCAATGCGCGCAACTGGTGGTAGCTGAGGCCCAGCAACGGCGCGGCCTCGGTCTGCCGATAACGGGCCGCGGCCAGTGCGCGTCGCACCAGCGCGACCTCCAACGCGGCGGTACGTGCCTTGAGGTCGCACGGCAGCGCGATGTCCGTGGCCTCCGGCACCGCGGCCGGTGACGCCGACGTGGCCGCCGGCACGGCATCGGACCCGGCGTGCGGCCGATACGCCGAGTCGAACGGATCGAACACGATCGCATCGACCGGTTCGCCGTCGGGCGCCCGATGCACCGAACGCTCCACGGCGTTCTTCAGTTCGCGCACATTGCCCGGCCAGGGATGACCCGCCAGGGCTTCGCTCGCCGCGGCCGTGAAGCCGGCAAACAGCGGGCGTCCCAGTTCGCCGCTCACCTCGCGCGCGAAATGCTCGGCCAGCAACAGGATGTCGCCGGGGCGGGCACGCAACGGCGGCACCGTGAGCACCTCGAAGGCCAGGCGGTCCAGCAGGTCGGCCCGAAAGGTTCCGGCGCGCACCGCCCGCGGCAGGTCCTGGTTGGTCGCCCCGACGATGCGTACATCCACGCTCAGCGTGCGGCTGCCGCCCACACGCTCGAACCGGCCGTACTCGACCGCGCGCAGAATCTTCTCCTGCACCCGCATCGACACGGTGGCCAGCTCGTCCAGGAACAGCGTGCCACCGTCGGCCTGCTCGAAGCGTCCGGCATGGCGTGCGGTGGCGCCGGTGAACGCGCCGGCCTCGTGGCCGAACAGTTCGGTTTCCAGCAACGACTCGGTCAGCGTCGCGCAATTGACGGTGACCAGCGGCGCTCCCCAGCGCGGCGACAGGTAGTGCAGCCGCGCGGCCACCAGTTCCTTGCCGGTTCCGCGCTCGCCGATGACCAGCACCGGCTTGTCCACTTGTGCCACACGCGACACCTGCTCCTGCAGGGCAAGAAACGGTGCCGATTCACCCAGCATGCTGACGGTGTTTGACGACATCGGATCGGACACGCGGCTCCCCGGCGGGCGGCGGTCGCCATGGCCGCCAATACGGCTTATATGACCATAAACAAGTCAAATTAACCATATAAAAGTCATATTTACTACACCGCATATAGCCCTGCCTGAAGAAATCACTGCAAGATCAATCTATTACGCATCTTCTTCACATTGGCACGAAGTCTGCATTCCTGACCACGACATCCCCTTCACTGCCACGAGGTAACCGCCATGGGCGTTTTTTCGAGACTGAGCGACATCGTCAACTCCAACATCAATGCCATGCTGGACAAGGCCGAGAATCCGGAAAAGGTGGTCCGGCTGATCATCCAGGAAATGGAAGACACCCTGGTCGAGGTGCGCTCGGCCGCGGCCCGCTCCATCGCCGAGCGCAAGGAGCTGGAGCGGCGCATGAGCCACGCGACCAGCGAGGCCGACGAGTGGCAGCGGCGCGCGGAACTGGCCGTCAGCAAGGGCCGCGACGACCTGGCCAAGGCCGCGTTGGCTGAAAAACGCCAGGCGGCGGATGTGCGCGACAATCTCCAGGTCCAGCACCAGGAAGTCGGCCTGGGGCTGGAAAAACTCAACGACGACATCGTCGCCCTGCAGGCCAAGCTGGCCGACGCCAAGCAGCGCCAGAAAACCCTGCAGACCCGTCATGACACCGCCGCCCACCGCTTGCGCGCGCGCAGCCGGATCCACGACGAACGCATCAACGACGCCCTGGGCCGCTTCGAGCACTACGAGCGCAAGCTGGAGCACATGGAAGGCAAGGTCGAGGCCTACGATCTCGGCCACCAACGTGACCTGGATCGTGAATTCGCCGACCTGGAAACGGACGACCACGTCGAGGAAGAACTGGCCGCGCTGAAGGCCCGCATGGGTTCGACCGCCACCGGCGCCCACGAGTAAGCCGGCATGGATTTCACCGCCATATTCGCCCTGTTCTGCGTCTTCATCGCGCCGCTGTGGCTGATCCTCCACTACGGCGCCCGACGGCGCCAGGCCCAGGGTCTGACCCGCGAAGACGAGAAGATGCTGTCGGACCTGTGGCAACTGGCAAACAAGATGGAAGGCCGTGTCAGGTCGCTGGAGACGATACTCGACACGCAGGCACCCGGATGGAGGGACAAGACATGACACACCGCACCCACGAAAACGCACGGCAACACGCCTGCCGGGACACCGAAAACGGTGTCATCCTCGGCGTCTGCGCCGGTCTGGCCCGGCGATTCGACATGCCCGTGTGGCTCGCCCGGCTGGCGGTACTCGCCTTGGGCTGGTTTTTCCCGGCTGCCACGCTGGCCGCCTACCTGCTCGCCGCGTGCCTGATGCCGCCACGTCGTCTGCGCTACTGCGGCGACGGCGACGAACGCCGCTTCTGGCAGCGCCACGGCAACACGGAGGGCTGAGCAATGCACAACGATGAGCACTGGCGCGCGCAGCGCTTCTACCGCGACCCGCGGCACGGCCGGATCATGGGCGTGTGCGCGGGCCTGGCCGACTATTTCGGCTGGAACGTCACCTTCGTGCGCATCCTCGCTGTGGTGGCCCTGTTCTGGTTCAACGGACTCACCCTGCTGCTGTACCTGGTGCTGGGCGTGGCACTCCCGGTCAAGCCGGAGCGGCCCTACGCATGGGACCACGATGACGCCTACTGGCGCAGCGTGCGGCGTTCAGCGGGCGACACCTTCCGCGACGTGCGCCACCGCTTCCGCACGCTGGACACCCGCCTGGCACGCATGGAAGGCTATGTCACCTCCGGCCGCTACGACCTGGACCGCCAGTTCCGGGACCTGGAAGACGCCGAGCCGCCACAAGGAAACCACTGATGACCCACGGCGAACTGTTCATTCTTGCCATCATTCTCATCGGCGTGGGCGCCAGCGTCCTGCGTCACCATATGCGTCTGCGCGAAAGCCATCCGCCGGAAGACCCGCAGTACGCCTCGCGGCTGCAGGCCCTGGAACAGCGCGTCCAGACGCTCGAACGCATCGTCACCGACCGCAACTACGACCTGAAGAGCCAGTTCGACCGGCTGTAGCCTGCCCGTTCCTCCGTGAGCCCGACGGCCGGCCCCGCATGCGTCGGGGCCGGCACGCCTCAAGTTCTCCCCGCTTCCGCCGATAAGCCAAGCGCAGCCATCCGGCCGCATGTCCGATCGTCGCGCGGGGAGATCCGATGCACACGCCAGGCCCAGCAGCCGCCAAACACCTGACCTTCACGCTGGAGCACGACACCTACGGCGTGGACATCTTGTGCGTGCGCGAAATCCGTCGCTGGTCACGCTTGACGCGCCTGCCCCAGGCGCCGGACTACCTGCCCGGCATTCTCAGCCTGCGCGGCGTCCCGGTGCCGGTCATGGATCTTCGGCGGCGCTTCGGGCTGCCCGCCGGCGAATATGACGATCAGACCGTGCTGGTGATCCTGGACCTCGACGGGCAGCCGTTGGGGCTGATCGTCGATACCGTCACCGGCGTCGAGGAAGTCGCCACCGGGCAGGTGCACCCGGTACCCGAGGACGGCGCGGTCGTGGACCGCGAGTACCTCACGGGACTGGCCGACGGCCATGGGCAAATGATCATGTTGCTGGCCCCGGAACGACTGTTGCATGCCAGCGCCTGCCCGGCCGACGACGACACGGCGGACGACGGCACATGCGACGCCCACCGGGAGGCAACCGATGTCGAACTTACTTTCTGAAGCGGGAAAGATGATGAAACTGAAAAAACTGACGGCCAGACTGTCCGGCCTGGCCCACCTGTCGGTCAAGGCCCGGCTGATCGGCGTGCTCGGCCTGCTCGGCGTGATGCTGGCGGCCGGCGCCCTGGTCGGCATCGGCATGATGTCCTGGCAAAACGAGGGCATGCGCCGCAGCTACGAGGAATCCATGATACCGGCCCAGCTGATGGGCGAGCTGCGCGCCAAGTCGCTGCTGAATTTCACTGTACTGGGCGAGGCGGCCAACGTCATCGACAACAAGGACCAGGTACAGCAGAAGGTGGACGAGTCGCGCCAGTTGCAGGCCGACATCGGCACCATCAACAAGAAACTGTCCGCCATGCCGATGAGCGCCAAGGTCGCGGCCAGCTACAAGAATTACCGCGACACCGACGCCGATTACCGCTCCGACCTGGACGACATCTACGCCGCGCTCGCCGACCAGTTCAAGGGCACCGCCGACATGCTGGAGATGCAGGTGCGTCCGCAGCTGATGATGCGGCTGCAGACCCTGGATCAGCTGACCCGCGCGCAAAGCGACGAGATGAAGGGCATCTACGAGGCCCAGGTCGAACGCTATCATCTGGTTCGTGCGCTGGTGATCATCGCGCTGATCGGCGGCCTGGTCTTCGCCGCGCTGGTCTCGACGCTGCTGGTGCGCTCACTGACGCACACGCTGAAGCATCTGGCGGAAGTGGCCTACGCCATCGCCGAGGGTCGCCTCGGGCACACCATCAAGGTGAAGCGCCGTGACGAGCTGGGTCGCCTGCTGGACGCCTTCCGGGTCATGGACGAGCGCCTGACCAGCATTGTCGGCGAAGTGCGCCAGGGTTCCGAGGCCGTCAGCAGCGCCGCACAACAGATCACCCACGGCAACGAGGGCCTCAGCCAGCGCACCCAGGAACAGGCCTCCAGCCTGGTGCAAACCTCCTCGTCGATGGAGGAGATGTCCTCCACCGTCAAGCAAAATGCCGACAACGCCAACCATGCCAACGAACTGGCCCGCAGCGCCCGCGAACGCGCCGAGAGCGGTGGCGAGGTGGTGCGTGAAGCCGTGGCGGCGATGGCCGACATCGACGCGGCCAGCAGCAAGATCGGCGACATCGTGCGCCTGATCCAGGACATCGCCTTCCAGACCAACTTGCTGGCGTTAAATGCCGCCGTAGAAGCCGCCCGCGCCGGCGAGCAGGGGCGCGGATTCGCCGTGGTGGCCACCGAAGTGCGCAACCTGGCCCAGCGCAGCGCCGACGCCGCCACGGAAATCAAGGGTCTGATCACCAACAGCGAGGAGAAGGTGCGCGCCGGCTCGACCCTGGTCAACCAGTCCGGCGAGGCGTTGTCGGAAATCGTCGAAAGTGTGAAGAAGGTGACCGACATCGTGGCCGAGATCGCCACCGCCAACCAGGAACAGTCGGTCGGCATCGATCAGGTCAGCAGCGCCGTCACCCAGATCGAGGAAATGACACAACAGAACTCGGCCCTGGTCGAACAAGCCTCGGCCGCCGCCCATTCGATGCAGGATCAGGCCATCGAACTGGCGCGACAGGTCAGCTTCTTCCGCCTCGATGCGGACCGCAACGACGACGAGCCAGCCACCCCGGCCAACGCCGAAACCGAACGCGCCACCCGCGCCATTCTCACCTCTGCGCGCCGACCGGCCGTCGCAACCTCCAGCGGGACCAACGACGAAAACGAAGCCTGGCTGGAATTTTGAATCAGGACTCGAACAAGCATCGCGGCCACGAGCCGCTCCCACAAAAAACCATGGTTTTTCGAGGTTCCCCACAGGGCACCTCGAAAAACTCCGACCCGACTTCCGGACTGGGCATGCCGGATGCCTCATTTTTCTTGTGGGAGCGGCCCATGGCCGCGATCGGGCCTGCCGATACATCCGTCCATGCCCCGGACATCCTTGATACCGAGTTTTTCGAGATCCCCCACAAGGGTTTCAGGACGTTCCAGACCCGCCTGCGGGAATGGCCTGTGGGCGCTGCAGCCCTGTTTATACGGCTGTCGCCGCGCCACGCATGCACTCGACGGGCTCGGGTTCCGAGCCCCGGGCCTGAACACCGAAAACGGAAAACGCCCGGGAACCGGTCCCGGGCGTCCTGGTCGCGTGTCACGATGACAGCCGCGCCGGCTGTCACCACGGCGGCGGCATCACCAGCTGCGCACGTCAATGATGGTGGCGGAGAACGTCTGCATGTTGGCGCTGTAACGGAACAGCCGGCCGAGTTCGAAACTCACCGACTTGCCCGGCGAGATGTTGGACGTGCCGGCCGGCCAGGCCTTCTTGCGCGCGATCACATCGCCACTGCCGTTTTTGGCGACGATTTCGATCTGCGCCGCCGAGGGGTCGGCACAATGATTGACCAGATCGCCGCTCAAACTGACGTTGCGGGCCATCGAGCCGCCGCTGAGCTGCGGTTTGAAGTTCTGGATGGCGAAGTCCGAGGCCGAACAGGCGGCCTGGGCACTCACCGGGGCAATGAGGAACAGGGTGGATGCAAGCAGGATCTTCATGGCACTCTTCTTGGACAAGTCATGTCGCGTTGCGACGTCAGGTCCCATATCGGCAGGCGCCGGAAAACCTTTAGGGAAGCCCTGATTGAATCCAGCACAGGCGTCATGCGGAGCTTCCCGCGGCATCCGGTACGGAACCGCTTGCGCCGCCCCACGGCTTGCATCACGCTCACCGGCATGCGCATCTTCTCCCACACCTGCTCCAATACCGAGATCGTCTGCGCACTGGGCTGTGCCGAGTGGCTGGTCGGCGTGGATGCCGACTCGGACCATCCGCCGGAAGTGGTCGCGACATTGCCCCGGCCGGGTCGCGATCTCGACCTGGACATCGACGCCGTGGCGGCACTCGAGCCGGACCTGGTGCTGACCTCGCTGACCGTGCCCGGACACGAGAAAGTGGTGGCGGCACTCGAGGCGGCCGGCCTGCGCACGCTGGTCGCCGACCCCGTTTCGTTGCAGGACGTGTTCGACGACATCCGGCACATCGCCGCCGCCATCGGCGTGGCCGACCGCGGCGACCGGCTGGTGGCACGCATGGAACAGGAAATGCCCGCGGTGGGAGGGCCGGGTACGCGCCCGCCGGTCCTGGTGGAATGGTGGCCCAAGCCCGTCATCGCACCTGCACGGCAGTCCTGGGTCACCGACCTGATCGAACGCGCCGGCGGCAGCAATCCCTGGGCCGGTGTGGATGCCAAGAGCGTGCCGCTGGAAAACGACCAGGCGCGCGAAGCGGCACCCGAGGTCATCATCATGAGCTGGTGCGGCGTGAAGGTGGAAAACTACCGTGCCGACGTGGTCCGCCGCCGGGCCGGCTGGGCCACGGTTCCGGCCGTGGCGGCCGGACACATCCACGCGGTCAGCGAAGCCTATCTGGGTCGTCCCGGCCCGCGCCTGGTGGAGGGCTACCGGCGCCTGCGCGACGCCATCGCCGCCGCATCCCGGGAAAACCCGGATTGAAACCCGTGCAGGCGGGTGGTCTGGACACGTGACGTCTGTGCCGGATTCAATCAGGGCTTCCCCAGATGCTCCGCTCAGATGCGCACGCGCAATCCCATGTCGACCACCTGCGCGCTGGGAATCTGATAGCCGGTGGTGGCATCGACGGAGTTGCGCACCAGGAACCCGAGCAGGCGATCGCGCCAGGCCACCATGCCGTCACGTCGGCCGTTGCCGCTGACCGGCGCCTGATGTTCGACATAATACGTGGCTTCCTCCAGGTCGATGTCCAGCCCCTTGTCGTCGCAACCGGCCAGTTCCGAGGGCACGTTGGGTTGCTGCATGTAACCGTAACGCAGTATCAGGCGGTGGAATCCGTGGCCGAGGTCCGTCAGCTCGATGCGCTCGTCGCCACGGGTGCGCGGCACGTCCTCGGTCAGCACGCTCAACAACACCACCTGCTGTTGCAGGGCATGGTTGCGTTCGATGTGATGCAGCAGCGCCGGCGGCGTGTCATCCAGACGCGGGGTAAGGAAGATGGCCGTGCCGTGCACGCGTGCGGTGTCGTTCTCGCGCAGGTCCTCGACCAGTTCCCCGATGGACTTGGCGGCCTTGTCCCCCTGCCGGGCCAGCAGCTCGCTGCCGCGTCGCCAGGTGGACATCACCGTGAAGAACACCACCGCCACCGCGACCGGGAACCAGCCGCCGTGCGGAATCCGCAGGAGGTTCGAGCCGAAGTACGCCAGGTCCACCAGCAGGAACACCGCCCCCAGCGACAGCGCGGCCCACAGCGGCCAATGGCCCCGTTCGCGGGCCACGAAAAACGCCAGGATAGTGGTCACGACCATGGTCGTGCTGACGCTGATGCCGTAGGTGCTGGCCAGCTTGTCCGAACTCTGGAACAGCACCACCAGTGTGAGCGCGGCCAGCATCAGCATCCAGTTGACGATCGGCACGTACACCTGGCCCGAGGTCTCGCTGGAGGTCTGCACCACACGCGAGCGCGGAATCATGCCCAGGCGTCCGGCCTGGCGCGTCATCGAGAAAGCGCCGGTAATGGCCGCCTGCGAGGCGATCACCGTGGCCACGGTGGCCAGCACCACCACCGGGTACAACAGCGGGTCCGGAATCAGGTGATAAAACGGGTGTTGGGCCGCCGACGGATCATGCAGCAGCATCGCGGACTGGCCGAAATAGTTGAGCAGCAGCGCCGGCAGCACGAAAAAAAACCACATCAAACGGATCGGCCGGCGCCCGAAATGCCCGATATCGGCATACAAGGCCTCGGCACCGGTGGTCACCAGGAATACCGCAAACAGGATCAGGAACGCGGTCAGCCCGTTGTCATGGAAAAACCGCACGGCATGACGCGGATCCACGGCGCCCAGCACTTGCGGCTCCATCAGGATGCCGTACACGCCCAGGCCCGCGATGACCACGAACCACACCGCCATCACCGGCCCGAAGGCGGCCCCGATGCGGGCGGTGCCGAACCGCTGCACCGCGAACAGCAACACCAGGATCCCCAGTGTGACCGGCAGCACCCACGACTTCATGGCCGGCGAGGCCACTTCCAGCCCCTCGACCGCGCTGAGAATGGAAATGGCCGGCGTGATCATGATGCCGGCATAGAGCATGGACGCACCCGCCAACCCGACCAGCACCAGCAGCCGCCGCTGCAGCTTGTCCATGTGGCGCCATGGGCGCAGCAGCGCGATCAACGCGAAAATGCCGCCCTCGCCGCCGTTGTCGGCGCGCAACACGAAGGTCATGTATTTCAGCGACACCACGATCACCAGCGTCCAGAACACCAACGACAGGATGCCCAGCACGTTCGCCGGGCTGGGCTCGAGCAATCTGGTGCCGCCCGTGAACACGGCATGCAGCGAGTAGATGGCGCTGGTGCCGAGATCGCCGTAGACCACGCCCAGCACACCCAGCAACAGCAAGGCCTGGTGGCCGACTCCGCCACGCCCGGCGTGATTGTCGTCCTCCTTGCCGCCCTGCCGGCGCCCCGGACGCGACTCGGATTTGACCTCCGGCGGCGTGCTCACCGACGCCCCCCGGCCGATGCCGGCAGACCGGCACCGAAGCGCGGCCTGGCTCGATCATGCATGGTCACGGCATCGTCTCCCGGCAAAACCCTCGCCTAGTGTACGCAGGTGCGACACGCGTCGGAAACCGGCCGATCCCATGCCATTCACGTTCCGGATTGTCAGGCGCGGGACAGCGGCCGCCGCCCATACTGGATACCCATCCATCACCGGAGCCGAATGATGGCCACGACCTACCAAGTGGGCGACCACGTCAGCTGGAACTCCGAGGCCGGCCGCGTCAGCGGCAAGATCATCAAGGTCCACATCCGCGATTTCGACTACAAGGGCCATACGCACCACGCCAGCAAGGACGATCCGCAATACGAGATCAAGAGCGACAAGACCGATCACGTCGCCGCCCACCGCGGCAAGGTGCTGCGCAAACTGTCGCGTTGACGCGAGCGGCCGGCACCACCCGACATCAACACCCGGTTGAAGGAGATTCGCGCCCGCAATTGCTCTAGGCTTGTCCTTCCCAAGCCATTGCGCAGGTGCACGCATGCTCGAAGCCGGTCCGATGAACGCCGTCGTCCACGTTTTTGAAACCATCAGCGGCTTCGTCTGGGGCCCGTTCCTTCTGATTCCGTTGTTGCTTGGTGTCGGGCTGTACCTGACCGTACGCCTGGGTGGCCTGCAATTTCTGCGCCTGGGCGCGGCGCTGCGCCTGGGGCTGCTACGCCGCGCCGACCCCGAATCGGAAGGCGACATCTCCCAGTTCCAGGCCCTGACCACGGCGCTGGCGGCAACCGTCGGCACCGGCAACATCGTCGGGGTGGCCACGGCCATCGGCATCGGCGGGCCGGGATCGCTGTTCTGGATGTGGGTGACCGGCCTGGTCGGCATGGCCACCAAATACGCCGAGGCGTTCCTGGCCGTGCGTTTTCGCGGCACCGACGATGCCGGCGAAAAATCCGGCGGTCCGCAATACTACCTGGAACGCGGCATCAAGGGGCCGCTGGGCAAGGTGTTGGGCCTGTCGTTCGCGATCTTCACGGTGCTGGCTTGTTTCGGCATCGGCAACATGACCCAGGGCAACGCCATCGCCTCCAACGTGGCGGCCAGCTGGTCGATCCCGACCTGGGTGACGGGCGTGGTGCTGACCGTGATGACCATGGTGGTGCTGGTCGGCGGCATCAAGTCGATCGGCCGGGTCACCGCCGGCCTGGTACCGGTCATGATCGTGTTCTACATCGCCGGCGGCCTGTACATCCTGCTGGTCAACATCACCGACGTGCCGGCCGCGTTGGCACTGATCTTCACCGACGCCTTCACCGGCACCTCGGCCGTGGGCGGATTCGCCGGCTCGGCGGTGATCCTGATGATCCAGTTCGGCGTGGCGCGCGGGCTGTTTTCCAACGAGTCGGGTCTCGGCTCGGCGGCGATGGCCGCGGCTGCGGCGCAGACCTCGCACCCGGTCCGCCAGGGTCTGGTGTCGATGACCCAAACCTTCATCGACACCCTCATCGTGGTCAGCTTCACCGGCCTGGTGATCATCACCACCGGCACCTGGAAGGCCATCGATCCCGGCACCGGCGAGCAGATCGGCGCGGCCCTGATGACCGGCGAGGCCTTCACGCACGGCTTGCCCGGCCAATGGGGCCACTGGATCGTCACCATCGGCATCGTGCTGTTCGCCTTCTCGACCATCCTGGGCTGGTCGTATTACGGCGAGCGCAACGTCGAACGCCTGTTCGGGCGCCGCGCCGTGACGCCGTTCCGGATCCTGTTCTCGCTGGCGGTGTTCGTCGGCTGCACGGCCGAGCTGAAGGTGGTGTGGACGTTCGCCGACGTGATGAACGGGCTGATGGCGCTGCCCAACCTGATCGGCATCCTGCTGCTTTCCGGCCTGATCTGGCGCGAGACCCGGCATTACCTGAAACACGATCCGAAACTGGAAGCCGACAAGGCGACGGTGGAAGCGTTCATGCAGGGACAACCCGGCTGGGACGAATGGAAGGCCGGCGACGAAATCGGATCCTCGCGCCGCGGCATCGTGGGCGGCACGACCGACCTCGGCGGCCCGGGCGTACCATGACCGGAGGCGGCCGTGCGATCCAGGCACGGCCGCCATGACGGAACCTCGCCGATGGTCGTTTCCCTGCTGCTGACCAACATCGCCATCTGGCTCTATGTCACCTGGCGTTTTGTGGCGCGCCTCCCGGTCGGCCGCGCGTGGCGCATCGTGCTGGCCCTGGCGCTGCTGCCGCTGGCCGAGTATTACCTCCTGGCCGGTGCGCTGTTCGGTTCGATGGCGACCATCGAGTTGCCGCATGGGGCCATGATCGCGCTGGGATGGGCATTCGGGGCCTTCCTGCTGCTGGCCATGCTGCTGCTGGTGCGGGATATCGTCGGACTGCTCGTGCTGGCCATGGCGCGCACCCGCGGCCGGACGCTGCTTGGCCATCGCGGGCTGACCGTCGGCCTCGGCGTGGCCGCCGCGTTGCTGGCGGCATGGGGCACCTGGCAGGCGGTACGCGTGCCGGCGGTGAAAACCGTCGACGTGGAGGTCCCCGACCTGCCGGCGGCCTTCGACGGCTACCGCATCGTGCAGCTGTCGGATCTGCACGCCAGCCGCCTGCTGCCGGCCGCCTGGCAACGCGCGGTGGTCGCGCGCAGCAACGGCCTGCACCCGGATCTCATCGTCATCACCGGCGACCTGCAGGACGGACGTCCGGACGTGCGCATCCGGCAGATACGCCCGTTGCGTGGCCTGCATGCCCGCGACGGCGTGCTGGCGGTTCCCGGCAACCACGAGTACTACACCGACTATCGCGGCTGGATGCGCGTCTTCCGGCGGCTTGGGCTGCACATGCTGGAAAACGACCACGTGCTGATCCGGCGCGGCCACGCCACCCTGGCCATCGCCGGCATCACCGACCGCCAGGCACGGCGCTTCGGCGAGGCGCCGCCCGACCTCGACGCCGCCCTGGCCGGCATCCCCGGGACGGTACCGGTCATCCTGCTCAGCCACCGCCCGGACAACGCCCGCACCAGCGCCCGTGCCGGCGTGCGGTTGCAGCTGTCCGGACATACCCACGGCGGCCAGATCCTGGGACCGGACCGCATCACCCGACGGGTCAACAAGGGTTTCCTGTCGGGCCTGTACCGGGTCGGTCCCATGCAGCTCTACGTCAGCAATGGCACCGGGCTGTGGAACGGGCTGGCGATCCGCCTGGGCCGGCGCTCGGAAATCACGCAGCTGGTGCTGCATCGGCCATGACGCCGGCCGGCCGGCGCGGGGACACCCTCGAAGCCGGCCATCGCCATCGCCCGGCCACACCGGCGAACGCGCCCGCCGGTTTGCCATGTGCATATGCCACTTTGCCTTGAGCGCGCGCCCCGCAACCCCGTCACGCGTGAGTAGACTCCCGTCATGCCGACCGACTTGCCTCGAGGACACACCATGAAACGGGAAACCATTGCCATCCACGGCGGATTCGATGGCGATCCGCAAACCCATTCGGTGGCCGTGCCGATCTATCAGACCACCAGTTACTACTTCGACGACACGCAGCACGGCGCGGACCTGTTCGATCTCAAGGTACCCGGCAACATCTACACGCGCATCATGAACCCCACCACCGACGTGCTGGAACAGCGCGTGGCGCAGCTCGAAGGTGGTGTGGCGGCGCTGGCCTTCGCCTCGGGCATGGCCGCCATCACCGCCTGCGTGCAGACCCTGGCCGAGGCCGGTGACAACATTGTCGCCACCAGCCAGGTCTACGGCGGCACCTACACCTTCTTCCGCCATACCCTGCGCGCGCAGGGGGTGGAGGCGCGCTTGGTGGACGGCCGTGACCCGACCGCCATCGCCGCCGCCATCGACGAAAACACCCGCCTGGTGTATGCCGAATCGCTCGGCAATCCGGCCGGCAATGTGGTCGACATCGCGGCGCTCGCCGAAGTGGCGCACGCGGCCGGCGTGCCGCTGGTGGTGGACAACACGGTGCCGACGCCGGCGCTGTGCCGCCCGTTCGAACACGGCGCCGACATCGTGGTGCACGCGTTGACCAAGTACCTGGGCGGCCACGGCACCAGCATCGGCGGCATCATTGTCGATTCGGGGAGATTCGACTGGAAAGGCAACCCGCGCTTCGCGCGGTTTTCCACCCCGGAGCCGGCCTACCACGGCGTGGTCTACACCGAGGCCTTCGGCCCGGCCGCCTTCGTGGCCCGCGCGCGAACCGTGGCACTACGCAACACCGGCGGCGCCATCTCGCCATTCAACGCCTTCCTGATCCTGCAGGGCATCGAGACCCTGTCGCTACGCATGGAGCGCCACTGCAGCAACGCCCTGGCCGTCGCCAGGCACCTGCAAGGCCATCCCAAGGTGGCCTGGGTCCACTTCGGCGGCCTGGAGGGCGACCGCGACCATGCCCTGGCGCAAAAGTACATGGACGGCGGCATCCCGTCCTCCCTGTTCACCTTCGGCATCAAGGGCGACCGCGCGGCCTGCGCCCGCTTCATGGACAAGCTGGCGATCATCAAGCGCCTGGTCAACATCGGCGACGCCAAGACGCTGGCCTGCCATCCGGCCACCACCACGCATCGTCAGCTCGACGACGCGGAGCTGGCGCAGGCCGGTGTCAGCGCCGACCTGGTGCGCCTGTGCGTAGGCATCGAGCACGTCGACGACCTGATCGCCGACATCGACCAGGCGCTGGACGCCGTGTGACGGCAGGCGCCACCCACCGCGCGGGACCAACCATGGGCACTTGTGACCACACTTCCGGAGCAGGTATACCTCAAGAAAGCTCTGATTGAATCCAGCGCGGGGAGCAACGCCATGGCACACACCACCCACGGGCCCTCGGGTATCGGGCTGTTCCTGCTGCTGACGCTGCTGTTCAGCAGCGTCTTCTACGCGCTGGTCATCGCCACCGGCCATCTCGGCGGCGGCATGGGCATGTACGTGACGGGCCTGATGTGGTGCCCCGGTCTGGCCGCCATGCTGACCTGCCGCCTGCGTGGCGAAGGACTGGCGCGACTGGGTTGGCACTGGGGTGCGTGGCGCTGGTCGTGGACGGCCTACCTGGTACCACTGGGCTATGCCCTGGCGGCCTATGTGCTGATCTGGGCCACCGGACTGGGCGGATTCGGCAACGCCGAATTCCTGGCCCGGACCGGCAAGGCACTGGGCTGGGAAAACGCCCCCGCATGGCTGACCACCTCCGGTTACCTGCTGTTGCTGGGCACGGTCGGCATGGCGCGCAGCCTGACCACCGCCCTGGGCGAGGAGATCGGTTGGCGCGGCTTTCTCGCGCCCGCGCTGGTCACCAGGCTGGGTTTCACCCGCGGCGCACTGGTGACCGGCCTGATCTGGGCGGCCTGGCACATGCCGGTCCTGCTGTTCGCCGATTACAACGCGGGCACGCCGTGGTGGTTCGGCATGCCGTGCTTCGTGGTGCTGGTACTCGCCAGCAGCGTGATGACGACCTGGCTGCGCCTGCGCTCGAACAGCCTGTGGCCGGCGGCCATCATGCATGCCAGCCACAACCTGTTCATCCAGGCCTTCTTCACGCCGATCACCGCGCCGCACGGCACGATCACGCCCTATGCGGTCGACGAGTTCGGCTTCGTGGTGCCGCTGGTGATGGTCGTGGCCGCCGTGCTGTTCTGGCGCCACCGGAAAGCGGCAACCGCGCCGCGAGGTTGAAGGTTCCGCCTGCAAGCGCGACGGCCGTATGTTCTCATCGACCACACCCCCCGTACCGAGGTACCGCCATGCTGCTCGAAGGTTCCTGCCACTGCGGCCGCGTACGCTTCCGTTGCGAAGCCTACGCGCCGGTCCCCTATCTGCATTGCTATTGTTCCATCTGCCGCAAGACCGCCGGCGGCGGAGGCTACGCCATCAATCTGGGCGCACGCCACGACACGCTGCAGGTGGAGGGGCGTGAGCATTTGTCCGTGTATCGCGCGCGCATCCGCGAGGAGGACGGCAGCGTCCGCGAAAGCAGCGGCCAGCGCCATTTCTGCAAGCACTGCGGCAGCGCGTTGTGGCTGTACGATCCGACCTGGCCGGATCTGGTGCATCCGCATGCCTCGGCGATCGACACGCCCCTGCCCGAGCCGCCGGAACGCATTCACATCCTGCTGGATTCGAAGGCCGGCTGGGTGGATGTGCCCGAGGGACCGAACGACACGTCTTTCACGCATTACCCGGAAGAGTCACTCGAGCAGTGGCACCGGCGCCATGGGCTGCTGGACGGTGGCGACGCGGGCTGAGAGTCCGCCGCCCGGCGTCACTGGTAGATCTTGAAGTCGCCGAAAGCCACACCCAGACTCCAGCCCTCGCCCTTGCCGGTGAGTGCCATGGACACGTTGCCCTTGGTCATGACCTGGGCCTTGGCCGCACTGTCGGAGGCCCCGGCATGTGCCTCGGCCGTGCCGTAGTGGCCGAGAATGTTCTTGATGTCGTACACCCCGGTGAAGGTGGCGCGACCGTCGGTGATCTTCGTCTTGCCCACGGTGAGGCCGCCGCCGACAGCCTTCAGCTTCACACCCATGCTCTGCCCGTTGCTGCAGGTAATGGTGCCCTGACCCTTGGCGGTCTTGTAGAACGCCGACCAGCCGGCCAGGGTGAAGTGCATCTTGCACCTGATCTCGCCATCGGCATGCGCCGGCGCGCTGCCCGCAAACGCCAACCCCAATACCGCCGGCAGGACAAACCACCATCGATTGTGCATGTTCGCGACCCGTGAAAACGACCGGCCAAAGGCTACAACGCGCCGCCGCCGCTGTCTTCACGCGGACGATCCGCGTCAGGCCATTGTTCAGCTTGCCCATGACGTCCCGGCGCCGCCTCCATACAGCAGAGTATGGTAAAACCGTCGACACAGTATCCGCGCGGGAGCCGTTCATGGCCGTTCCACGACACGTCATTATCAGCGGCGCCGGCAGCGGCCTCGGACATGGCCTGGCCACACGCATGCTGGCGCGTGGCAGCCAGGTGTCGGTACTGGACCTGGAAGTGCCCCCCCCGAACGCCGTGCCGGGCTCGACGCCGCCGCGGAACGCGGCGCCACGCACTGGCGGCACACACGCGCCGATGTCACCGACGATACCGGCCTCGCCACGGCCGTCGATACCGTGGTTGCCGCCTGCGGCCCGCCCGACCTGGCCCTGCACTGCGCGGGTGTGGGCCTGTCGCGTGCCTTCGCCGACATGGACGGTGGCGATTTCCGGCGCGTCATCGAGATCAACCTGTTCGGCACCTACCATTTTGCCGCGGCGGTACGTCCGCACCTCCGCCCCGGTGCGCGCCTGGCGCTCACCGCCTCGGTCGCCGGTCTGGTCGGCAATTACGGTTATGCCGCCTACGGGACGTCGAAATTCGGCGTGGTGGGTCTGGCCCACGTGCTGCGCGCGGAACTGGAACCGGCCGGCATCGACGTCAGCCTGATCTGCCCGCCGGAAGTGAAGACGCCATTGGTGACGGCCGAGCGTGAAGGCGGCGACCCGGTCGGACTGGAACTGAAGCAGCTGGCCGGCTCGCTGGATGCCGAAGACGCCTGCCGCCGCATCCTGGCCGGACTGGACGCCGGCCGCTGGATGATCATTCCCGGCTTCCGCGCCAAGACCACCGTGTGGCTGGCCACGCGCACGCCGGGCCTGTTCCACCGCGCCAGCACGCGGGTGCTGCACCGGGTCATGCGCCGGCACGGCCGCGACGTGCGGGCCTGAGAGGAGACGCCGATGAGCGATTTCACCCCCATCACCACGTTCGACGGCTGCCGCGATGCCTTTGGCCAGCAGACGCGCGTGGAAAACATCCGTGCCGCCGCGGCCGATTTCCGTCGCGACATGCTGGCCGGTCCGACGGTGCGCTATTTCGAGTCGTTCGACCTGATCAAACTGTTGTTCCCCACCCGCTACGGCCTGCGCAACGCCTACCGCCCGGAGGCGCTCAACCCGTTCGTGTACATCACCAACCGCATGTTCGTGGTGCAGTTCGACACGCCCGCCGGCCCGAAGACGCTGCTGGTTTCCCCGTCGGATCACGAACGCGGCGGCGAGACGCCGTACTTCCGGCGCCTCCAGGATGCCACGCCACGCCTGTTGCTGAACCGTTTCGTGACCCGGTATGCCAGCGTACCCGACGTGCTGGCATGCATCGGACTGGACCCGGCCGATGTCGACTACATCACCTACGACCATCTGCACACCCAGGACCTGCGCCGCTGGCTCGGCCAGGGCGACACCCCGGGCCTGTTCCCCCGTGCCCGCTTGCTGGTGCACGAGCACGAATGGGCCTCGGCCCTGGATCTCAACCCGTACAACCGCGACTGGTACTGCCCGCACGGTCTGGACGGCATCGCCGAGGAACGGATCATCCGCTTCTCCGGCAGCATCCGGCTCGGCGACGGCGTGGCGTTGCTGCATACACCCGGGCATACCGAGGGCAACCATTCCATCGTGGTCCATACCGACGAGGGCATCTGGGTAACCAGCGAAAACGGCATCAGCGCCGACGCCTACGCACCACGCCACTCGCCGATCTGGGGCGTAGCCAACTACGCGCGTCAGACCGGTACCGAGGTCATCATCAACGGCAACACCCTGGAAAGCGCCGTGGACCAGTACATCTCGATGGTGCAGGAACTGACCATCGCCGGCCCCTCGCAACGCGATGCACGCTACCCGAACGTGTTTCCGTCCTCCGAACTCACCGCCTCGTGGATGTCACCGGGCACCCGGCCGGGATTCTCGGTGCACCACGCCGTGCATGGCACGCTGGATCGGCGTTGACGGCCATCGCGCAGCCGGGCGATCCGCGGCAGCAGCGCCCTCCCCTTCGGCAAGCATCGACCGCGGCCACGGGCCGCTCCCACAAGGGTTTCCGACAACTTCAGGCCAGCCCCGTGGGTCACCTTGAAAAACCTGGATCCTCATCAAGGCCACCACAGGAGGGCTTGGAGGCCCGACCGAGGCAGCTGGAATTCCATGACTTGCGGCAAGACCGGATCGCGGCTTCCGCCGTTCCTACAAATCGCCGCGGGTTTTTCGAGGTACCGCTGTGGGAGCGGTCCATGGCCGCGATGGCACCGGTTCACCAACCGGCCCGTTCCCCGGGAACCGGTCACGCCGTACGCAATTCCCTGGGTAGCGCAAACACCATGTTTTCCGGCTCGGCGTCCAGATCCCGCGGCTCGCCACCGCCCCATGCCTGCAATTGCGCGATGACCTCACGCACCAGCTTTTCCGGTGCCGAGGCGCCCGCCGTCACGCCGACACGATCCACACCGTCCAGCCAGTCGCGACGGAGCTCGCCGGCATCATCGATCAGATGGGCCGGCACGCCCTCGCTTTCGGCCAGGTCGCGCAGGCGGTTGGAATTGGAGCTGTTGGCCGAGCCCACAACCAGCACCAGGTCCACGGCATCGGCCATGCGGCGCACGGCGTCCTGGCGGTTCTGGGTGGCGTAGCAGATATCGTCCTTGCGCGGCCCCTCGATGGTCGGAAATTTTTCGCGCAAGGCGGCGATGATGGCCTTGGTGTCATCCACCGACAACGTGGTCTGGGTGACGTAGGACAGCGCCTCCGGCTGGCGTGGCGCGAGATCCGCCACCCCCGCGACCGACTGCACCAGGTGGATGTCGCCCGCATTGGCCGGATTCCACTGGCCCAGCGTGCCTTCCACCTCGGGGTGGCCGGCATGGCCGATCAGGACCACGTCGCGTCCGAGCCGCCCCAGACGCGCCACCTCCATGTGCACCTTGGTGACCAGCGGACAGGTGGCGTCGAAAACGCGCAGGTCGCGCGCGGCGGCCTCCTCGCGCACGGACTGCGGCACGCCGTGGGCACTGAAGATCACGGTGGCCCCGTCAGGCACCTCGTGCAGCTGTTCCACGAACACGGCGCCCTTGTCGCGCAGCCGGCCGACCACGTAGCGGTTGTGCACCACCTCGTGACGCACGTGGATGGGCGCGCCGTAGGCATCCAGCGCCCGTTCGACCATGGCGATGGCACGGTCGACGCCGGCACAGAATCCGCGCGGATTGGCTAGCAGGATCTCCACATGGACCTCACGGGGAAAGGAATACGACGCGAAAGACGGCTCGATTATGGCACGTCGGCGCGGGTTTTCCCGCCAAACAGGCCGAACACCACCAGCATCACCGCGCCCACGCTGATGCAGGCATCGGCCACGTTGAACGCCGGATACGGCCAATGACCGAAATACACCAGGACGAAATCGGTGACCTCGCCGCTGCGCACGCGGTCGATGAGGTTGCCGAGCGCACCGCCGATGATCAGGGCCAGCGGCAGGGCGGTGCGCCAGTCACGGCGCGGCGTGCGCCACAGCCATACGCCCATGCCCACGCTGATGGCCACTGCCAGCACCACGAAGAACCACCGCTGCCAGCCGCTGCCGTCGGCCAGAAAGCTGAACGCCGCGCCGCGGTTGAAGGCCAGCGTGCGATACAGGAAGCCATCGATGACCGGTACCTGCTGCCCGGGAAAGGTGTGCGTCAGGACCCACCATTTGCTGGCCTGGTCGGCGATGATGGCCAGCGCCGACACACGCAGCCAGGCCAGGGCGGAGGATTTGAGATAAGGCATTCTGGACACGCTCCGCCGTCAATGCGCCGGCCGCGGCCGGCGCTCCATGCAAACGGGATTCAAAACCATTTCCGCTCCTCACCGCTGCCGTCGACATTCTCCACGCAGCGCCCGCACAACTCCGGGTATGCGGGATGCGACCCGACATCGTCACGGTAATGCCAGCAACGCACGCACTTGGCGGCCGAGCTGGGGCGCGCCGCGACCCAGGCCTCGCCGCCATCTTCCAGCTCCACGCGCACGGCAGCTTCCGGCTTGTCGGCCAGCGCATGCACGTCCAGCGTGGAGGTGATGAAGAAGAAGCGCAGTTCGGGCGCGGCGTCGGCATAGCGCCCGCGCAGGTCCGCGTCCAGATAGACGTCCACGTCGGCGGCCAGCGAGGAGCCGATGGCGCCGGTCTTGCGCATGCCCTCGAGCACGCCCGACACCGTCTCGCGGATGCGCCGCAAGTCGCGCCACCAGCGGCTCCCGACATCACCGTCCGGCGTGGCTTCCAGGCCCTCGTACCAGGTCTCGAACAACACCGATTCGTCGCGCGGACCCGGCAGGTGCTGCCACACTTCCTCGGCGGTGAAGGCCAGGATCGGCGCCAGCCAGCGCACCAGGGCCTCGGCAATGCGGTACATCGCGCTCTGCGCGCTGCGCCGGCCCAGGCTGTCGGTAGGCATGGTGTAGAGCCGGTCCTTGGTGATGTCCAGGTACAGCGAGCCCATCTCGTTGGTGCAGAAATTCTGCACGCGCTGCACGATGTCTGGAAAATCGTAGCGCTCGTAGGCGGCCAGCACGTCCGTCTGCACGTCGTGCGCGCACTGCACCGCCCAGCGGTCCAGGGCCAGGCAGTCCGCCACCGGCAGCAGGTGCGCTTCCGGATCGAAACCGTCCAGGTTGCCGAGCAGGAACCGGCAGGTGTTGCGGATACGCCGGTAGCTGTCGGAAACACGCTTAAGGATTTCTTCGGACACGCTCATCTCGTGGCGATAGTCGGCCGCGGCCACCCACAGGCGCAGCACGTCCGCACCCAGCGTGTCCATCACCTTCTGCGGCGCCACCACGTTGCCCAGCGACTTGGACATCTTCTTGCCCTGCGCATCGACGGTAAAGCCGTGTGTCAGCACCTGATCGTAGGGCGCCCGACCGTGCATGGCACTGGAGGTGAGCAGGGAAGACTGGAACCAGCCACGGTGCTGATCGGAGCCTTCCAGGTACATGACGCGGTAGTCGTCGGCGCCGGCGGCGTCGAACTCCGGGCGCGCGTCCAGCACGCAGGCATGGGTGACGCCGGAATCGAACCACACATCCAGCACGTCGGTGACCTTCTCGTAGTCGGCCGCGTCCTTGCCCAGCAGCTCGGCCGGATCGAGGTCGTCCCAGATGTCGATGCCACCCGCTTCCACGCGCTGCGCGACCTGTTCCAGCAACTCGACGCTGCGCGGATGCGGCTGCTGCGTCTTCCTGTCGACAAACAGGGCGATCGGCACGCCCCAGGTACGCTGGCGACTGATGCACCAGTCCGGCCGGCCATCGACCATGCCGGCGATACGCTCCTCGCCCCAGGACGGCACCCAGCGTACGGTCTTGATGGCGGTCAGCGCGGTGTCACGCAGATCCGCCTTCTGCATGCTGATGAACCACTGCGGCGTGGCACGGAACGCCACCGGCGTCTTGTGACGCCAGCAGTGCGGATAGCTGTGGGTGATGACCGCGTGCGCCAGCAGATGGCCGTTGCCCTGCAGCAGCTCGACGATGGCCTCGTTGGCCTTCCAGATGTGCTGGCCGGCGAACCGCGGCGTGCCCTCGACATAGACGCCGCGCCCGTCCACGGGGTTGAGCACGTTGGCCGGATACTTGTCGACCAGGCCGTAATGCCTGCCGACCACGAAATCCTCCTGGCCATGACCGGGCGCGGTGTGCACGGCGCCGGTACCGTCCTCGGCGCTGACATGGTCGCCGAGGATCAGCGGAATCCGGCGCTCGGCATAGAACGGATGCTGCAGATCCAGACCTTCCAGGGTCGAACCCCGTGCCCGACCCAGCACCATGGGCCCCTCTCCCGGAGAGAGGGAGGATTCTGCATAACGGGCCATTACCGGCTCGACCAGGCTTTCGGCAACCACCAGCAGCACCCGTTTGCCATCGCGCGCCGGCCCTTCGACCAACACATAGTCGAAGTCCGCACCCACGCTGACCGCGAAGCTGGCCGGCAGCGTCCACGGCGTGGTGGTCCAGATCGGCACCGCCACGATGGCATCGCCGGCGTCCACGCCGAACAGGGTCGCCAGCGCGTGTGCGTCGACGGCGTCATAGGCCACGTCGATGGCGTGCGACTGCTTGTCCTGGTACTCGATCTCGGCCTCGGCCAGTGCCGATCCGCAATCGAAACACCAGTGCACCGGCTTGAAGCCACGCGTGACGTGGTCGTTCTCGACGATGCGCGCCAGCGCACGCAGCATGTCGGCCTCGTAGGACTTGTCCAGGGTGCGGTAGGGATGCTCCCAGTCGCCCAGCACGCCCAGGCGCTTGAAGCCGGCGCGCTGCTGGTCGATCTGCTCCAGCGCGTATTCGCGGCACTTGGCACGGAACCCCGCGGCGTCGAGCTTCTGCCCGACCTTGCCGAACTTCTTTTCCACCGCCACCTCGATGGGCAGACCGTGGCAGTCCCAGCCCGGCACGTACGGCGCACGGAAGCCCGACAGCAACTTGGACTTCACCACCATGTCCTTGAGGATCTTGTTGACCGCGTGCCCGATGTGAATGGCACCGTTGGCGTACGGCGGGCCATCGTGCAGCACGAACAGGTGCCGGCGGTCCGCCGCGCGCGCCTGGATCTGCCGGTAGCGACCGGCCTTCTCCCAGACCTCCAGCCACGCTGGCTCGCGCTTGGGCAGATTGCCGCGCATCGGAAAATCCGTCTTCGGCAGATTGATGGTGTGTTTGTAGTCAGCGCTCATGGATAACCCGTGGATTCAACAAGCTCACGCGCGTACCGGGGCCGAGCCCAGCAGGCGGCGTGCCGCGGCGGCATCGTCATGCATCTGCGCCACCAGCGCATCGACGCCATCGAATTTTTCCTCGTCGCGAAGCTTGGCCTCGAACGCGACGCGGATGCGACGCCCGTACAGGTCGCCGTCGAAATCGAACAAGTGTGCCTCCAGCAACGGCTCGGGCACTTCGTTGACGGTGGGGCGGACACCCAGGCTGGCGACGCCGGGGTGGGCCACGGTATCGCCCTGCACCCTCACCCGCACCGCGAACACGCCCTCGACCGGCGGCACACGCCGCCCCAGCGGCACGTTGGCGGTGGGATACCCCAGCTCCCGGCCCAACCGGTTGCCATGCGCAACATGCCCGCCGATGGCGAACGGCCGGCCCAGCAGGCGCCGTGCGGCGACAAAATCACCAGCAGCCAAGCATTCGCGGATACGGCTCGAGGATACCCGTTCTCCCTCGACCTTCACCGCCGGCATCGCGCGCGCGGTGAACCCCAACTCGCGTCCCATCGATTCCAGCAACGCAAAATCACCACCACGCTTGTGGCCGAAGCGGAAATCCCCCCCCACCCAGACTTCGCGTGCCGCCATGCGTTCCACCAGCACCCGACGCACGAACGCCTCGGCCGGCATGGCCGTCAGCGACGCATTGAAGCGCAGCAACAGCAGATGCTGCATGCCGGCCGCCGCCAGGCCCTCGACCTTGTCGCGTACCGATCCCAGGCGCGGCAACGGGCGGCGCGAGAAAAACGCACGCGGCAACGGCTCGAAACTGATCGCCGCCGCCCGGCAACCCCATGCCGACGCACGCCCGCGCACCTCGGCCAGCAGTGCCTGGTGGCCGAGATGCAGGCCGTCGAACGCACCCACGGCAACCACGCTGCCGGCGGGCGCGACACACGGGCCGGTGACGTCGCGGGATACCTCGATCATCGCGCCAGTATAGCCGGCGCCGGTCATTGGCCGCCATGCATCAGCATGGCACCAGGGCATGAAAGCATGTGGAAAAATCGCCCACCTGCCGCGAGTGCCGCCGGACGCGTGTGCCGTCGGCCCGACAGGTCAGTCGATCATGCCGCGTCCGGGCCGTCCAGGCGGCGCAACGCCAGGTACGCCGCAAACGCCACCACGCCGCACACCGCCATGATCGACGCCATCGACGCCGGCGTTCCCGAATAGAACGCCCCGGCCGCGAAGCCGGCCACCGCGCCGAGGCCGTACTGGGCGAGCCCGAACAACGCCGAACAGGCGCCCGCATTGTGCGGGTACAAATCGAGCAACCCGGTCACCGCGTTGGCACTGGCCATCGCGACCACGCCCACGGCAAAAAACAGGCACACCACCATCAGCGCCAAGCTGTCCACGCCGGCCGCCGCGCCCACCGCCAGCACCAGCGAAGCCAGCAGCAGCACCAACGTGCCGCAACCCATCATGCGTCGATACCCGAAACGTGAGACCAGACGCCCGTTGATCAGGTTGCCCACCACCATGCCGACGATATTGAAGCCGAAATAAAACCCGAACAGACGCGCGTCGACGCCGAAATGGCGGATGTACAGGAACGGGGCGCTGGTGATGTAGGCGAACATCGAGGCCGACACCAGCCCGCCGCACACCAGCCACGCCAGCGCACGCGGATCGACCAGCACGTGACCGTAGATGCGGTACACCGACGCCATGCGCACGTTGCCGCGCCGGGCCGGCCCGTTGGTTTCCGGCAGGCCCAGCAGCACCATGCCCAGTGACAGCACCGCGAAGCCGGCCAGCACCCAGAAAATGGCGCGCCAACCCAGCCAGACCAGGATCTGCGCACCCAGCAACGGGGCCAGCAGCGGCGCCACGCTCATCACCATCATCACGAACGACATCGCGCGCGCGGCGGCGTTGCCCGACCAATGATCGCGAATGATCGCGCGCCCGGCCGACGGGCTGGCCGCCGCACCCAGCCCCTGCACCGCGCGCGCCACGATCAGCATCTCGATGTTGCGGGTCAAGGCGCAGGCCAGGCTGGCCGCCAGATACAGGCCGAAACCCAGCAGCAGCGCCGGGCGCCTTCCGAAACGGTCCGACAGCGGCCCGTACAGCAACTGGCCGAGCGCCAGCCCGAAGAAAAACGTGCTGACACTGATCTGCGCCATCGAGGACGACGTCGTCAGCTCATCGGCCAGGCGCGGCAGGCTGGGCAGGTACATGTCGATCGACAACGGTGTCACCGCCGACAGGAAGCCCAACATCGCGATCAGGCCAAAGCCCGCCACGGCGACCGGCGGCGGCGGCGTGATGGGCCTAGACATCCACCGGCCCCCGCAACTCGCGCAGGCGGAATCCGGCCGCGTACATGACCGCCACATAGGTCGCGCCACCGGCCGCGACCAGCACTGCCAGATGCCACACGCGGGTCCAGAACGCCACCTCGGTGAAGTGCGACCAGTAATGCACCCCGACGCCCAGCACCACGGCCATCGCCACGCAGGCCAGTCCGACCCGGCCCAGATGCCGCAACCAGCCGGGCTGGCGCTGATACACCCCCGCACGTCTCAACCACCACCACAACAAGGCACCGTTGAGGTAGGACGACAGCGCGCCGGCAATGCCCATGCCCATGTGCAGGCCCGGCACGCGCGCGATACCCGCCAGCACGCCGGCCTGCGCGGCCTCGCGCGGGGCCCACAGGTGATACAGCAGCAGAATGAAAACCACGTTGAACAGCATGTTGGCCACCAGTGCCACGACGGCCGCCTTCACCGGCGTGCGCGTGTCCTGGCGCGAATAAAACGCCGGCAACAGCACCTTGACCAGCGCGTAGGCCGGCAACCCGGACACGAATGCCAGGATCGCCAGCGTGGTCATGTGCGTGTCGAACGCCGTGAAGCGGCCATGCTGGAACATCGTCGCCACCAGCGGCGTGGCCAACAGCCACAACGCCACCATCGCCGGCAGCGCCACCACCAGGGCCATGCGCATGCCCCAGTCCAGCGCGCGCGAGAAGCCGGCGCTGTCGGTATCCACATGGCGTCGCGACAGCGCCGGCAGGATTACCGTGCCCAGCGCCACCCCGAACACGCCCAGCGGCAACTCCAGAAAACGGGT
Source organism: uncultured Rhodanobacteraceae bacterium (assembly GCA_964566965.1). Taxonomy (GTDB): domain Bacteria; phylum Pseudomonadota; class Gammaproteobacteria; order Xanthomonadales; family Rhodanobacteraceae; genus Oleiagrimonas. The sequence continues at coordinate 53,512 of CAZMKO010000005.1, forward strand.
CGACTGCGCCAGCCAGGTCTGCGAGCCGGTCACCAGCAATGAGGCGATCACCGTGTCCAGCAGCAGATTCACCTGCGCCACCGAGGAGCCCAGCAGCGTCGGCAGCATCAGACGCATGATCTTGCGCACCCCGCTGTGACGCCAGCCCCAACGCGGCAGCGGCAACAAGTCGACCCGGCGCAGCGACGGCACCAGAAACACGATCTGCACGATGCCCGCGATCAGGATCGCCCAGCCCAGCGCCAGGATCGGCGTGTCCAGCAACGGCGACAGCCACAACGCGCCGGCGATCATGCACAGGTTGAGAATCACCGGCGTCAACGCCGGCATGGCAAAGCGGTGCAGGCTGTTCAACACCCCCGCCATCAACGCCACCACCGACACGCACCACAGGAACGGGAAGGTCAGCCGCAACAGATGCGTGGTGGTCGCCACGCTGGCCGGGTCGCCAATGTAGCCCGGTGCGAACACGGTCACCACCCGCGGCGCGAAGATCAGGCCCAGCGCCACGATCACCAGCAGAATCGCGCTCAGCGTGCCCGACACCCGCGCCACCAGTTCGCGCAGCTCGGCGTGGCTGCGCGTGCGCCGGTATTCGGTGAACACCGGCACGAAAGCGGTCGAGAACGAGCCCTCGGCGAACAGCCGGCGCATGAAATTGGGAATGCGGAAGGCCACCCAGAAGGCATCCGTGGCCGCCGAGGCGCCAAAAGTGACGTTGATGGCGATGTCGCGCGCCAGTCCCAGCACGCGCGAGATCATGGTCATGGAGCTGAAAGACAGCAGCCCGCTCAGCAGCGTCGGTTTTTTCACGGAGCCCGAAACCCGCACAAATCAGCCGTCAAGCATAAGGGACACCGGCGCCGGCGGATACGCCCCCTCGCCCGACCCGGCTCAGGGCACCCGCAACCCGTTGACTCGACTGGCGCAAGGGCGCATAATTGCGTCCTTTTCCACCCACAATCATCGAATCCGGAGTCATCCCTTGGCCAACATCAAGTCCGCGAAGAAGCGCGCGCGCCAGTCGGAGCAGAACCGCCAGCGCAACGCCAGCGCCCGTTCCATGGTGCGCACCGCGCTGAAGAAGGTCGTCAAGGCGATCGAGGCCGGCGACAAGGCGGCCGCCACCGAAGCCTACCAGAGCGTCGTGCCGCTGCTGGATCGCCACGCCTCGCGCGGCCTGATCCACAAGAACAAGGCCGCCCGCCACAAGAGCCGCCTGAACGCCGCGATCCACGGTCTGGACTGATCCCGAACCGTGCCGCAGGCACACGAAAAACCGGCCCTCGCGGCCGGTTTTTTCATGTCTGCGGGGAGGGGGTGTGGTCTGTCGGGTGGGCTGCGGCCATGGGGTGTGACGGCATGGGTATTGATTATCCGCCTGGCGGCGGGTGTCGCACCCTGCGGGCCTGATCCTCCACGCTCCACCGCCTGCCGAGGAGCCCGGGCGCCAGCACCAGCGATGGGGTGCCAATGATGCCCACGCGTAGGAGCCTGCCCTGCAGGCGAACCGGTGATGCGGGAAATCGCGTGGTTTGCGGCTAGATCGGATCGCGGCCATGGGCCGCTCCTACAAAAAAAACGACGTATGGCGTGGTGTGGGCTGACCCACGGAACCCTCTCAGGCAGCGGCGGACGGGCAATCAAGAAGTATACCGCCACACCCCATGGCCGCAGGCCACCCTCAAACCCATACCACAACGAAACCCGCAGCCCAAAGCGGGCTCACCCGCCCTCACGCCACCGCGAGTCGTCGTCCGGCGACGCCTCGTCACGCTGCCGGCGCCGCTCGGCATCGAAAAACGCCTGCACACGGTTGCACACCTCGCGCGTGCCTTCGCGCAAGCCGGCGGAAATCAGGAACCAGGGTCCGTCCCATGCCAAACGCTTCAACAGGTCACCCACGACCGCGTCCTGGGTCTCCGGGTCCAGCATGTCGGACTTGTTGAACACCAGCCAGCGCGGACGCTCCAGCAGCTGCGGATCGTACTGCTCCAGCTCGCGGGCGATGGCGCGGACCTGCTCCACCGGATCGCCGCCATCCACCGGGGCCACGTCCACCAGATGCAGCAGCAGGCTGGTACGGGCCACATGCTTCAGGAACTGGATGCCCAGGCCCGCGCCCTCGGCCGCACCTTCGATCAGACCGGGAATGTCGGCGATCACGAAGCTGGCATCCGGGCCGCTGCGCACCACACCCAGGTTGGGGTGCAAGGTGGTGAACGGGTAATCGGCCACGCGCGGGGTGGCGGCCGAAACGGCGCGGATGAAGGTGGATTTGCCCGCGTTGGGAAATCCCAGCAGGCCCACGTCGGCCAGCAGTTTCAGTTCCAGCTTCAGCTCGCGCTCGTCACCGGGCGTGCCGGGCGTGGCCTTGCGTGGAGCGCGATTGACCGAGCTCTTGAAATGGATGTTGCCCAGACCGCCCTTGCCGCCCTGGGCCACCTTCAAGCGCTGGCCGTGCACGGTAAGGTCGCCGATGACCTCATCGGTTTCAACATGGGTGATCACGGTACCGATCGGCACCCGCACCACCAGATCCGTGCCGCCTTTGCCGTAGCGGTCGCTGCCCATGCCGTCCTGCCCACGCTCGGCCTTGAAGTGGTGCTGGTGACGAAAATCGATCAGGGTATTGAGCCCCTCGTCGGCGACCAGCCAGATCGAGCCACCGGCGCCACCGTCCCCACCGTCCGGACCGCCCTTGGGCACGTACTTCTCGCGTCGGAAGCTGACGCAACCGTTGCCACCGTTGCCGGCCTTGACGTGGATGTGGGCTTCGTCGACGAATTTCATGGTGTGAGGGGCGAGGAATCAGGGGCGAGGGGCGACGCGGTGGAGGCTGCGCCGAGCTTGGAGTATAAGGCCGCGCTCGAATAGGTTGGCCCGGAACCCGGATCAGGGCGAATATTCGAGTCTGCTCGTCCGTCGAAGCAGGAAGCCGGGGGACGCCGGGGCCGGGCCGCTGCCGCAATCCCGCTCTCGTCCCTCGCTCCTCGCAGCTCACCTCTCAAAAACAACAAGACCCCGTGCAATGACGGGGCCTTGCCGTGAACCGGAAGCATCCGGTCGATCAGTTCGTCACGACGTCGACGAACTTGCGGCCCTTGGGACCACGGGTCGTGAACTTGACCTTGCCGTCGACCAGCGCGAACAGCGTGTGGTCGCGCCCCAGACCGACGCCGTTGCCGGCGTGGAACTTGGTCCCGCGCTGACGCACGATGATGTTGCCGGCCTCGATGGCCTGACCGCCGTAGATCTTGACGCCCAGGTACTTCGGATTGGAGTCGCGACCGTTGCGGGTAGAGCCTACGCCCTTTTTATGTGCCATGGCTGCTGCTCCTCGTTATGCCTTGCCACCGGTGATGCCGGTGATCTCGATTTCGGTGTAATGCTGACGATGGCCCTGCCGCTTCATGTGATGCTTGCGGCGACGGAACTTGATCACGCGGACCTTCTTGCCACGGCCGTGGCTCAGCACCTTGGCGCTGACGGTGGCGCCCTCGACCAACGGCGCACCGATGGTCACGTTTTCGCCCTCACCCACCAGCAGGACCTGGTCGAAGGTGACGGTGCCGTCCACGTCGGCGTCGAGCTTTTCCACGCGCAGGTATTCGCCCTGCATCACGCGGTACTGCTTGCCGCCGGTCTTGATGACTGCGTACATGGTTTGACCCTTCTGTCGTTCTTCTATGGTGTTTTCGCAATTGCGAACCCGCGATTTTAGCGGCAACACCGCCGCCGAGGCAAGCCGCCGCAACAGTCGGGACTCAGGTCCAGAAATACCGCGTGACGTGGAAAAACACCGGCGCGGCGAAACACACCGAGTCCAGCCGGTCCAGCACGCCGCCGTGGCCTTCGATCATGTGGCCCCAGTCCTTGATGCCGCGGTCGCGCTTGATGGCACTCATCACCAGGCCGCCCAGGAAGCCCATCAAGCAGATGACCAGCGCCATGCCCACGGCCTGGAAGAACGAAAACGGGGTGATCCACCACAGCAGGCCGCCCAGCAGGCTGGCCGAGGCGACGCCGCCAAGGAAACCCTCCCAGGTTTTTGACGGCGACAGCGCCGGCGCGATGCGATGGCGGCCGCAGAGCTTGCCCCACACGTACTGCAGCACGTCCGAGGACTGCACCACCACCACCAGGAACGCGATCAGCAACAGGTTGCGGTGCGCGAAGCCGGGAATGTCGAGCGCCATCAGTGCCGGCACGTGGGAAATGCAGAACACGCTGATCATCAGACCCCACTGCACCTTGGCCGCCCGCCCCAGGAAACGCGTGGTGTCGTCACCCATGGCGGCCAGGATCGGCAGCAGCAGGAACGCGTACACCGGAATGAACACCGAGAACATGCCATACCAGCCCATGCCCACCCACAGGTACTGCAGCGGCAGCGCCACGTAGAAGGCCGCCACCAGCGCCCAGTAGTCGCCGCGCCGGGTCGGCAGCAGCGTCACGAACTCCCGCAGCGCCAGCAGGGATACCAGAAAGAACAGCACCAGCACACCGACCCGCCCGAACACGAAGGCCAGACCGACCAGCAGCGCCATCACCCACCATGCATTGATGCGCGCGTTGAGGTTGTCGATGGTGGCGCGATGGTCCGCGCCGGCGCGCGCCGCCAGCACCCGGCCGATGAGCGTGGCCAGCACCAGCACCCCACCGATACCGACGAACAACCATACCGCCTGCGCCTGCGAACTCATGCCGCCACCTCCTCCGGCGCCAGGGCCAACAACGCGGCCCGCGCGCGATTCAGAAACGGCTGCTTGTCCTCGCCCTCGGCCAGCTGCAACGGTGCGCCGAAATGCGCCGTGCACAACAGCGGCAGCGGAATCACCCGGCCCTTGGGCATCACCCGTTTCAAGTTGTCCAGCCAGACCGGCACCATCTCCAGGCCTTTGCACTGCGTGGCCAGATGGTACAGGCCGCTCTTGAACGGCAATACGCCCTCGCCGGTGTTGCGGGTGCCTTCGGGGAACAGGATAAGGCCCGAACCGTCCTCGATGGCGGTGACCATGGTGCGCACCGGATCCTCGTGGCGCCGGGCCGCGTCACGCTCGATCAGCACGCCGTTGAACACGCGCCGGATCAGGTACTGGCGCAAGGCGCCATGGCGCCAGTAGTCGGCCGCGGCGACCGGCCGCACCCGCGTGCGCAGCGCCGGCGGCAGGGCCGACCACAGCAGCACGAAATCGCCGTGGCTGGCATGGTTTCCGTAATACACGCGCCGCCCCGGCACCGGCTCGGCATCCCACAGCGCGCGACTGCCGGTGAGCAGATGGATGAACCCGGTCAGCGACCGTGCCACGATCGATTCAAGCATGCCTCCTCCACCGGGGCTGCGAACCCCGTCAAAACCAGCCCTCATCAAAACCCGAACCGCGACCAGTACACAACGTACACGATGATCCACACCAACCACCAGGCCAGGGATACCGCCCGCCAGCCTGCCCAAGCGCGCAGCCATTGCGCCGCCGCGTGCGCGACCAGCACCGTCAGCACGAAGCGCAGGCCGCGCGCGGGAATGGTCACCGCCAGCAACAGCGGCAGGGACAGGCCCGCCGCCGCGGCCTGGGCGGCAAACAGCTTGTACGGCACGCCCTGGAATGCGCCGGCCACGATGCCGAAGCCGCCCAGCTGCCGCATGGCTTCGTCCGCCTGCGTCATGAGGTCGGGACCGACCGCCGGGACCCGCAGCAGGGCCGCCCCTACCTGGGCAGGGTCATGCAGGCTCCAGGCGTACATCACGATCCCGCCGAACATGGCCCCGAGCACGGCCAGGCCGCAGCCGACCAGCGCGCGCCGGCGGTCGCGCAGGGCCACACGGGTCAGCAACACATCGGGCACGATGAAGAACAGCGTGGCCTCCGCCACACCCCAGGCCAGCGCCGCCGCATATGCCGGCCGCCGGCGTGCAAGCAACGTCATCCCGCCCGCTCGTGCAGCGCCGCGCGGGCGCGGTGGTACACGGTCCACGCGCACAGCAGGGCCAGCAACCAGACCACGGCATCCAGCCACCACCCGACCGGCATCCCCCCTGCCAGCAGCAGGCCCAGCAGGCCGAACGCCAGGGCCCGGTCGCTCTTGCCCAACGGGCCTTCATAGTGGCGCGAGGCGCCGATCTGCACGCCGATCACGCCGGTCATCTCGGTCATCACCGCCAACAGCACGAACACCGCCAGCGGCCACAACCCGAACCACCCGGTCAACGCCAACGGCAGATACAGGCCGGCATCGGCCACCACGTCGCCCAGCTCGTTCAGCACCGCGCCCAGATCGGACGCCTGGCCGTGCTCGCGTGCCAACATGCCATCGACGGCATTGAGCGCCATGCGCACGAACAACCACAGCGGCAGCAGTGCCCACACCCAGCGTTGCGTCCCGCCGGCCAGGCCCACGATCAGCCCCACCACCAGCGATATCAGCATGGCGGCCACGGTCACCTGGTTGGCGGTCATGCCGGCGGCGGCCAGGCGCCGCACCAGCGGCCGCAGCAGGGCCTGGAAACGCGGCTTGATGTCGTACACGCTGGGCATGCTCAAAACCCTCCAAGGCGCATGTTGGCAAGAACATACGCCACCAGGGCGATCGCCGCCACGATCATCAACAGCACGCCCGCGACCACCCCGGCCGCCCCGTCACGGGCGCCGCGGCGCACCAACCGCACACATACCCAGGTCCAGACGGCGATGTGCACCAGCGAGAGCACGGCGAACACACCTGCCGTGCCATTGAGGTCTGCCATGGCCAAGGCGGCGAAGAACGACACCACCACCCCCACGCTCGACAACACGAACGCCATCAACAAGGCCCACCAGAACCCCGGGCGCGACACGCCGGCGTGTTCCTTCCGAATGTCCGTCACCGATGCTCCCTCCCGTGCCCTCATCCGCACCCGTGGCGCGGCACCGCCCCGATTGTCCCACAGCCCCGCGGCCGGTCGCAGCCCGTGACACCACGACACGTATCCGCGCGGTCGCGGCGTCTTGTTATAGTGTCCGATCCGCCCCATTTCGAGGGTGTTTCGTCCCCGGACTCCCCTGCCATGAGCCAGATCCGCATCCGCGGTGCGCGCACCCACAACCTCAAGAACATCGATCTGGACCTGCCGCGCGATCAATTGATCGTGATTACCGGACTGTCCGGTTCCGGCAAGTCGTCGCTGGCCTTCGACACCATCTATGCCGAGGGCCAGCGCCGTTACGTGGAATCGCTGTCCTCGTACGCGCGCCAGTTCCTGTCGATGATGGAAAAGCCGGACGTGGACGCCATCGAGGGCCTGTCGCCGGCGATCTCGATCGAGCAGAAATCGACCTCGCACAACCCGCGCTCCACCGTCGGCACCATCACCGAGATCCACGACTACCTGCGCCTGCTGTTCGCGCGCACCGGCATCCCGCGCTGCCCGGACCACGATATTCCGCTGGCGGCGCAAACGGTGAGCCAGATGGTCGACGCCACGCTGGCGCTGGACGAGGGCAAACGCTGGATGCTGCTGGCGCCGGTGGTGCGCGAGCGCAAGGGCGAGCACGTGCAAGTGTTCGAGGCGCTGCGCGCGCAGGGTTTTGTTCGCGTGCGCGTGGACGGCGCGGTGTACGAGCTGGACGCGGTGCCACCACTGGGCCTGCGCATCAAGCACAACATCGACGTGGTGGTGGACCGCTTCCGTCCGCGTGCCGACCTCAAGCAGCGCCTGGCCGAGTCGTTCGAAACCGCGCTGCGCCTGGGCGAGGGCCTGGCCGTGGTCGCCGACCTGGACGACGCGGACACGCCCGAGCAACTGTTCTCCTCGCGCTACGCCTGCCCGGTCTGCGACTACGCGCTGCCGGAGCTGGAGCCGCGCCTGTTCTCGTTCAACTCGCCCATCGGCGCCTGCCCCACCTGCGACGGCCTCGGCGTCAGCCAGGTGTTCGACGCCGAGCGCGTGGTGCGGCATCCGGAGCTGTCGCTGGCCGGCGGTGCGGTGCGTGGCTGGGACCGGCGCAACGCGCACTTTTTCCAGTTGGTGATGTCGCTGGGCAAGCACTACGGTTTCGATGTCGAGACGCCGTGGAACGAGCTGCCGGCCAAGGTGCAGAAGGCCGTCCTGTACGGCTCGGGCAAGGAAAAGATCGCCTTCAAGTACCTCACCGAACGCGGCGGCAAGGTCACCCGCGAGCACCGTTTCGAGGGCATCGTGCCGAACATGGAGCGGCGCTACCGCGAGACCGAGTCGTCCGCCGTGCGCGAGGAACTGTCGCGCTACATCGCCGAAAAGCCCTGCCCCGACTGCGACGGCCAGCGCCTCAACCGCTCGGCGCGGCACGTGTTCGTGGCCGACCACAACCTGCCCGAAATCGGCACCTGGGCCATCGGCGCCAGCCTGGCATTTTTCCGCGACCTGGAGCTGCCCGGCTGGCGCGGCGACATCGCCACGCGCATCGTCAAGGAAATCCGCGAGCGCCTGAAATTCCTGGTCGACGTGGGCCTGGACTACCTCACCCTGGACCGCCACGCCGACTCGCTGTCCGGCGGCGAGGCCCAGCGCATCCGCCTGGCCAGCCAGATCGGCGCCGGCCTGGTCGGCGTGATGTACGTGCTCGACGAGCCCTCGATCGGCCTGCACCAGCGCGACAACGAGCGCCTGCTGGGCACGCTGACGCGGCTGCGCGACCTCGGCAACACGGTGATCGTGGTCGAACACGACGAGGACGCCATCCGCGCCGCCGA
>CAZMKO010000006.1:0-60462 GCA_964566965.1 uncultured Rhodanobacteraceae bacterium
GCAGGTGATGCAGATGGCGCAGATCGTCGGCGGCTACACGCTCGGCGGCGCCGACTTGCTGCGCCGTGCGATGGGCAAGAAAAAAGTCGCCGAGATGGTCAAGCACCGCGCCATCTTCGCCGAAGGCGCGGCCAAGAACGGCCTGTCGCAACAGCAGGCCGACGCCATCTTCGACCTGATGGAAAAATTCGCCGGCTACGGTTTCAACAAGTCCCACGCCGCGGCCTACGCCCTGGTCAGTTATCAGACCGCGTGGCTGAAGACGCACTACCCGGCCGAATTCATGGCCGCAACCATTTCCTCGGACATGGACAACACCGACAAGGTGGTCATCTTTCTGGAGGAATCACGCGCCATCGGGCTGGACGTGCTGCCACCGGACGTCAACAGCTCGCAGTGGATGTTCGAGGCCGTCCAACCCGACCAGATCCGCTACGGACTGGGTGCCATCAAGGGCGTCGGACGCGGCGTATGCGAAGCCATCGCCGAGGAGCGCCGCAGCGGCGGTCCCTACCGTGACCTGGCCGATTTTTGCCTGCGCGTGCATGCCGGCGGGCTCAACAAACGCACCCTGGAAGCGTTGATTCTGTCCGGGGCGCTGGATGCCCTGGCCTCCAACCGTGCCAGCCTCATCAAGCAATTGCCTGGCGCGGCCAAGGCCGCCGAGCAGCATCAGCGCAATGCCAGCGCCGGCCAGAACGACATGTTCGGCGCCTCCGGTGGCGGGCCGGCGGGGCGCATCGTCATCGACCTGCCGGAGGTTGCCGAATGGCCACTCGAGCAGCGCCTGGCCGGCGAGCGCGACACCTTGGGCCATTACCTGTCCGGTCACCCCACGCAACCATGGCGCGACGTGATGGCGCAACTGGCGACCTGTCCCATGGGCGAAATCATCGAACGCTACCAGCCGCCGACGCCACGCGGCGGCGATGACGAGGGCAGCCGTTTCCGGCGCGCACCGGAAACGCCCTGGACGGTGGCCGGGATGGTGGTGGCCGTGCGCCGGCGTGGCGATACCGCCGCCTTCGCACGCCTGGAGGACGAGACCGGAAGCATCGAGGTCAGTTTTTTCCGCGAAGCTTTCGACAACTACGCACACCTGCTGACCCAGGACGCCTTGCTGGTCGTCGAAGGCGGCCTCGGCATCGACAGCTTTTCCGGTGGCTACCAGGTCCGCGCCAAGCGCGTATATCCGCTGGAGGAGGCCTGCGAAACACGCGCACGTCTGCTTCGCGTTCATCTCAACGGCGTCGGACCGGACTTTCCGCAGCGCCTGCGTCAGGCTCTCGACGGCTATCGCGGTGGCCATACCGCGCTCCGGCTCAGCGGATATCACAACCACCTGGCCCGCGCCGACATCGACCTCGGTGAGGCATGGCGCGTGCACGCCCGCCCCGAATTGATCCGTGCCCTGCGCGCCCTGCCCGGTGTGACCGACGCCCAATTGCGCCTGGCGCGTCCCAACTGACCGGTGGTGCTGGGCTATAATCGTCCCCTTTCATGCTTTGCAAGCGTACGCGATGAATCCCAACTTTCTCGATTTCGAGCAACCCATTGCCGAGCTCTCCGCCAAGATCGACGAGCTGCGCAATGCCAGTGACGGCCAGGCGTTCGACATCGACGAGGAGGTCTCGCGCCTGCGCGGCAAGCTGAAGACCAAGACCGCGGAAATTTTCAAGAATCTGACGCCGTGGCAAGTCACGCAGATGGCGCGCCACCCGCAACGGCCGTACACGCTGGATTACATCCAGGTGATGTGCGAGGAGTTCCACGAGCTCGCCGGCGACCGCATGTACGCCGACGATGCCGCCATCGTCGGCGGCCTGGGCCGCATCAACGGCCGCGCCGTCATGATCATCGGCCACCAGAAGGCACGCAGCACCAAGGACAAGGTGCGGCGCAACTTCGGCATGCCGCGTCCGGAAGGTTACCGCAAGGCCCTGCGCCTGATGCAAATGGCCGAGCGCTTCAAGTTGCCCGTCATCACCTTCGTCGACACGCCCGGCGCCTATCCCGGCATCGGTGCCGAAGAACGTGGCCAGAGCGAGGCGATTGCCCGCAACCTGCTGGAAATGGCCGACCTCGAAACCCCCATCGTCGTCACCGTGATCGGTGAAGGCGGATCCGGCGGCGCCCTGGGCATCGGCTACGGTGACCGCATCAACATGCTGCAGTATGCGATCTACTCGGTGATCTCCCCCGAAGGCTGCGCCTCGATCCTGTGGAAGGATGCGGCCAAGGCCAAGGACGCTGCCGGCGCATTGGGCCTGACGGCGCCGAGCCTGATGGAACTCGAACTCATCGACAAGACCATCCGCGAACCGCTGGGCGGCGCCCACCGCAACCCGCATTCGATGGCCGTGCGGCTCAAGGCCGTCATCGTCCGCCAGCTGGACGAACTCCAGGCCCTGCCGGTCCCCGACCTCCTGGAACAACGCTACCAGCGCCTGCGCCGCTACGGCAGCTGGCAGGAATAAGGACAAACGCCATGCCGGCCGTCGCCCTTGCCCTGTTCCTGGCCACCATGCCGGCGGCGGCAACCACGACAGCCCAACCACCGACTCCCGCCACGGCCACCATCCGGTCACCCCGGGCGTTGGAGCGTTACCTGCATGGCCTCGACATGGACGCCTCCCCACTCGGCGCGCTGTCGCCGGGTGCCCGCAAGCGCTTCCTGGCCGGACTGGTCTTCGGACCCCATGGATTAGGTAGCTTCCCGCTCGATGACCTGAAAAGCGAACTCACCCATCCCCAGATCGTCAAATTATTGTCGCTGTTCGGAGTGGAAGCGTTTGCGGACGGGATGGGGTTGTCGCCGGCCGAATACCGCCGTCGTCGGCGGGAGCGAAGATTCGCCGCCAGAACTCGCGGGTGCGATCCCAAGACCTGCTCCGAAACCCCCGTCGAACAGGATTTCGACAAATTGCTCATGTGGAAGTCCGACGCTTCCCTGCCGGCCACGCAACTGGCCGTCGCCATCAGTCATCGTTACGACCGCCTGTTCACTCGTCATCAGACACGGGACGCCCTGATCGAAGCCAGTGCACCGGACTTACGTCTGATCAAGCGCGCCGCCGAACATGTCATCTTCCACGTGCCAAACGCGACGCACATCGCCCAATTGCGTGCTGACCTCACTGAAATGGACCGACGTGGCATTGCTACGGATACCAGTTACATGGCTCTGTACCAGGCACTGGTACGCACCCGCCACTTCCGTCAGGCCCGGGTTCTGGCGCAACGACATCCCTCCCTGCCTGTCTCCCCGCTACCGACCTTCCACGAGCCGGCCACACTACCGCCAGGCCAGCCTACGGCCTTGTCCCTGCGATCCGATGGCCGGAGCATGACGCGACGTACCTTCGACCTGACAACATCCACACGCATCGTGGTGGTTGCGTCATGCCATTTCTCCAGGGATGCGGCGCGTGCGATTGCCGCCGATCCCAAGCTGAAATCCCTGTTCAGTGAACATGCCGTCTGGCTCGCCGATCCGCGCGAACAGCTGGACGATGTTCGGCAATGGAACAATGAGTTTCCCGGCCAGCCCATCCACGTCGCTTGGAACAAGCACGAGTGGTCGATGCTGGATGACTGGGCCATGCCCACTTTTTATGTATTCCGCCATGGCAAGCTGGTCGACCGTTGGAGCGGCTTCCCGCCCGACACCGGCATGCGAACACTGCGCCGGCACCTGCGTGACGACGGCGTGTGGTGAGGCGCCCCGGGTGAGTGCGCGTTACCATCACTGGACCATTCCCGGGAGTACCGCCCATGGCCAACGAAGCCACCGCCAAGCTGGCGGTCCTGATCGACGCGGACAACGCGCAGCCCTCGCTGGCCGAGGGGTTGCTGGCCGAGGTCGCCAAGTATGGCACCGCGCATGTCAAACGCGCCTACGGTGACTGGACCGGCACGCATCTCAAGGGTTGGAAGGAGCAACTGCTGGAGCAGTCCATCCAGCCGATCCAGCAATTCGGCTACACCCGTGGCAAGAACGCCACCGACTCGGCCATGATCATCGATGCCATGGACCTGCTCTACTCCGGGCGCTTCGACGGCTTCTGCATTGTGTCCAGCGACAGCGACTTCACACGTCTGGCCGCGCGCATCCGCGAATCGGGCCTGACCGTCTACGGCTTCGGCGCGGAAAAGACGCCCGCCCCCTTCGTGGCCGCTTGCGACAAGTTCATCTATACCGAAATCCTGGGTGCCCATGCCGACGAGGAACCACCCATCTCACGTCGCACGCCGGACCAGCTGAAACAGGATTCGGCCCTGGTCAACCTGCTGCGCAATGCCATCAATGCGGCCTCCGATGACGACGGTTGGGCCGCACTGGGCGGAGTCGGATCGATCATCACCAAGCAACGCCCCAATTTTGACTCGCGCAGCTATGGTTATCCCAAGCTCAGCGAGCTGATGAGCGCCATTCCCCTGTTCGACATCGAGCGTCGCAGTCCCGGCGAGGGCCGCCCCCGCGTGATCTACGTGCGTGCCAAGCCACGCGGCAAGTGATGCACGGGAGCGCGCTTAGCCGGACCCTCGCGCAAGCCCTGGTCGATACCGACGCACCGCTGTGCGTGGCCTACAGTGGCGGTCCGGATTCGACGGCATTGCTGCACGCACTGGCGCACCTGGACCCGGCGCGCCGACACAGCCTGCGCGCCATTCACGTCGACCACGGCCTGCATACCGACAGCCACGACTGGGCACGCTGGTGCGAGCGCACATGCCGGCAATGGGACGTGCCGCTGGACCTCCGTCCGGTACGCGTGACGCCCGACGGCCGCGGCATCGAGGCAGCCGCACGCGAGGCGCGCTACACCGCGTTGGCAGACGCCATGCGCCCGGGGGAATGGCTGGTCACGGCCCACCACCGCGACGATCAGGCCGAGACCGTGCTGCTGAAACTGTTGCGTGGTGCGGGCCCGCAAGGCCTTGCCGGCATGCGCCCATCGCGTGCCTTCGGTCCGGGCCGGCTGTGGCGACCGCTGCTGGACACGCCGCGCACGGCATTGCAACAGTACCTGGACGAACACCACCTGGAATGCCTGGACGATCCAGCCAATCGTGCCCCGGAACTGGCGCGCAGCCACCTGCGCACCGACGTCATGCCGCGGCTGTACCGGCACTGGCCCAACGCCGCACGTGCCATCGCCCACGCGGCGCGGCTCAGCGCCCAGGCCGACGACTACCTTCAGTCCCGCGCCCGCCATCATCTCGACGCATTGCGCACGGCACCAGGACAGCCGCTTGACGCGACGGGATGGCAGACCCTGCATCCGGCCCTGCAAGGGCCGGTCCTGGACCGCTGGCTGTACGAACAAGGCTTGTCGGCGCCGAGCCTGGGACAGCGCGCGCAACTGCAACGCCAGATCCGCGACGCCGCGCCCGACCGCGTACCGCTGGTACGTTGGCCAGGCACGGCCGTGCATCTGTGGCGCGGCCGTCTGCACGCCCATCCGCCGCTGTACGCGCCATCCGGCCCCTGGCAGCGCGACTGGCACGGCGAGCCGCTGCAACTGCCGTCCGGCGGCATCCTGGCGCTGCATCCGGACGAAGCGCGCGACACCGACACCCCGCCACCCCGACTGCGGGTGACGCTGGGCGAAACCGGCATCACACTGCGTCCGGCCGGCAGCGTCCACCACCGCCGCCTGCGTCTGCTTTACCAGGAAGCCGGGATTCCCCCGTGGTTGCGGCCCCTGTGTCCACTGATCCGCGATGCCGACGGTCGGCTCCTGGCTGTCGCCGACCTGTGGCAGACCGACACTGGCCGGGAGCTGTTCCGAAGGCTGCGCCGCCAGCCGACATGGCGCCCGTTCCGACCCCTCATTCAGGCTGATGATGACGCCCTGAACCGGTGACCTGCACGGGCGTCGGCCGATTGCTTCCCGCCGCCACGTGCAGTACTTTTCCCGCCATGAGCAAATCCCCCGACAAGCCGGCGTCGGCCGACGGCGACGACCGGCGCATGGCCGAATTCGAGAACTCGCTGAACGAGCTGGAGGCGCTTGTCGAGCGCATGGAAGGCGGTGACCTCAGCCTGGACGAATCGCTGAAGTCCTTCGAGCGCGGCATCTCGCTGTTCCGCCGTTGCCAAGGCACGCTGGAACAGGCCGAACTTCGCGTTCGCCTGCTGCTCGATCCCGAAGACCCCGACAGCGCACGCCCCCTTGAAGACCACGACTGAAACGGATTCCGACGGCACCAACCGCATCAAGGCCCTGATCGCCCGTGCCAACACAGTGCTGGCACAGACTCTGCCGGAGCAGGTCGACCCGCCCGCGGAGCTTCATCATGCCATGCGTTACGCCGTACTCGGCGGCGGCAAGCGTCTGCGCCCACTGCTGGTATACGCCGCCGGCGCGGCGGTCGGCGAGACCGGCCCGGCGCTGGATGCTCCGGCCTGCGCGGTGGAACTGGTGCATGCCTACTCGCTGATCCACGACGACCTGCCGGCCATGGACGACGACGACCTGCGTCGCGGACATCCAACCTGCCATGTGGTGTTCGGCGAAGCCATGGCGATCCTGGCCGGTGACGCCTTGCAGGCACTGGCATTCGAGATCCTGGCGCGGGACACCGCCAATCCGGCCGGCGCGCGCGTGCGCATGCTGGGCATGCTGGGCACCGCCTGCGGCTCCACCGGCATGGCCGGCGGCCAGGCACTGGACCTCGCCGCCGTGGGCACGCAACTGGACCTGGCCACCCTGGAGCGCATGCACGCCCAGAAGACCGGCGCGCTGATCCGCGCCTCGGTACAACTGGGCGCCGTGGCAGGCAACTGTCGCGATGCCGGCGTGCTGGACATGCTGGAACGCTACGCCAACGCGCTGGGTCTGGCCTTCCAGGTGCGCGACGACATGCTGGACGTGGAAGGCGCCACCGACATCCTGGGCAAGACCGTCGGCAAGGACGCCGCGCAGGCCAAGCCGACATTTCCGGCCATCCTCGGCATGCAGGCCTCACGTCGCCATCTGCAGGAACTGACCGAGGCCGCGCTGGAAGCCATCCGCCCGTTGGGCGACGCCGCCGGCCTGCTGGCGACACTGGCCCGCTTTGCCGCGCAACGTATGCATTGACGAAGCCCCGGCTGAATCGGTTCGTCATCACCCTGTGGGGGATCTCGAAAAACCGGATACTCGACATCGATCTGTGGGAGCGACTTCAGCCGCGATCCGTACTTGCGGGTATCTCGCCATCGCGGCTGAAGCCGCTCCCACAAAAAAGCATGGTTTTTCGAGGTCCCCTGTAGGAACGCTGGAAGGCGCGACCGGCAACGCGGGAAAATGGCGTGTCCTGCGGCCGGAGTGATCGCGCCTTCCAGCGCTCCTGCACACCGTGATCGGGCGTTTTTCAAGGTAAGGTATTCAAATGCCCCGGCGGAGCAGACACCCTTGCAGGGTCGTGCGGATCAATTCACCAGCCGCAACGAGAACGGGTAGCGGTAGGTGCCGGTGCGGCTGACGTGGCTGGCGGCGACGAGGCAAAACACCAGGTTCGCCACCCACAGCAGCCAGAACAGCACCATGCCGATCAGGATGAAGGCCAGTACCCAGCAGATCACGTAGCCGATCAGCACCGTGATCTGAAAGTTCAGCGCCTCCTTGGCCTCGCGCACCACGTCACGCTTGGCGGCGACATCCTTGTAGGCCAGCCAGACCACCAGCGGTACGACGACGCTCAACAGCAGGCCCGACAGGTGACACAACATGGCGATGTTGCGGTCCTCGGCGTGCCCCGGTGCCGGATCGGGCGTCACCGGCGGCTCCGGCGGGTGCGGAGGCGGCGCGGCCTGCGGGGGTGGTGATGGCGGCATCTGGTCGGTCGGGGTATTCATGGCATATCTCCTGTCGGAAAATCCGTGCTCACCGCGCGTGGGCCGCGGCGGCCACGTGCACGCTCTCAGCGCAGGAACCGGAACGTCAGCGGATAACGGTAGGCCACGCCACGATTGGCCCGTACGGCGGCGAGAATGGTGCATACCAGCCAGTACACGCCGATGATGATCCACAGCGGAATGGTCAGGAACAGGCCCAGGCCCAATGTCAGCACGGAAAACACCGCCAGTATCAGCAGGATGATGGCGATGGTGATGTTGAAGTTCAGTGCTTCCTTGCCCTGGGCATTGACGAAGGGCATGGTGTCCTTCTTGACCAACCACACGATCAGTGGCCCGAGAAAGCAGCCCCAGCCGCCGAACGTGCCGGTGACCAGCGCCCCGATGAGCGCCGACAAATGGGCCAGCATGCCCCAGGTGCACTCGTCGGCCGAGGGCATGCCGCCGTCTCCGTGGCCGTCCGGCGGGCCGGCCGGCATGTCGTGCTGCGGTACGCTCATGCGAATGCTCCCCTCGGAATGAGAATTCGACTTTCAGCCACCGGCCGATCGTTTGTCAAGCGCCCGCCGGCCGGGCACGCCGTGGCCGGCGCCGGGTCACTCGCCCGCCACCGTCATGCGCTCGACCAGGATGGAGCCGGTCATGATCCGGGAACGCCGGTCCACATCCGCGCCCACGGCCACGATGCCGGCGAACATGTCGCGCAGGTTGGCGGCGATGGTGATCTCCTGCACCGGGTAGGCCACACGGCCGTTCTCGACCCAGAAGCCGCTGGCGCCACGCGAGTAGTCGCCGGTGATGATCGACACGCCCTGCCCCATCACGTCGGTCACCAGCAGGCCGGTGCCAAGCCGCCGCAACATGCCGTCGAAGTCGTCGTCGCCATGCCCGAGCTCCAGATTGTGCACGCCACCGGCGTTGGCGGTGCTTTGCATGCCAAGCCGACGCGCCGAGTAGCTGCCCAGGACGTAACGCGACAGCACGCCGTCAACCACCAGCGGCGCCTCGCGCGTGGCCACGCCCTCGCCATCGAAGGCCGCCGAGCCCGGTCCCCGCGGCAGCAGTGGCCGTTCGATGATCGACATCCATGATGGAAACACCTGCCGGCCGCGGGCATCGAGCAGGAAACTGGCCTCGCGGTACAGCGAGCCGCC
Source organism: uncultured Rhodanobacteraceae bacterium (assembly GCA_964566965.1). Taxonomy (GTDB): domain Bacteria; phylum Pseudomonadota; class Gammaproteobacteria; order Xanthomonadales; family Rhodanobacteraceae; genus Oleiagrimonas. The sequence continues at coordinate 9,001 of CAZMKO010000006.1, forward strand.
GCTGACCGCCGCGACCAGGTGTCCGATCAGTCCCCGCGCCACCTCCGGCGCGAACAACACCGGGCACTGACGGGTGTCCAGGCGACGCGCACCGAGGCGCGCCAGGGTACGCTCGGCGGCCTTGCGGCCGAGATCGCGCGGATCCATGAAATCGTCGGCCGCACGCACGCTGTCATACCAGTAGTCGCGCTGCATGGTGTCGCCACTGCCGGCGATCAGCGCGCACGACATGCCGTGGCGGGTGCCCTTCTCGGTGCCGACGAAACCGTGCGAGTTGGCGTACACGCCGAGGGTCGATCCGGCCTGCACCGAGGCACCTTCCGAGTTGGTGATACCGTCCATGTCGCGCCCCGCCGACTCGATCGTCCGGCCCAGCTCGATGGCCTGCTCCACATCCACGTCCCACGGATGCCACAGATCGAGTTCGGGAACCGTGTCGGCCATGCGCTCCGGATCCGCCAGGCCGGCACAAGGATCGTCCTCGGTGTGTCGGGCGATGGCGCAGGCCTGGTCGATGGTCGCCTGGATGGAATCCGGCTGCAGGTCGGCCGTGCTGGCCATGCCCTTGTGCTGACCGAAATACACGGTCAGACCGAAGCCGCGGTCGCGCGTGTGCTCGACCGTTTCCACCTCGCCGAGGCGCACGTTGACGGCAAGCCCGGTATCGATGCTGGCCGCCACTTCGGCCTGGCTGGCACCGGCGGCACGGGCGCGTTTGATGACGTCGCCGGCCAGTGTGGCCAAGCGGTCCAACTCTTCCCGGGTGGTGTCGTTCGGGGACGTGATGTTGTTCATGACCGTCAATTACCTGTCAGAGTGCATGCATGGAAAAAGCGAATACGCGACAATGGATGGCCGCCTTCCACGGACCAGAGCCTTGCGCGACCAAACCGAACATGACGACGACCTTCGCCCGAGCCGCAGCCAGCAGCGACGCGACGCGCTGGCCACGCTGGATCTGGCCGGCCAGCTGGTCGCCTTGTCGCCGACACGGCTGAACAAGCTCGACCTGCCCGACGAGGTGCGTGCGGAAATCGACAACGTGCGTCGTATCACCGCACACGTGGCGCGCAAGCGCCAGATGGCGTACCTGGCCAAGCTGATGCGGCGCCAGGACGAAGGGGCCTTCGATGTCGCACTGGCCATGCTGGGCGAAAACCGCGAACAGCAACGTCGCGAGGCGGCCGCGCTGCAGCGCCTGGAAGTGCTTCGCCAGCGGCTGCTGGAAGAAGGTGACGCGGTCATCGAGGAGTTGGTGCGCGAGCATCCCGATCTGGACCGCCAGCACCTGCGCTCCCTGGTGCGCCAGGCGCGCAACGAACGCAAACGCGACAAGCCGCCACATGCGGCGCGCGAGATCCTGCGTTTCCTGCGCACGCTCTGAACCGGCCCTTGCCCCAAGCCGACGCGCACGACACCGCAAGCGCCGGCGACCGCGATTCGTGTCACCACGCCGTGTCAGGCCGTGCCGCCGACGGTCATGGCGTCCACACGCAGGGTCGGCTGGCCCACGCCCACCGGCACACTCTGGCCATCCTTGCCGCACACGCCGACACCCTCGTCCAGGGCCAGATCGTTGCCCACCATGGACACCCGCGTCAGCACGTCGGGACCCGAGCCGATCAGGGTGGCGCCCTTCACCGGCCGCGTCACCTTGCCGTTCTCGATGAGGTAGGCCTCGGAGGCGGAAAACACGAACTTGCCATTGGTGATGTCCACCTGGCCGCCACCGAAATTGACCGCATACAGGCCCTTGTCGACGGAAGCGATGATCTCGGCCGGGTCGCGTTCACCGGCCAGCATGTAGGTGTTGGTCATGCGCGGCATGGGCAGCTGCGCGAACGACTCGCGACGACCGTTGCCGGTGGGTTGCATGCCCATCAGGCGCGCATTGAGCTTGTCCTGCATGTAGCCGACCAGGACACCATCGTCGATCAGCGTGGTGCAATGCGTGGGCGTGCCTTCATCGTCCACCGACAGTGAGCCACGCCGGCCCGCCAGGGTACCGTCGTCGACCACGGTGATGCCGGGAGCCGCCACGCGCTCGCCCAAGCGACCGGCGAAGGCCGAGGTGCCCTTGCGGTTGAAATCACCCTCCAGGCCATGCCCGATCGCTTCGTGCAGCAGCACACCCGGCCAGCCCGGGCCCAGCACCACCGGCATGGTGCCGGCGGGCGCGTCCACCGCCTCCAGATTCACCAGCGCCACGCGCACGGCTTCCTCGGCGAAGGCGCGGGCACGCCCGTTGTCCAGCAGCTCGCGGTAGCCGTAGCGGCCGCCGCCACCGGCGAACCCCTGTTCGCGCCGACCGCCCTGCTCGGCTATGACCTGCACGTTCAGACGCACCAGCGGGCGCACGTCCGCCGCCAGCGTGCCGTCGGAGGCCGCCACCAGCACCGTGTCCAGCGTTGCCGCCAGGCTGACCACGACCCGCTTGACGCGCGTGTCGCGCGAACGCGCCCAGGTATCCACCTCGCGCAGCACGGCAATCTTGTCCTCGTTGGGCAGTGTCTCCACCGGGTCGATGGCCGGATACAGCGCCTTCACGCGGGTCATCGCCAGCGGCTTGCCGGCACCGTTGCCGTCACGGGCGATGGCGCGCGCGGCACCGGCCGCCTCCAGCAACTGCGGCAGAACGATGTCGTCACAGTAGGAAAATCCGGTCTTCTCGCCGGACATCGCGCGCACGCCGACGCCCTGCTCGATGGCATGGCTGCCGTTTTTGACAATGCCGTCCTCGAGCACCCAGGACTCGCTGCGCGAATGCTGGAAATACAGGTCGGCGGCGTCGACAGACGGACCGGTCAGGCGCGCAAACACGCGCTCCAGGTCGGCGACGGCCAGGCCGCCCGGCACCAGCAGGCGGTTTTCGGCAATGGCTAGCGATGAATCCATCGGGTATACCTCAGGGAACTGCCTCCCATGATGGGGGCCGGGCGCGCCATCTTAAAGGGTTTACCCACCGTCGGCAGGCGGTGGCGCGGATATCGATGCGGCCGGCCGCGGCACCACCACCGGCGCGGACGACGCCGGTGCCGTCGAAGTCGCGGCCGGCGCCGGACGGGCCGCCGGCGTCTCCATGTGCGGCACATGCTTTTCCACCAGCTTGATCTGTGGATCGTCCCATGAGCCGGTGATGTGGTAGCGGGCACTGGCCGCCTTGTTGAGTCCCTTGCCCAACAGGCCCTGCACCGCCAGCCCGGCCACCGCGCCCACCGGCCCGCCGACCACGGCACCCACCACCGGCAGGCTGTTGCCGACGTGCGGAATGGCCAGTACATGCTGGTCGTAATCGCGGGTCCGGAAACCGACTCGTCCCTTGATGCGCATGTCGGCTGCCGGCCCCTCCACGGTAAAATCATCGGTATCGGCATTGCCGTCATGGAAATGGAAGCTGCCGGTGATGGCGTCGAAACCGAACCCCTTGCCGAACACGTCGCCGAAATCCAGGCTCAGGCGTCGCGGCAATTCGGCGATGGACATCAGGCCAAACAGACGCCCCATGCCCGGTTTGACCTCGGGCACACGGCCCTTGCCGATGTCGACCTTGAGCAGCCCCTCGACATTGGCCAGCTCGAACGAGGACGGTGCGCCGGGCCAGGTCGCATCCAGGCTGGCACGCGTCTCACCACCGACGAACATGCCCTCGTAACCAAACGCGTCCAGCATCTTGCCCAGATTCTTGGCGCTGAAACTGATGGTCATGTGCGTGTGGCTATCCTCGGCGGTGCCGGTCCAGTCACCGTTGGCGGCCATGTGTACATACGGCGACTGGGTACGCAGCAGGTCCACATGCAGGCCGTCGCCGGTCGGCCAGGTCTCCAGTCGGGCCTGGCCGAGGTGGGCATCGCCGAAGCGCAGGTCACCGATCCACAGATGCATCGGCGGCAGCGACTGCGGCGCGATCCCCACCGCCGCGGCTTCCTGCGGAGTCGGAATACGAACCAGCTCGCCCCGGTCCGGGCGCTGGTTGTCGCCAGCGTCGGTATCCTCGTCGAGACTGGGCCAATACAGGTGGTCGAAGCGTGCGACGATGCCACGCTTGTCCAGGTCAGCCAGCGGCACGCTGGCGGTACCCTTCATGCCGGGACCATCCAAGGACAGATCGAGCTGATTCAATTCGGGTTGAAGTTTTATCTTCAAGTCATTGAAATTTTCACCAAATATTTCAGCCTCATCGGCGACGAGGTCCACATCGATGGCAGGCACCTCGTTGCTGTCCGATGCCTTGGAATACGACATGGCGTGTTTGACCCACCCGGACAGATCCAGGCGCCGGGCGTGCCCCCGGATGCGAATGCCCTTGTCCGGCAGCGCCGCGGCCGGCGCGGTACCACCCAACATCACATCCACGGCCGCCGGCCGGCCGGGTTCGGTCGGAATGCGCGCACGGGCGTGCACGCCCGTGCCCAGCCACAGATCCAGGCGTGCCTCGTCGAAGGGCAGGCCCAGCTGCAATGTCAGTGGCAACCGCTGCGCCGGCGCCTTGTCGAGCGGCACCGGCAGGTTCAGGGCCATGCCGCGCAGATCGGAGCGAACCGTCAGCACCTCGCTGCGCTGAACCGGATTGGATGCACCATGGTCAACATGGAAGCCGATGTTGAAATCGGCGCTGCCCTGGCCCAGCGCGGTCAGGTCCTGCAGCGACTCGCGCCCTTCCAGCAGCTGGGCCAGCGTGAAACGGCCACGCAGGTTCACCCGCACCGGCCAATCGGGACGCCCCGGCACGTGGCCGATGTCCATGCCGAGCGTGACCGGCCGCCCCTGCATGGTCGCCGCGAGGTCCGTTGCCGACAAGCCGGCCTCGCTGAAACGCAGCGGCCCGTGCAGACCGGCCAGATGCAGACCCCAATCGGCATTGTCGACATCGACACCGTCCAGGCGCGCCGTGCCGGCCAACGTCAAAGCGTTGTCCGGCGCCTTCTCCGACAGAGGCACCAGCAGCGAAAAATCGAAATCGCCATGCCCGCCCAACTGCAAGCCGGCCAGCACATCGGCCTGCGACTTGCCGAGCGGACTGGCGGTGACGAAGTGCAGCAGGTCCTGCCCCTTGCCGTGACCGGCCACATTCAACACCAGCTCGGAATGACCGAAATCGGGAATGCTTCCCACCGCCTTGTCGACCTCCACGCCGTGGGTTTCCCCTGCCGTGGCTTCCACCAGCATGCTGTCATCGACGAAATGGGCGACCGCCTTGATGTCGGTGGCCCGGGGCCAGTCGTCGAGGTAATCCAACGTCAGGCCGGATATCTCCGCCCGCGCCTCGAAACGCCCCTGGTGCGCCTTGAACGGCCAGTCGGCAAGGTTGCCGTGCAGGACCACCTGCGCCGCATCCACCTGGCCGCCGACCAGTCCGTGATCCAGCCAATGCACCGCCGAAGGCGACATCGTCGCCACCGGCCAGAACAGCTTGGCCTGCGCCACGTCGGCGTGATCCAGGCCGGCATACACATCCACGAATGGCGCGCCACCTGCCGCCGGCAGGCGTGCCGTACCACGCAGATGACCGGTCACCGCATCGCTGCGAAAATCCAGTCTGTCGGTGCCGATGACCCAATCGGTGCCACGCTTCCAGGCACCGATGTCGCCACCGAACCCGCTGAATGCCAACGGCTGACGAAACAAGTCGCCAAAGTCCAGCGTCAGCGGTTGTTCCGGAAGCAGCAACGCCAAGCCGTCGGCGTCGCCCAGAACGGTACCGTGCACGTGGTCGACGCCGGGCACGCCGTCGGCCGTGGTGAAAGTCAAATGGTCGAACCGTGCCTGCAATTGCTGCAACCCGATGTCCTGGCGCCACTGCGCGTTGGCGCGGACCACGTGCAGGGTCGGCCCGGCCGCCGCCAGCCATCGACTCGCGCCATCCGGCAGCTGCGGAAGCGCACCGGCCAGGGTCAGCCAGCCGGCCGGATCAAGATCGCGCGCCGCCGCGCCCACGCGCAACCGATCCGAGCCGATGCCGTCCAGTTCGACGCGCGCCCCGCCATGATCGCCCGGGGCAAACACGATGCGCGCACACTCACCCTCGCGCCGATACTGGAACAACCCCTTCAAACGTGCCACGTCGATGGCCCGGTCCGGGGCTTTCACCGCCAGATCGTGCAGGTCGGCGCGCACGGTCAGGCCGGTCAATCGCTGTTGTCGCCAATCCAGCCACAGCGCCAGGTCGCCCTTGCCCGACGGCACACCGTAGCCGTGCAGATCGGCGTCGGCCAGCATGGCGCCGAAATCGGCCCCGCGCCCGGCCAGCCACAGCTGCCCCCGGTTGCCGTCGTCGGCCACGTGCCCGCTGAAACGGATGCCGCGTGCATTGTCTCCCCGCCGCAGCAACCCCGCAAAACGCAGCGCCCGGCCGTCGTTGCTGAGCCGCACCGGCCCGGCGTGTACCTGGTAGTGGCGATCCGTGGCGGCGTCGATGATGTCCAGATCCAGATCGTTCAGCCACAGATTGCCCGGCAAGTCGGCCAGGCGCACCTTGCCGGCACCCTCGTGCCCCGCAGCCCCGAAACCGGCCACCTGCCACTGCCCGTGGGTGTCACGCAGGAGGCTCAACCGCAAACCGTCGAGGCTCAGGTTGACCCAGTGCCGCGAGGGCCAGAACAGGGCGCCGAAATCCAGCTTGACGTGGGCCGATGGCAGGCTCAGGGCCGGCTTGCCGTCACGCTGTCCGATACGCACGTCATGCAGCACCAGCAACGGCCCCGACGGCTGCCAATGCCCTTCCATCGACGCGAATGCCACCGGCTGATGCAGGCGTTCGCCCAGCAGCCGTTCCACGCGATGCGGATAGCGTGCCAGCAACGGCAACAACAGTTGCGCCAGCGCCATCAGCGCCGCCAACGCGATGGCCAGTACCGCCAACGTACTACCCGCCCCGAACCAGACGCGACGCAGGTGTTGGCGCCACCGTGCATTCATCGTGCCACCCGGATCACGACGCCCATCAATGCATGGCGCAGGAGCAGTTCGATGCGGTTACAGCAGCACCACATCGAACTGCTCCTGCGTGTACTGCTCCTCCGCGTGGAGGCTGATGTCCTTGCCGATGAATTCCTCCAGCTCGGCCAGGGCCACCGAGTCCTCCTCGACGATGCGGTCGACCACGCGCGGACTGGCCATCACCATCAGTTTCTCGGCATCGAACTGGCGCACGGCCCGGGTGATCTCGCGAAAAATCTCGTGGGTGACGGTCTCGGCGGTCTTCAATGTGCCGCGGCCGCTGCAAATCGGACACGGCTCGCACAATTGGCGTTCCAGGCTCTCGCTGGTGCGCTTGCGGGTCATCTCCACCAGGCCCAGCGCGGACATGGGGTACACCGTGGTCTTGACGAAATCGCGCACCAGGCCCTTTTCCAGCATGCGCAGCACCTGGCGTTTGTGCTCGGGGTCCATCATGTCGATGAAGTCGATGATGATGATGCCGCCAAGGTTGCGCAGGCGCAGCTGCCGGGCGGCGGCCTGCGCGGCTTCCAGGTTGGTGCGGTAGACGGTTTCCTCCAGGTTGCGCGAGCCCAGGTAACCACCGGTGTTGACATCGATGGTGGTCATCGCCTCGGTCTGGTCGATCACCAGCGAGCCGCCCGACTTCAAGGGCACCTGCTTGTTCAGTGCGCGCTTGATCTCGTCCTCGGCGCCATACAGCTCGAAGATCGGCAGCTCGTCGTCGTACAGCTCGATGCGGTCGTCCAGATCGGCCATGAACTTGTGCACGAAGTGCCGCGCCTTGTCGCAGGTTTCGCGCGAGTCCACACGCACCTTGTCCACGCCCTCGTGCAACTGGTCGCGCAGCATGCGCAACGGCAACGACAGTTCCTCGTAGACGCAGTGGCCGACCTTCGCCGCGGCAATGTTGGCCTGCACCACCCGCCACACGCGGCCGAGGTAATCGACATCGAACGCCAGCGCGTCACGCGACTGGCCCTCGGCATTGGTGCGCACGATATAGCCGGGCGGGTCGTCGCCGAGCAGGCCGACAAGAATATCCTTCAGGCGCTGGCGCTCCTGCTCGTCCTCGATGCGCGCCGATACGCCGAGGTTGTGCGCGTACGGCAGCAATACCAGGTACCGCGACGGAATCGACAGGTAGGCCGACAGGCGCGCGCCCTTGGTTCCGATGGGATCGCGGATCACCTGCACCACAATGTCCTGTCCCTCGTGGACCAGCTCGCTGATCGAAGGCGTGGTGCCCGACGCCGGCGTGCCGGCGGCCTCACTGCCACCGGACCCGTCGTCGCTTTCCGGTTGCGGATGCGGCTGCACGATGTCTGACGCGTGCAGGAACGCGGCCCGATCCAGTCCGATGTCGACAAACGCAGCCTGCATGCCCGGCATGATGCGGCGCACCCGCCCCTTGTAGATGTTGCCCACGTAGCCGCGTCGGCGCACACGCTCGACATGCACCTCCTGGAGCATGCCGCTTTCAATCTTGGCCACGCGCGTTTCACGCGGCGTCACATTGATCAGTATTTCCTCGCTCACCCGTATCTCCACATCGCGCCGGGGTGGCACCCCGCGCACGACCGGCCCCACGTGCCGGTCCGGTGTCTCCCGTGACAGCGTCACCAGCGACACCGTCATGGTCCATTTATAGCCGTTGCGTGCCGAACCTGTCGATGCGCCGCGTCACGCCGGCCACGCCTGGAAGCGGCGCAGCAACATCGCGGCCTCGCGCATCGGCAGGCCCATCACGGCGGTATGGCTGCCCGCCAGATGGGCGATGAACGCGGCCGCCGCCCCCTGGATCGCATAGCCACCCGCCTTGCCGTGAAACTCCCCGGTATCGAGGTAGGCGTCCAGAACGGTGTCGTCCAGGGTGTCGAAACGCACCCGCGAGACACACCGCGTGCCCTCCTCGCGTTGCCGGGACAGCAGCCACAATGACGACACCACTTCGTGTTCGCGCCCCGACAGCTTGCGCAACATGGCACGGGCGTCGTCGCGGTCGGCCGGCTTGCCGAAAACCTCATCATCCAGCACCACTTCGGTGTCCCCGGCCAGCACCAGCGCGTGGGCATCGTCGGCCACCATCGCCAGGCCTGCGCGCGCCTTGTCCAGGGACACGCGATGCACATACTCGCGCGGCGTTTCGCGCGCCGCGCGTTGCTCCGGCACGTCCACGTCGAGCGGCTGGAAACACACGCCCAGCAACCCCAGCAATTCGCGCCGGCGCGGCGATTTCGAGGCCAGATAAAGCATGCGCACTCCGACAGGCAAAACCCCAAGGATAACCGGCCTGCTGCGGCGGACACACCCGCGCGTGCGATTCAGGCACGGTGATAAGGATGGCCGGCGATGATGGTGGTGGCGCGGTACAGCTGCTCGGCGAGGACCAGTCGCACCAGCATGTGCGGCAGCGTCAGCGGCCCCAGCGACCAGCGCTGGTCGGCCCGTGCCAGCACCTCCGGTGCGTGCCCGTCCGGCCCACCGATCAGGAATGCCAGATCGCGTCCGGCCATGCGCCAGTCCTCGAGGCGGGTGGCCAGCTGCTCGCTGCTCCAGGTCTTGCCGCGGCCATCGAGCGCGACCACCTGCGTGTCGCGTGGAACCGCCGCCAACACCGCTGCCCCTTCGTCAAGCACGGCGCGACGGTCGTCGCGGCCCTTGCCGCGCGCACCGGGTTTGATTTCCACCAGCTTCAGCGGCAGTTCCCGCGACAGGCGCTTGCGGTATTCGGCGAAACCTTCCGCGACCCATGCCGGCATGCGCTCGCCAACGGCCACGATGCGGGTATGCACGATATCTGTCTGACCGGAGACCCGACCGCGCGGGGCTCAGCCGCGCGTCTCGTCGTCGTCCACGGCCCCCGGCGTATCGTCGGCGGCATCGCCGACGGTCCAGAGCCGTTCCAGGCCGTAGAACTCGCGGATGCGCGGCAGCATCACATGCACGATGATGTCGCCCAGGTCCACCAGCACCCACTCGGCCTCCTGCTCGCCCTCCACACCCAGCGGCAACACGCCGGCCTGCTTGGCGAAACGGACCACCTCGTCGGCAATCGACTTCACATGGCGCGTGGAGGTGCCCGACGCGACCACGATGGTATCGGCGATGGACGTCTTGCCGCGCACGTCGATCTCGCGCACGTCACGCGCCTTCAGATCATCCAGTGCCTCCAGCACGCGCTGGCGCAACGAATCGTCGCCGGTGGGTTCGGTGGAACGGGCGGACTGGGTCGAGTTGGCCAAATGCGGATACCTGGAATGACAAGGGGTTGTCGCTATTATAACGGTCCGACGCCACGCCTGCCGCCCGACGCGAAGCGCGCCCACGTAGGAACGGTTACCGGTACGGCGCCAGCACCGCCGCATCGTCGAAAACGCCCGGCGGCAAGAGGTAGCGTGGGTCGCGGCCTTCGGCCAGCAGTTGGCGAATGCGGGTGGCGGATACCTCCAGCGGGGTCACATCCAGTTCGACGACCCGGCCGGTCGTTTCGGCGTGCAAGGCGGCGACATCGCCGGTGCGGCGCGGTGCGACCTCGGCCCCCAGCCCGACTGGCAAGGCCCGCTCGACGCCGGGGCGCTTGAGGACCCCCACATGGGCCAGGCCGAACAGCTCGCGCCAGCGATGCCAACTGGACAAGCCGTTGAACGCGTCCATGCCCAGCAGCAAGATCAGCGGCCGCTCGCCCTGTTCGCGGCGCAGGCCGGCCAAGGTGTCAACGCTGTAGGACGGCCCCTCGCGGTCCAGTTCCCGGGTGTCCAGGCGTAATCGATCCTGCCCGCGCAACGCGGCGCGCAGCATGGCCACGCGCTGTGCGGCACTGGCCCGGGGTGCGGGGCGGTGCGGCGGCACGTTGACAGGCACCAGGCGGACCTCGGCATCCAGCAGTTCGGAGGCCTCCCAGGCCACGCTGAGATGACCCACGTGTACCGGATCGAAGGTGCCGCCGAAAATGGCCAGCGGTCTCACGAGGTGGCTCCGGCCCCGACGCGTCGCGGCTGTGCGATCGCCAATACCAGGCGTTGCGCTTCCCGCCACGGGTTGCCGGCGGCGCGCCCCTTGGCCATGCGGTCGATACGCGCCGCACGGGCCAGGCATTGCTGCCAATGGGCGCGTGGTGCGCGACGCAGCGCGCCGCGAAACAGTTGCTGGCGCGCCGGCCACAGGCGTTCCGTGCTGGCCTGGGCGGCAAAGTCGCGCGCCAGCGCCAGACGCAGCAGTAATTCCAGCTGATTGACGATCCAGCCCATCAGGGCGATCAGTTCCTCGCCTTCGGCCTCCAGGCCCTCGACAATGCGCAGCGCCCGCGCAGCATCACCGCCGAAGGCGGCATCGGCCAGCTTGAACACGTCGAAACGCGAACTGTCGGCGACCAGCGACTCCAGGGTGGCGGCGTCGAGGCGGCCACCGTCGTGCAGCATGACAAGCTTGTCGACTTCCTGTGCCGCCGCCAGCAGGTTGCCTTCCACCCGCTCTGCCAGCAGTGCCACGGCGTCCGGCGTGGCCTGGATGCCGCGCGAGGAAAGACGGGCGGCAATCCACTGAGGCCACTCGTTGAGCCGCGGGGCCCGGAACACGACCATCGCGCCGACCTTGTCCAGTTCACGCGTCCAGGCGCCCTCGTGTTTCTTCGACCACTCGGTGCAGGTGATCATCAACAACGTGTCCGGCGGCGGATCCTTGCACCAGGCACTGATGGCGGCACTGCCCTCGCGCCCGGGGCGGCCGCTGGGCAGGCGCAGGTCGATCACGCGCCGGGTCGCGAAGAGCGACATGCCGGCACCGGCGCGTGCCAGGTCGTCCCAGTTGAAACGCGCCTGCACGTCGATGACATCACGCTCGGCATACTGCAGTTCGCGGGCCCGCGAACGCAGCGCGTCGGCCGCTTCCAGCACCAGCAACTCCTCGCCGGCCAGCAGCTGCACGGGCTTGAGCTCCGGCGCGGCCAGCTGCCGCTGCCATTGGTCGGGCCTGACCGGCATGCCGGTCAGGTACCGGTCGGCGCGCTGGCGGCCGGAACCGGGGCGTTGTTCTCGCCCACCGCCTGCAGGCGGAACATGATCGAGCCGACCATGTCCTGCAGCAACGACTTCTTCAACACCTCGATTTGCGCGGTACGGCCCACGGCCTGGCCGCGGTCGTAGGTGAATTCACGCGACATGTCGATCTCCTGGTGCGGCACCAGGGTCGCGCCCTGGTCGTCCACCACCTCGAACTCGACATGGAAGCGCACCGCGTACTCGTTGATGCGGCCCTGACCGGACACCGTCAGCGCGTCGCTGCTGAAATCGGCCTTGGACACCCGCATCTCGGCAACACCCGGCCCGTGGGTTTCCTCCAGCGTGCTGCCGGAAGCGGCCAACGCGCGCGCCAGCTCGCGCCGGAACTCACGGCTTCCGGAGGCCGACAGAAACACCTTTTGCATACCCGGCGGCAAGCTGGCACTGCGCCGCAGGTGGAAGCCGCAGGCGGCCACGGTGAGCGTGACCGCAGCCACGATGACGATGCGCGTGATCCGATTCATGGGTGTGTCATACCACGATATTGACGATCTTGCCGGGCACGACGATCACCTTGCGTGGCGTCTTGCCCTCCACGAATGGCTGCACGGCGGGTACCGCCAGGGCCAGGCGCTCGGCATCTTCCCGACTTGCCGTGCTGGACAATTCGATGGTGCCACGCAGTTTGCCGTTGACCTGCACCGCCAGCTTCACGCTGTCGCGCGCCAGCGCCGCCGCATCCACCGCCGGCCACGGCACGTCCTCGAGCAGCGTCTCGGCATGCCCCAGGGTTTGCCACAGCGCGTGGCAGGCATGCGGCGTGACCGGGTTGAGCATCAGCACCATGGCATCCAGCGCCTCGTGACGCACCGCCCGGCCCTGGTCGCTCATGTCATCGAAGCGCGTGACGTGGTTGAGCAGTTCCATCAGGGCGGCGATGGCGGTGTTGAAGTTGTGGCGGCGGCCGTAGTCGTCGCCGACCTTGCGGATGGTTTCGTGCAACTGGCGACGCAGTGTCTTCTGGTCGGCATCCAGGGCCGACGAATCGACCTCGGGATGGTCCGGCTGCGCGGCATGCGTGGTGACCTCACGCCAGAAACGGCGCAGGAAACGCGCCATGCCGTCGACACCGGCGTCGCTCCATTCCAGCGACTGGTCCGGCGGAGCGGCGAACATCGAGAACAGCCGCACCGTATCGGCGCCGTACTTGTCGATCATGACCTGCGGATCGACGCCGTTGTTGCGCGACTTGGACATCTTTTCGACGCCACCGATCTGCACGCGCCTGCCGTCGGCCTTGAGCGTGGCGCCGGTGATGCGGCCGCGCTCGTCGCGTTCGACGTCGACATCGGAAGGGTTGTACCAGTCGCGCGATCCGTCGCCGTTCTCGCGGTAGAAGGTTTCGGCGATCACCATGCCCTGGCACAGCAGGTTGCGTACCGGCTCATCGCTGTCGACCAGGCCCTCGTCGCGCAGCAGCTTGTGGTAGAAGCGGAAATACAGCAGGTGCAGGATGGCGTGCTCGATGCCGCCGATGTACTGGTCGACCGGCAGCCAGTAGTCGGCGCGCTCGTCCACCTGCGTGGCGGCGCCCGGGCTGGTGTAGCGCGCGTAGTACCAGCTCGACTCCATGAAGGTGTCGAAGGTGTCGGTTTCGCGCTCGGCCGGCTTGCCGCATTCGGGACACGTGGTCTTGCGCCATTCCGGATCGGCCTTGATCGGCGACTTCACGCCGCTGAAGGCCACGTCCTCGGGCAGCACCACCGGCAACTGGTCCTCTGGCACCGGCACCGCACCGCAGTCGTCGCAGTAGATGACGGGAATCGGGCAGCCCCAATAGCGCTGCCGGCTGACGCCCCAGTCGCGCAGGCGCCAATTGACCTTGCGCCGGCCGTTGCCCTTTTTCTCCAGGTACGCGGCCACGGCCTCGAAGGCCTGCTCGAAGTCCATGCCGTCGAACGGGCCGGAGTTCACCAGCGTGCCATGCTCGGTGTAGGCTTCGACCTCGCCGATGCGGTTGACGAATTCGTCGATCACGCGCACCGCCGAGGTCTTGTCGTAGGCATCGGTGGCGCTGCCATGAAGCGCCGCGTTCATGGGGTCGCTGGAAGCACCGGCGGCCACGTCGTGACCGAGTTCGTTGATGGCGTCGATAACGGCGCGGCTGGCCACCACCATCTTCACCGGCAGGTCGTAGCGACGCGCGAATTCGCGGTCACGCTCGTCGTGGCCGGGCACGCACATCACCGCACCGGTACCGTAGCCCATCAGCACGAAATTGGCCGCCCACACCGGCAGCTTCTCACCGCTGACCGGGTGCACCGCGTACAGGCCGGTGGCCATGCCGCGCTTTTCCTGGGTTTCCATTTCCGCCTCGGAGACGCCGCCGGATTTGCAGCTTTCCAGGAAATCCGCCAGCTCGGGATCATCCGCCGCCGCCATCTGTGCCAACGGATGCTCGGCGGCGATAGCCACGTAGGTGACGCCCATCAGGGTATCGGGGCGCGTGGTGAATACCGTCAGCGGGTCGGCACCGTCCACGTCGAACCGGATTTCCAGCCCCTCGGAACGGCCGATCCAGTGGCGTTGCATGGTCTTGACCGCCTCGGGCCATTCCGTCAACCCGTCGAGGCCGTCCAGGAGCTCCTGCGCGTAGTCGGTAATCTTCAGGAACCACTGCGGAATCTCGCGTTTCTGCACCACCGCGCCGGTGCGCCAGCCACGGCCGTCGATCACCTGCTCGTTGGCGAGCACGGTCTGGTCCACCGGGTCCCAGTTGACCACCGCATTCTTGCGATAGGCCAGGCCCTTGCGGAACAGGCGCACGAACATGCGCTGCTCGTGCTCGTAGTAGGACGGCTGGCAGGTGGCGAATTCGCGCGACCAGTCGTAGGCGAAGCCCATGCGCTTGAACTGGCCGCGCATGTTCTCGATGTTGGCGTAGGTCCACTTGGCCGGCGCGGTGGCGTGCTTGATGGCGGCGTTTTCCGCCGGCAGACCGAACGCGTCCCAGCCCATCGGCTGCAACACGTTGCGCCCCTGCATGCGCTGGAAACGACTGATCACGTCACCAATGGTGTAGTTGCGCACATGGCCCATGTGCAACGCGCCGGACGGATACGGCAGCATCGACAGGCAGTAGAACGGTTCCCGGTCCGCATCCTCCTTCACCTCGAAGGCGTGCGTATCGTTCCAGAAAGTCTGCGCGGCACTCTCTACCGCTTGGGGCTCGTAGGTTTCGGGCATACCGGTCATCGTCCGTCGAATCGGCGCCTGGCGCCGTCAAAGCATGGCTGGAAAGCGTACCGCAGGGGCTGAAAAGCGCCAAGCGCGACGCGTCGCGCGGGCCGGCGGGGAAGCGTCAGCCGGGCCAGTAGTGGGTGTCGGGCACGGCGCGGGCGCCGAAAATGGCCTGCCCCACGCGCACCACCGTCGCGCCTTCCTCGATGGCGACCGGAAAATCGCCGGACATGCCCATCGACAATTCCTCCATGACGATGCCGTCCGGTGCCTCCTGGCGCAGGCGGTCGCGAAGCTCGCGCAGGCGCGCGAAGCACCGCCGCACGCGGTCCACGTCGCTGGAAAACACGGCCAGCGTCATCAGCCCCCGCACACGCAGGGCCGGAAATGCCGGCAGATGACGCACGAAGGCCTCCACGGCCTCCGGCGCCAGGCCGTATTTGCTGTCTTCACCTGAGGTGTTCACCTGCACGAACACGTCCAGGGTACGCCCTTCCTGCTCCAGGCGCCGGTCCAGGGTCTCGGCGACGCGCAAGCTGTCCAGGGCCTGAAACTCGTGGGCAAAGCGCGCCACGTACTTGGCCTTGTTCGTCTGCAGGTGCCCGATGACGGACCATTTCAGGTCGGCCAAATCGGCCATGGCTTCGGCCTTGTGGCGAGCCTCCTGCACCTTGTTTTCGCCCAGGAAGCGGCAGCCGGCGGCATAGGCCAGGCGAACGCGGTCCTCGGCGACGGTCTTGCTGACCGGCAACAACCGCACCCCGCCCGGATCGCGACCCGCCCGGCGGCAGGCCGCCTCGATGCGTTCATGCACGACGGCCAGATTGTGGCGGAAGTCGTCCACGCTGCATGCTGCCGCGTAACGGCCGTGACGGTCATGGAGGGGCTGGGTATCCTGGGAGTCCTGCATGGCGGGATGCTTTCCGGTGGTTGCCGGCGGTTTCGAATGGGGTCCCCATGATAAGCCCGCGCAGACGCGGAAGCAGCGCGGGGCGATTCAACGCACCGGCAGCGACACCACTTCCACGTCCCCGGCGGCGGCCAAGGCCGGTTCGCGCGGCAGTACCAGCTCGGCCACGCCGGCCTCGCGGGTCAGGCGCATGGCATGCAGCACACGTCGGCAGGCCGTGACCGCCGCATCGACGATGGCCATGCCACCGGCCCAGTTCGCGGCCAGGGTGGCGTTGAACAGGTCGCCCGTGCCGCGCGGCGCCACGTCGACATGCGGATGGGTGAGGCACCAGGCACCGCCGGCATCGACCAGCACCACCCGCATGCGCCCGCACGGCCAGGTGGCGGGCGCGGCACTGGTGACGGCCACCCAGCGCGTGCGCCCGCGCAGCAACGAGCGCGCTGCGGCGGCCACGCCGGCCAAGTCCGTGGCCGTGCGACCGGACAACCGTGACAGTTCGAAATCGTTCGGGGTCAACCCGTGCGCCAGCGGCAACAGGCGCTGCCGGTACGCATCGACCAGCTCCGGTTCCACGTACACGCCGTCGCCGTGATCACCCAACACCGGGTCGGTGATCAGACGCGCGTCCGAGCCGGCGTCGGCCAGCCGCCGTACCCACGAGGCAAGCGCCCGCGCCTGCCCGGCATTGCCGAGATAACCGGTGACGATGGCCCGCAGGCGCCGCAGCGCACCACGCGCGGCAAGATCGCCGAGGTATCCGGCGAACCATTCCAGCGGCACCGCACCACCGTGCATTTCCGGGTAATGCGGCGTGTTGCTGAGCAGTACGGTGGGCACCGCCGCCACCGACAGTCCCATGGCCTCCAACGCCGGCACCGCCACATTGTTGCCGACGCGGCCATACACCACCTGCGACTGCACCGACACCACATCGATGTCCGTCACCCGGCCGGCGGGAGCCACGCCCACGGGTTGTCGTTTTTCGTCATTCGTCATGCGGGCACGTGTCGTCGATCCAGGATTCGTGAAACATTCCATCGCCGTCGCGAGCATACCGCCCGCCAGGCGTCCGATGGCAGGCGAAACAGACGGGCGTTGTTTCACACGATCTCAATGCAGCCAACGGTAGCGCCCGACATCCTGTGCCGTCACTGGCGCGGCCCGGTTGGACCACGACTGGCGGATGTAATTGACCACGGCGGCCACCTCGGCATCGTCCAGCCGCGTCGCGAACGGCGGCATCGAATACGGTTGCGGATGGGCGGCGGTGACGGGCGCGAATCCACCCAGCAACACGGTGCGGATGGCATTCACGCCTTCCGGGCCGGTCACCGACGTGTTGCCATCCAGCGGCGGATAGACACCCGCCACGCCCCGCCCGTCATCGCCGTGACAGGACGCGCACCGGTCCGCGTACAACGCGCCACCCGCGTCCAGGTCGGGCGCGTGCGCCACCGTACCGGCATCACTGCGCGGCGGGACCGGCAGGGACTCGAGGTACACCGCGATCGCTTCCAGGTCGGACCGGGTCATGTGCCGGGTGCTGTGGCGCACCACATCGGCCATCGGCCCGACCACCGTGCCTTTCGCCGACTGGCCGGTCTTCAGCAGGTCGACCACGTCTCGACGGCTCCAGCCCTCCAGGCCGCCGCCGGGTTGCATGCTCAACCCGGGTGCGAACCAACCTTGGGCGGGAATCATGCCGCCGGTCAGAAACCGCGACTCGTCCAGGCCGCCGAGCCCGTTGCGCGTGGTGTGGCACTCGTTGCAGTGGCCGAGCCCCTCGACCAGATAGGCCCCGCGGTTCCATGATTCGGAGCGGTCCGGATCGGGACGAAACTCACCGGCGTCGAAATACAGGGCGCGCCATGCCAACAGTCCCTTGCGAAGGCTGTAGGGAAACCGCAAATGCGCCGGTCGATCGGGACGATGCACCGGCGGCAACGATTTCAGGTAGGCATAGATGGCGCGTGCGTCCTCGCGCGTCACACGGGTGTAGGAGGTGTATGGAAAGACCGGATACAACAGTTTGCCGTCGCGCGCCCTGCCCTCATGCAGCGCACGCCGGAAATCGGCAAAACTCCAATCGCCGATACCGGTCTCGGCATCCGGTGTGATATTGGGCGCCGCCATGTCACCGAACGGCGTCGGCAATACATGTCCGCCGGCATAGGGCGCGCCGCCGCGGTCGGTATGACAGGCCGCGCAGTCGCCCACGCGGGCCAGGTACCGGCCACGTGCTACGAGATCCGGGTCCGACAGCGACACGGCATCCGTCCCGACCGCCGGCTCGCCGGCCCGTCCGGCACCGAGCCACCATGCACCGCCCGCCGCGGCCAGGCCCAGGACCGCGACCGCGACAACCCACGCCCACCGGCGGGTCACGGGTTCGCTCCGGCATGGCCGAGTACGCACCAGCCCGGCAGCGGCTCGGCCTCGTCACGCGACGCCAGCGGCCGCATGTCCCGCGGCGCCGGCTGCCCGGCCAGCCAGGCCGATACGGCCTGGATGTCGTCGGGGCGCATGCGATTGGCCACCACGCCCATGCAAAACATGCCTTCATCGGTGCGTCCGTTGGAACGCCACAATGTCAACTGGGTGCGAATGTAGTCGTAGGTCAACCCGGCCAGCCCCGGCATCATCGGCTGCACCCCGGTCAGGCGCTCGCCGTGGCAGCTCTGGCACGATGGCACGCCGCGGGCCGGGTCACCGTGGCGTGCCAGTTGCTCGCCACGCGCCAGCACGTCCGCCGGCAGCGTCGGGACCGGATGGCGGTGCACCGGCACCTCCTGGCTCGCGAAATACGCGGCGATCCGGCGCAAATAATCCGGGCTCAGCTGACGCACCACGTACTCCATGGCGGCATGATGGCGCTTTCCGGTGCGGAAATGTTCCAGTTGCTGGCGCAGATAGGCGGCCGGCTTTCCGGCCAGGCGCGGTATCCGGGTGTCCTCGGGCGATCCGGCACCGTGTGCGCCATGGCAACTGGTGCAGGCGGCGAGACGTTGTTCCATGGAGTCGGGAACCGGCGGCGTGGCGGCGCACAGCGCCGGAATCGACAGCAAGACGAGCACGATACCGGCGGCGCACGGCCACCGGCACAAGAGGGACATGGGGTTCATGCGCGCCATTGTAGGCATTGCCCGGCGCGCTGGAATCCTTCACGCGCCGGTCGCGACAACATGCCACAGTGCCGCCATCAAGCGCCGACGACGGCCCCCAGGAGACGTCCCACGCCGTAGGTGATCGCCGCCGCCGAGGCCGTGATCAGCCACTGCCGCACGATCGAGAACCACAGTCCGCGACCGGTGAACAGTGACGTGCCGACGGCGATCAGGCACAACCCCAGCGTGGTCGAGCCCATGCTGGCGATCATCGCGGCCTGCCCGTCCAGAAACACATACGGCAGCACCGGAAACAGCGCTCCGAAGGCGAAGCAGCCGAACGACGAGGCCGCCGCCTTCCAGGCCGATCCGCCCAGGTCGGACGGATCCACGCCAAGATCCTCGCGCACCATGGTATCCAGTGCCGAGCGCGGATTCTCCGTCAGGTGGCGAGCCAGATGTTCGGCCTTGCCGCGCCCGAAGCCCTTGTCGCGATAGATGCCGGCGATGTGGCGCACGCCCTCCTCCGGGGCCACCGCCAGGCGCTCGGCCCGCTCCGTGATCTGCGCCTGGTAGAACTCGCGCGAACTGTTCACCGACAACCATTCACCGAGCGCCATCGAACAGGCGCCGGCGACCAGCCCCGCCAGCCCGGCCAACAGCACCGCGTCGGTGCCGGTAGCCGCACCGGCCATGCCCATCACCAGGCTGACATTGGACACCAGACCGTCATTGGCGCCGAGCACCGAGGCGCGCAGGGTGTTGCCATCCGCCGGACGGCGATGCCGGTGACCGTGCGCGCGATCCGGCCTCCGAGGTTCGAAGTGTGCCTGGTGTCCCTCACGGTCGACCGGCGTGTCCAGATGGTCGGCGTGCTCCAGGCGCACCACGGTGGGCATTACAAAGCCGGTGCCGAACCACCGCGCCAACCGGGTCAGCACGCGCACGCGCAGCCCCGGCCGCGCTGGCGGCGGCGACACGCCGAGTTCTTCCAGACGCTGCTCCCAGAATCGCGCATTGGCCTGCTCGCCGGCCGCTATGCGGCGGTAGGCGCGGGCCAGGCGCGGATCCTCGGCCAACCCGGCCAGGCGCGCATACAGTGCCTGGTTGTCGCGCTCGATGTGCAGGTTGCGCGTATACCGGCGCACACGCCGGGCCGGCACCTCGGGTACGGTGGGTTGTCGATCATCGGACATGGCGTTCGACCATCTGCCGGGTTCAATCCGATGATGCCACCATCACGGCTTGTCGCGCAGCCTGCCGATGGCGAAATGCCGTGGCGGCGTCCGCCACGGCCTGCTCGAAAGCCCGCCGGCGCCGCTCATCGCCGGCATGGCGCGGTGGTGCCAGCAAGGCTTTTTGCAGGGCCATGCGCTGGCGCCGGTCAAGTTGCTGCAACCAGTGGCTGTCATGCCCGTCGAGGCGGAGCGGATCACGCCCGGCATGGTTGCGCGCGGCCACCCGCCAGGCATGTTCCAGCGCGCGGCCGAGAACCACATAGCCGAATTGCGGATCCCGCACCGGGCCGAAACGCGCCTCGCGACCGCCGGCCGACCATGGACCGAGCTTGAGACGGTCCAGCTTGCCGGCGTAGTAGACACTGCCGGCCGCGCCCAGCACCCCGCCGATCAGGGTACCGGCGCCCAGGGTGTGTCCGGCAGCCAGGGCATCCACCCCGGCGCCGCCCAGGGCACCGGCACCGAAGCCGGCGGTTGCCAGGTAGGTGCGACTGACACCCCAGGCATGACGCGCGCTGTCGCTGAACAGGTCGTCGTCCGCCTGCCAGTCCAGTTCGGCCTCGTGACGTTCCAGACGGTGATGGCGATACAACGCCTGGATGTCTTCGCGCAGGCGTCGCTCGCGCTGGCGCTGCCAGCCGCGCCAACGCCGGCGCAACGCCTGGCGGCACGCCTCGCGGTCGGCGCCTTCGCGCAAGGTTCGGGTTTCGACATGCGTGAGCATCCGGGCCAGCGCATCGGCAATCAGGACGTCCGAACGGTGTTGTTGATGTTCACGCTGCGAGCGCAGGTACTCGGTGGCGCGCCGCAGCGGCTCGCGCCACGCCGGCGCCAACTCGCCGAAACCGCGCAACAGGCCGAGATGGTCTTCGAACGGTGCACGCACCGCATCGAATTGGCGCACGATCTGGAAATACTGGCCCAGCGCCGCCTGCCAGTCGGCGCTGTGGTCGTCCTCGCCGATGCGATTGATCAAAGCCAGGCTGGGACGACCGGTCCAGCGCAGAATCTCCATCTCGGCCTCGTTTTCAGCCGAATACGGCACCGACCCGTCCACCACGTAAAGAATGCCGGCACCGGCGACGATCGGCGCCAGCAACTCGCACTCGTCATGGAAACGCGGTTCGTCGCGATGCTGGGTGACGAAGGCACGTACCGTGTCGGGCCGATCCGATGCGCCCAGACTGTGGGCGCGCAGCCACTCCAGCACACCGCGCGGGCGCTGGAAGCCGGGCGTGTCGATCAGTTCGTACAGGCATTCGCCATCCACGCGCAGCGCATAGGTATGGCTGTCACGCGTGGTGCCCGGCTCCATGGCAATGGCAATGGCATCGTTGCGGGTCAGCGTGGCGACAATGCTGGACTTGCCCTTGTTGGGATGGCCGACCACGGCGAATCGCGGCATGGTCTTGCTCATGCGGATGCCTCCTGCGACGCCACGTCGGCCAGTACCAGTGCCGGCGCATCGAGACGCTCCACGAAACGGTGCCACTGTGCCCGGACCGGCGCACCGACGGCCGCTGGCGGCCCGTCGCCGGCCGCCAGCGGCAGCAACTGGACCCGGGTGATGCCGGGCGCGTCGCACAACGGCATCAGAAAGTCCGCCAGTTCCCCCGTGGGCGGCTCCCAGCCACGGGTCACCACGGTCGCGATTCCGCCGGCGGCTGCCGCCCGGCGGACCGTGTGCGCGTCGTCGCCGAGGCTGGCGGCGCCGCCGGCCTCGAACACCTGCGCCGACGTGCCGGGCACATGCCGTGGCAAGTCCACATCGCCTCCGGCGCCGGCCCAGCGGATCACGGTCGCCGCGGGCCGCAGCGCGGCCAGGCCATCGTGCCCGGCCGCGACCGGCTCACGCGGATCCTCCGCATCGGCCGGCGCCGCATGCTCCACCCAGGGTGTCGCGCAACGCTCACGCAGGGCGGCGCGCCCCGGATGCCGTGCCAGCAGGCGACGTGCCCGCCACGCCACGTGCAGGCGCTCCCACTGCCACAACAGCAGCCGCGGCACCACCACGTAACCCAGCCACACCATGGCCAAAAAGCGCCACCAGTTGCCCAATCGCGCCGGATCGGACACGACGTGTCCGCCGGCGCGGAAATACCGCGACTGTTCGACCAGTTCGAACGACGGCACGGCCTGCGGCAGCCAGCCGTGCCAGGGCCATGCAACGGCCGACGTCAATGCATGGAAGGCCGATCCCGAGGTCTGCAACGTCGTGCTCCAGCCAAAGGCGAGGTCGTGGATCAACACCTGGGTCAGCAGGGTCAGCAACGCCGTCACCGCGAACGCCAGGCCGCCGCCCTGCGCCACCCGTGCCGCCAGCGGTGCCTGCATGGCACGCAACATCGGCGCCTTCGCCTCGCGCCGCGCGAAGCGGCCCGGCAGTATCCCCTCGACCAGGCCGTGCCACGGCCGCCAACCGACCAGTGCCTGTGCCGTGGTGGCCAGGGCCAGCAACAGCTGCAACAAGGCCACACCGAGGATCAGCGGCACGCTGATGCGGCGCCCGCCGTCGTAATACAGCAAGCCCAGCATAGTCAGCACACCAAGCACGCCGCCGACCGCCATGAACCCCCAGAACAACAGGCGCCACACACGCAGGCGTGGGTCGTGCGCCGGCACCGTCAACGCGTGGCCGCGCACCTCGCTCAGCCACGCGACCGGCAAATCGCTGCCGTCGACACCGTGATCGAGAGCGAACCGGCGGTCGCGCCGGTGCAGGAACGCCGGATCCTGGCGCCGGTCACGGCGATACTGCTCGTCAAAGTCCAGCAGCAGGCTCAAGTCGCGCAAGAGGGACGATCCTTTCCGAAGGCATGGCGCCAGTGTAGCCAACCGGTGCATCGTCCCGCGAGACCCCGCGCGAACCTGAACGGTTCGCGTCGCGACCCGCCCGGCCGTCAACCGTGTTCGCGCCGACGCGTTGATTGCAGCACGTGCCCGCATCGCGCCGACGGATCGGCCAGCGCACGAACACGAGGCCCCGCTGCCGCATCCGACACGTTACCCCATGAGGACATCACGAATGCGCAACACGATCATCCACTCGACCCTGTTGACGGCCGCCCTGGCCCTGTCTCCCCTGGCTTTCGCGGCGCATCCGGCACAAACCGTGCAGGACAGCGGCGCGAAGACCACCACCGCCACCAAATCCGATGCCCACCGCATGCATCATCATCACATGCGGCGCGGGTTCCGTGGTGGCCATCACCGCATGTCGGGACTGCACAAGCTCGACCTGACCGACACGCAAAAATCCAGCATCAAGGAACTGCGCCGTGACAGCTTCAAACAGGCGAAACCGGCATGGAAGACCTTGCGTGACAAACGCATGGCCCTGGGCAAAGCCACGCCGGGAAGCGCCGATTACCAGCGCGCGGCCGACGATCTGGCACATGCCTCGGCCAACGCCGCCAGCGCACGCGTACTGCGCCAGGCCGAGCTGCGCAAGAAGATCCATGACATCCTGACACCGGAACAGCGCACCCGGCTGGCCGACATGCGGGCCAAGCGCATGGAGCGCATGCAGGCCTGGCGTGCCAAGCACCGGCACGCCGACAAGCAAAGCGTGTCCAAGGCCGACTGACCCGACAACACAACGCGGCGACGGGTCCCGGTGACCCGTCCCGCGACGTCTTTCCCCCCAAACATCGATCTGCCGTGACCACAACGCTGCCGCATCCATGCCGGATGCGGCAGCGTCATGTGCGGATCACGTGATACGCGAATTACCAGTCGGGATGCTCGGCGCGCAGGCCGTCGAGAACCGTACCCATGCCGTGCTCGTCGATCGAATGCTTGACCTGTTGCACCTTGTACTTCAGCTCATGGTATTCCGCGTTGCCCCACAACCAGTCGTACCAGTGGGTCTCGGGCTTCTCCAGCGGATGCGGATCATCAATGGTGACGCGGTGTCCAAGCGCCTTGGGAACATCCCCGTTGGCCAGCGCGCGAATCCCCTCGGCCGCCACCGGCCCGCCCAGCAACGGGTTGATCATGCTGGCCAGCACGCCGCCGGCAGTCAGCGCGCCGAGTACCACGCCACGGTGGTCCTGCAGCGAGGTGAGAAACTCGCCGTCCACCGAGTAGGCACGAATCTGGCCATCCTCGGCCTGCTGCTTGACCGTGGACGGGTCCAGGCCGAATGAACGCAAGGTGTCGTCGTGCACGCCGGCGGCATTGAAGGTCACGGCGGCGGTGCCGGTTTCGGCCGAGGCGATACCCGCCAGCCCGCCACCCAGCGAATGCCCGGTGATGACGAGGTTGTCGTTTTGCCCGAAGGCCGCCTGGGCCTGGCTGGCAAGTTTCACGGCCTGACCGTATTGCGCAGCCGGAAGACCCTGGCCCTGGGCCAGGTTGTTCAGCCAGTCCTTGCCGTCATTGGAGCCGGAAAAAGCCAGCACATAACGGCCCTCGCCGTCAGTGTAGATGCCGGCCCGAAAACCGGTCGACGGGTCTTCCAGCGACGACGGATCGATGCCCTTGGCCATCAGCACGTCCGGATCCACGCGGTTCCAGCCGTCCGGACCGGCATCGGACGGGTCGCTGACCGATTGGCAGATCTCCGCCAGTTTCATGTCGATGGGACGCGACTCCTGGCCGCGCACCTGCGCATCGAAGGACGTGTCGCCGACCGCCGCCACCCGCGGGCCGCCGGTCTGTCCCAACTGCCCCAGGAACGGGTTGTAGAACGGCTCACCCGACCACGGTGTGGTCGCGGGCTGCTCGGCCTGCGGCTGCGAAGAGGGCGTGGTGGCCGAATCGTGGCCCCACGTGGAAAGCGGATAGCCGGTGGTACCGGCGGACGGATTCACACCCAAAGTCATGATCAACCCTCCTTCGTTACCCTGAACCATAGGGCAACCGCCGCGCCGGCGACACTGGGGATTACCCGAGGTCGCCGATCGCCACGACAAGCCGGTGCATATGCCTATTGGGCCATATTCATCCGGCACGCAGGCGATACACTCGAAGCGAATCAGCTTTGAACGGATGGGAATATCGATGTCGCTACGCACCCTCGCCTGCCTTCTCGTCGCCCTGCCCTGCATCGCGGCCGCCCATGCCCAGGACGCATCCCCCCGCGACGGTGACGTCGCCGCCCGCGTGAAGCACGTGCTTTCGGACACGCCCCTGATCGACGGCCACAACGACCTGCCATGGGAAATCCGCGAGCGCTTCGGCGGCGTCGGCAACATCCATCTGGATGCCGACACCTCCCACCTGCGCGGCAAGGACGGCAAGCCGGTCTCGCTGATGACCGACATTCCGCGCCTGCGCAAGGGCCAGGTCGGCGCACAGTTCTGGTCGGTGTGGATTCCCGCCGACATCACCGGGCCGGAGGCCGTGCAGACGACGTTGGAGCAGATCGACGTAGTGCGCAACATGGTCGCGAGATACCCGAAGACCTTCGAGATGGCCTACACCGCCGACGACATCGAACGCATCCACAAGGAAGGCAAAATCGCCAGCCTGATCGGCATCGAGGGCGGCCATCAGATCGACAACTCCATGGCCGTGTTGCGCCAGATGTACGTGCTCGGCGCGCGTTACATGACCCTCACCCACGGCAAGACCACCGATTGGGCCGATTCGGCCACCGACGCGCCGAAGCATCACGGTTTGACCGATTTCGGCCGCGCCGTGGTGCGCGAGATGAATCGCCTCGGCATGATCGTCGACCTGGCCCATGTGTCCGCCGACACCATGCGTGATGCCTTGCGCGCCACCCGGGCACCGGTGATGTTCTCGCATTCCAGCGCGCGGGCGCTGGACGACCACCCGCGCGATGTACCCGACGACGTGCTGCGCATGGTCAAGCAGAACCACGGCATCGTCATGGTGAACTTCTACCCGGTGTTCATCTCCGGCGACAACGCCACTTGGTACGCCCGTCACGAGGGCGCCATCAAGCGCTTCCACGAGCAGTACATCGGACAACCCGATCGCGCCCGTGCGGCAGTGAAGAAATGGGTCCAGGACAACCCGCGCCCCGAGGCCACGCTGAAAATGGTCGCCGACCACATCGAGCACATCCGCAAGGTCGCAGGCGTGGAAAGTGTCGGCATCGGCAGCGACTTCGACGGTATCGGCACCACCCCGAAGGGGCTGGACGGCGTGGACAAGTATCCCGCCCTGTTCGAGGAACTGGCCCGCCGCGGCTGGACCGACGAGGAACTGGCGGACCTGGCCGGCCGCAACATGCTGCGGGTCATGCGCGGCGTCGAAAAGACCGCCAGGAAACTGCAAGCCGAGGAGACGCCCTCGCATGCCACCCTCGCCATGGACGACGCGAAGTCCTGACCGCATGCCACGGGCCGATCCCGCCGTACCTTCCCCACCTCCACGCCGGAACCCATCCATGCCCATCGACCGCCGCGGGCGCGACGCCCTCATGGAGATCACCGCACGCCCCGACCTGGTGTTCGTCCGCGGCGAAGGATCCTGGCTCGAGGATCACACCGGCAAACGCTATCTCGACGGTATCCAGGGTTGGGCGGTGAACTGCCTGGGCCATGGTCATCCGGCCATCATCGACGCGCTGCAACGCCAGGCCCGACAACTGCTCAACCCGTCACCGGCGTTCTACAACCAGCCTTCCATGGATCTGGCGCGACGCCTTGTCGAAGCCTCCTGCTTCGACCGCGTGTTCTTCGCCAACAGCGGTGCCGAGGCCAACGAGGGCGCCATCAAGCTGGCACGCAAATGGGGCCAGCTGCACCGTGATGGTGCCTGGAAGATCATCACCTTCGACCATGCCTTCCACGGCCGTACCCTGGCCACCATGTCGGCATCCGGCAAGCCCGGCTGGGACCGCAAGTTCGCACCGCAGGTCGAGGGCTTTCCGAAGGCAAACCTCAACGACCTGGACTCGGTTCGCGCCCTGATCGACGAAACCACCGTGGCGGTGATGCTGGAGCCGATCCAGGGCGAAGCGGGCGTCATTCCGGCCACCCCGGCGTTTCTGCGCAACCTGCGCGAACTGACCCGTCAACACGGCCTGCTGCTGATCGTCGACGAGGTACAGACCGGCATGGGCCGCACCGGTCGCCTGTTCGCCCACCAGCATGCCGGTATCGACCCGGACATCATGACGCTGGGCAAGGGCATCGGCGGCGGCGTGCCACTGGCGGCCCTGTGCGCACGCGAGGAAACCAGCTGCTTCGAACATGGCGACCAGGGTGGTACCTACAACGGCAATCCGCTGATGACCGCCGTCGGCGTGGCCGTCTTCGACACCCTGACCGCGCCCGGCTTCATGGATTCGGTGCAACAACGTGCCGAACAGCTGTCCGCGGGCCTGCGTGCCCTGTCGGACAAGTGGGGCATGCACGGCGAACGCGGCGCCGGCCTGTTGCGGGCGCTGCTGCTGGACCGCGACGACGGCCCGGCCCTGGTCGAGGCGGCCCGCCGCCGGACGCCGGAAGGACTGCTGCTGAACGCTCCCCGTCCCGACCTGCTGCGCTTCATGCCGGCACTGAACATCAGCGAAGTCGACCTCGACACCATGCTGGGTTGGCTGGACGATCTGCTGACCGAATGCCGCGGCACGCCCTGATCGGTATCGACGCGAAGCGCGTGAACAACTCGACCGCCGCCACGGGGAACCCCGAAAAGCGCCCGATCATTTGTAGGAGCGCACGTTCTCAGGCCACTTCACCGGCGGCGCGACCCGACGCCCAGGCCCACTGAAAGTTGTAACCGCCCAGCCAGCCGGTGACATCCACCACCTCGCCGATAAAGTACAAACCCGGCACATGCCGCGATTGCATGCTGCGCGAGGACAGTCCGTCGGTATCCACCCCGCCCAGGGTGACTTCGGCGGTGCGATAGCCCTCGGTACCGCTGGCCACGATCGGCCAGTCACGCAGCTGGCGTTCCATGTCGCGCAGCGCGTATTCCGCATACCGGCGCATCGGCTGCTGGCCAAAACGCAGCTCGCACAGGCGCTGTGCCAGCCGCTTCGGCATGACTTCCGACAACACCGTCTTCAGTTCCGCCGCCGGGCGGTCGCGGCGCTGCCGGGACAGGAAATCCGCCGGGGCATCCGGCACCAGATCCAGACGCAGGTCGTTGCCCGGCTGCCAATACGAGGAAACCTGCAGGATCGACGGGCCGCTGATGCCGCGATGCGTGAACAGCAGGCCGGCACGAAAGGCGGCACCCCCGGCACGGGCCTCGACCGCCGGCAGGCTGAGCCCGGCCAGATCCTGGTAACGCGCCAGATGCTTCCCGGCCAGCGTCAGCGGTACCAGGCCGGCCCGCGTGGGCCGCACCGCATGTCCAAACCGGCGCGCCAGCTCGTAGCCGAAGCCGGTGGCCCCCATGCGCGGGATCGACAGCCCGCCAGTGGCCACCACCAGCGATTCGGTCCGCATTGGCCCACTCGAGGTACGCACCTCGAAACCGGCCTCGTTCCTGTCGACGTTCTCGATGCGACAGGAGGTTTCCACATGCACGCCGGCGGCAGCGCACTCGTCCAGCAACATGCGCACGATCAGCTTGGACGACACGTCGCAGAACAGTTGCCCCATTTCCTTTTCGTGCCAGGCGATGCCGTGACGCTCCACCATGGCGATGACATCCCACGGCGTGCAACGCGCCAACGCCGACTTGGCGAAATGCGGGTTGGCGCTCAGGTAGTTGGCGGGGGTCACGCCGAGGTTGGTGAAGTTGCAGCGCCCACCGCCGGACATCAGGATCTTCTTGCCGACACGGTTGGCATGATCGAGCACGCACACGCGCCGCCCCCGCTGCCCGGCAACGATCGCGCACATCAGTCCGGCGGCACCGCCACCGATGACCAGAACATCCCACTTCACAATCGTCTCACCACCGCAAACAAGCCGCGCATTATCACGCAACAGGCACGATGGCGTCAGAGCGGCGATAGAACCGCGCCAGCTGCGCGTACACCGCCGGCAGGTGCTCGCGCAACGCGTCCGGGGCCTCGAAATACTGCTCGCTGAGCACGGCGAAGAACTCGGCGGGGCTTTCCAGGGCGTAACGATCCACCGGCAGCTCCTGCCCGGCGTGCGCGTCGGCATGCAGGCGTCGCCAGGCATCCGTGAACACGCGCGCCCACTGGTGCCGATCCATGCCGCGGTGCAGCGGCGGATAGCCATTGGCGCCCTCCTCCAGCATGTCCAGCTTGTGTGCCATCTCGTGGATCACCACGTTGCGTCCGGGCTGCCGTCCGCCCTCGAGGACATCCGTCCAGGACACGATCACCGGGCCGCGCGACCACGCCTCGCCGGCCAGCATGTCCCGGCTGGCATGTACCACGCCGGCGGCATCCATGCGTTCCCGGCGCGGCATGAACACGTCCGGATAGACGATCACGCTGTGCCAGCCGCGATACCAGTCCAGGCCCAGTTTCAGGATTGGCACGCAAGCGTGCACGGCCAGCAGCACACGGTCGGACGCATCCAGTTCCAGATCACCGACCGGCTCGATCGCCTTGCGCTGCAGGAACCGCGTGACCAGCACGCGCAGCGCGGCCTGCTCGGCCGGAGCAAGCCGGCGCGCCGGACCGCAGTGGCGCAAGGCGCGGCGCCAGTGCGCCTCGGTGATCGGGTGACGCGCGATCAGGCGCCGGTCGCGCCAAGCCCTGAACCGGCCTCGCATGCCACGGCTTTCCGAAAGCCCGCCGCCACCCGGGCCGGCCGTGACCGGCCCGCCCATGTTCACACCAGCCCCTCGAAATCGCTGGCCGCATGCCGTTCGCGCAACCCGTCGCTGCTGGCGTTGACCAGGCGTCCGCGTTGCACCGCGGGCCGTGCCGCCACTTGTTCCTGCCAACGGGCGAGGTTGCGGTAGGCACCCGCATCCAGGAATTCCGCCGCCGCGTAGACCCGGTTGGCGACCAACCCGCCGTACCATGGCCACACGGCGATATCGGCGATGGAATAGTCCGGCCCGGCGATGAACGGATGCTTGCCCAGCTGCTTGTCCAGCACATCCAGCTGACGCTTGGTCTCGAGCGTGAAGCGGTCGATCGGGTAGCGGTGTTTTTCCTCGGCGTACGCATAGAAATGCCCGAAACCGCCCCCCACGTAGGGCGCCGAGCCGACCTGCCAGAACAACCACGACAGGCAGGCCGTGCGGGCGGCCGATTCGCGCGGCAGGAAGGCATCGAACTTTTCCGCCAGGTACAGCAAGATCGCACCCGACTCGAACACGGAAATGGCCGGAGACACGCTGCGGTCCACCAGGGCCGGAATCTTGGCGTTGGGGTTGATTTCCACAAAACCGCTGCCGAACTGGTCGCCCTCGCCGATGTCGATCAACCAGGCGTCGTATTCGGCTTCCGCGACGCCCCGTTCCAGCAATTCCTCCAGCAGGATGGATGCCTTCTGGCCGTTCGGCGTGGCCAGCGAATAAAGCTGCAGCGGGTGGTCCCCCACCGGCAGTTCACGTTCAAAACGCGCACCCGCGGTGGGCCGGTTGATGCTGGCGAACCGGTTGTCGTTTTTCGGCTCCCATGTCCAGACATCGGGCGGAACGTAGGCGTTGCTCATGCTGTCTCCTTGATCCAGGCGTGCACGACACGAAAATCCGGGCCGACCCGGCACGGGCGCGACCCTTTCATCCTCCTACATGCCGCCTGCAGGTGCGTTGCACAACCCCGCCCTGCCGATTCGGCGTTCACGTGCCGGAGAGGTTTTAAAAAGGGTGTACACTTGTCCACCCATGCAAGCCACACCGACCCAACTGAACACCCTGCGCCTGATCCGCGCCCACCTTGCCCGACACGGCTATCCGCCCAGCCTGCGCGAGCTGGCGCGTGCCGCCCACGTCACGCCCAACGCCATCAGCAAGCACCTGCGCGGTCTGGCCGCGGCCGGACTGGTCGAGCTTCCGGAGCGCACGGCACGCGGCATCCGCCTGCTCGACCCGGCCGGCGCCGACATCGACGACAACCTGGCCCTGCCCCTGGTCGGGCGGGTCGCGGCGGGTACCCCGATCATGGTCGAGGCCCATGTCGAGCGCACCGTCGTGGTGGATCCCTCGCTGTTCAGGCCGGCACCGGACTACCTGTTGCGGGTGGAGGGCGACTCGATGCTGGATGCCGGCATCGAAGACGGCGACCTGATCGCCGTGCATCGCACGCCGGAGGCCGGCAACGGGCAGATCGTGGTCGCACGCCTGGACGATGCCTTCACGGTCAAGGTGTTCCAGCGCCATCGCGGCGGCATACGCCTGCTGCCCCGCAATCCCGCCCATCAGCCGATCGAGGTGGACGAAACCCGCACCTTCGCCATCGAGGGGTTGTACTGCGGGCTGGTACGGAGCGCCGCATGAGCGCGCCGGCCCTGGACACCTTGATTCGCGACCGTCGCGTGTGGCGCGGGCGCCGGCATGCCACGCCCGCCGACGGCGGCCAGCCCACCGGCTGGCCATCGCTGGATGCGCAACTTCCCGCCGGCGGCTGGCCCGAGGGAGCCGTGTCGGAAATCTTGTCCGCGGCGGACGGCCTGGGCGAACTGCGCCTGGTTCTGCCCACCCTGGCGCGGCTGACCCGGGCCGGGCGGCGCGTGGTACTGGTGGCGCCTCCCTACCTGCCCTATGTCCCCGCCTGGCAAACCGTCGACGTGGACACGGACCAACTGACCGTCATCGACGCCCCCGCCGATGGACGCGCCTGGGCGCTGGAGCAGTGCCTGCGCTCGGGTGCCTGCGCGGCCGTACTGGGCTGGCTGGAACGACCCGACCTGCGTACCTTGCGCCGCCTGCAGGTGGCTGCCGGCACCGGCCACGCGCTGGGACTGCTGTTTCGCGACCGCACCGCCCTGGACAATCCCTCGCCGGCGACACTGCGCATCGAGGTGGCTCCAAGCCGGTTGTACGTGCGCAAATGCCGCGGCCGCCCGCCTTCCGGACCGATTCCCTTCACGGCCTCCTGAGGTATCCCGTGCTGTGGGCTTCCCTGTGGCTGCCATGCCTGGCGCTGGACGCCGCCCTTCGTGGCCGTCCCGCTTCCCCGCACCCTTTCGTGCTGGTCCACGGACCGGCCGCACGACGGCGCCTGCTTGCCGTGGACGCCGCTGCCCGGGCGGCGGGACTGCATCCCGGCCAGCGCCTGTCCGAGGCCGAGACCTTGTGCGGCCGACTTGCTTGCGCCAACCATGATGCCGCGCATACCCGCGCGGCCCTGGCTCTGGTGGCTGCATGGGCCTACCGGCATTCGTCACAGGTGCTGCTGGACCCGCCGCGCGGCGTGGCGCTGGAGGTGGGCCGCAGCCTGACCCTGTTCGGTTCCTGGCACGCCCTGGAACAACGCCTGCGGTGCGGACTGGACGAGCTGGGTTTCCGGCATCGCGTAGCCCTGGCTCCCACCCCGCATGCCGCGCGCGTCCTGGCCCGCCATCACGACGGAGCCACGGTGGATCGGCCCGATGCACTGCTGCATGCCCTGGCCGGCATCCCGGTCACGCAGGCCGGACTGCCGGCCCGCGACGCCGACATGTTCGCGGCCATGGGCATTCGTACACTGGGCCGGCTGCTGAGCCTGCCACGCGCGGCCTTGCGGCGGCGCGCCGGCCAGGCCTTCGTCGAAAGCCTGGACGCCCTGCTCGGACACCGCCCCCACGGGCTGGCCGTCCATGTGCCACCGGAGCGGTTCCATACCCGCCTCGATTTTGGCGGCGAGGTGCGTCATGTCCATGGCCTGCTGTTCGCGCTCAAGCGCATGCTGGGCGACCTGGCCGCCTTCCTGCACGCCCGCGACGGCGGCGTGCAACGCTTCACGCTGCGCTGCGTGCATGCCGACGCCGCCCCCACCGACATCCACGTGGGCCTGCTCGCCCCCGAGCGCGACGCCGCGACCCTGTTCGAGGTGACCCGGATCCGGCTGGAACGCATCACCCTGCCGGCTGCCGTGCTGGAACTGGAATTGCATGCCGCCGACCTGCCGGCGTTCACGCCCGCCGGCCACGACTTGTTCGACCGGCGCGGCGCGGCCGACCTGCCCTGGCCGCAATTGCTCGAACGCCTGCGTGCACGCCTCGGCGAAACGGCCGTTTACCGTCTCCGTGCCGATGCCGACCCGCGCCCCGAGCGCGCCTGCGTGCGTGACGACGGCGCGGCGTCCATGCCCGTTTCCGAACGACCGCCACGCCCCACCTGGCTGCTGCCGCGCCCGGTTCCCCTGCGCGGCCCGGCACCACGCGTCGTGGCCGGTCCCGAGCGTCTGGAAACCGGCTGGTGGGACGGCGACGACGTGCGTCGCGACTACTACATTCTGGAACTGTCCGGCGGACAACGGGCCTGGGCGTTCTGCGCCCCCGGCGAGCGCGGCCCGTTCATGCTGCACGGCTGGTTCGCATGAGCAGCGCTTACGCCGAACTGCACTGCCTCTCGGACTTTTCCTTCGGACGCGGTGCCTCCAGCGCCCGCGAACTGTTCGAGCGCGCCGCACACTGCGGCTACCGGGCCCTGGCCATCACCGACGAATGCTCCCTGGCCGGCATCGTGCGCGCCCACGAAGCGGCACGCGACACCGGGGTGAAACTGATCATCGGCACCGAGGTGCAGCTCGACGACGGTCTCCGGCTGGTGCTGCTGGTGCGCGACCGCGACGGCTATGCGCAGCTGTGCCGCCTGATCACGCGTGGCCGGCGTCGCGCGACCAAGGGTACCTATCATCTGTCGCGGCACGATCTTGCCACGGCATTGCCCGGTCTCCTGGCCTTGTGGCTTCCCGGCGTGCGTCCTGACCCGGCCCACGGCGCATGGGTCCGCGACCGGTTTCCGCAACGCGCGTGGCTGGCCGTGGAACTGCTCCGCGACGGCGACGATACCGTCCGCCTGGACTCCCTGACGACACTCGCACGTGAGCTGGGCATGCCGGCTGTGGCCGCTGGCGACGTGCACATGCACGTGCGTTCGCGTCGCGCGCTGCAGGACACCCTCACCGCCATTCGCCACCGCCGCACACTGGTCGAGGCGCGGGGCCTGCTGTTCCGCAACGGCGAACGCCACCTGCGCCATCCGCGCACGCTCGAGGCCGTCTATCCGGCCGCCCTGCGGCACGAAACCCTGCGTATTGCCGCGCGCTGCCGGTTTTCCCTGGATCAGCTGCAATACCGCTACCCTGCCGAACTGGTGCCGGCCGGCCATACACCCGCCTCCTGGCTGCGCCACCTGGCCGGGCAAGGACTGCGTCGCCATTGGCCCGACGGCCCGCCCGAACACGTGCGCGCCCTGGTCGAACGCGAACTGGCACTGATCGCCGAGCTGGGCTACGAGGCGTACTTCCTCACCGTCCACGACATCGTGCGTTTCGCCCGTGAGCGCGGCATCCTGTGCCAGGGGCGCGGCTCGGCGGCCAACTCGGCCACCTGTTTCGCGCTCGGTATCACCGCGGTGGACCCGTCGCGCACCGAGATGCTGATTGAACGCTTCATCTCCCGCGAGCGCAACGAACCGCCGGACATCGATGTGGACTTCGAGCATGAGCGGCGCGAGGAAGTCATCCAGTACGTCTACCGCAAGTACGGACGTGAACGCGCCGCCCTTGCCGCCACCGTGATCTTCTACCGCGGCAAGAGCGCGGTGCGCGACGCCGGCGGCGTGCTCGGACTGCCGGTGGACCTGCGCGAACGCCTGACCCGGGCCCTGGGCCGTTGGGACGGAAAAAGCGCCACGGACGAGACCCTGCGCCAGGCCGGGTTCGACCCGGACAGCACCGTGCTGCGACGTGTCATGCAGCTGGCGTCCCGCCTGCACGGCCACCCGCGGCACCTGTCGCAGCACGTCGGCGGCTTCGTCATTTCCGACGCGCCGCTGGATACCCTGGTGCCGGTGGAGAACGCCGCCATGGCCGAGCGCACCATCATCCAGTGGGACAAGGACGACCTCGACGCACTGGGTCTGCTGAAAGTCGACTGCCTGGCGCTGGGCATGCTGACAGCCCTGCGCAAGTGCCTGGACCTGCTGCGTCGACACGCACGCCGCGACCTGGAACTGGCCACCATCCCCGCCGCCGACGAAGCCACCTACGCCATGCTGCGACGTGCCGACACCATCGGCGTTTTCCAGGTGGAGTCGCGCGCACAGATGAGCATGCTGCCACGTCTGCAACCGCGCCACTTCTACGACCTGGTGATCCAGATCGCCATTGTCCGCCCCGGCCCCATCCAGGGTGACATGGTGCACCCCTACCTCGCCCGCCGCCGTGGTACCGAGGCGGTAACCTACCCGTCGGATGACGTGCGCAAGGTACTGGAACGCACGCTGGGCATTCCGCTGTTCCAGGAACAGGTCATGAAGCTGGCCATCATCGCGGCCGGTTATTCCGGCGGCGAAGCCGACCAGTTGCGCCGCTCCATGGCCGCGTGGAAACGCCACGGCAATATCGAGATCCATCGCGAACGCATCACCCGGGGCATGCTCGAACGCGGCTACACGCCGCAGTTCGCCGCCGAACTGTTCGATCGCCTCAAGGGCTTCGGCAGCTACGGATTTCCCGAATCCCACGCCACCAGCTTTGCCCTGCTGGCCTATGCCAGTGCCTGGCTGAAGTGCCACGAACCGGCTGCCTTCACCTGCGCGGTTCTCAATGCGTTGCCAATGGGCTTCTACAGCGAAAGCCAGCTGGTGCAGGACGCCCGTCAGCACGGGATCGAGGTACGCCCGGTGGCGGTCGAGGCCAGCGACTGGGACTGTACGCTGGAACCGTTTCCCGACGACCTGCAACGGCAGCCCGCCCTGCGGCTTGGCATGCGGCTGGTGCGCGGCATGGATCGGGCCGCGGCCATCCGCATCACCGTGGCACGGACCCGGCGGCCGTTCACCGACATCGACGACCTGGTGACGCGGGCCGGCCTGGAGGCACGCACCCGCCGACTATTGGCGGGCGCCGGCGCCCTGCGTCATCTGGCCGGTCACCGCCATCGCGCCCGCTGGCTGGTCTCCGGCATCGAGCCGCAACGTCCCCTGTTCGGACACGCCGGCCCCGCCGAGCCGCGCCCCCTCCTCGCGCCGCCGGCCACCATCGAGGACACCCTGGCCGACTACGCCGGCATCGGTCTCACGTTGGGTCCGCACCCGGTACGGCAAATCCGTCCACGGCTGGAAGCGCGCCGTTACCGCCCCTCGCATCACCTGCGGGCGCTGGCCGGCGGCACGCACGTCCGCACCGCCGGTCTGGTCACCCTACGCCAACGCCCCATGACCGCCGGCGGCACGACCTTTGTCACACTGGAAGACGAATACGGGAGCATCAACGTCATCATCTGGCGCCGTCTGGCCGAACGTCAGCGCGCCGTTCTTCTCGACGCCTCCCTGCTGGGCGTGGACGGCCGTTGGGAAAGCGCCGAAGGCGTGCAACACCTGGTGGCCCGGCGCCTGCACGACTGCAGCGCCTTGCTGGGAAGCCTGCGGGTACCATCGCACGATTATCACTGACCGGGGGCCGCCGGAGCGGGCTCAGGCGGTATCCACCGGTGGCAGATCGAATCGGGTATCCGATGGCAGCTCGATGCCGAAATGCTCACGCAACGCCATCAGCAATTCGTTTGGCCCAGGCAGGATTTTCTTGTCGGCACGACCGTCGGCTCCGCGCACCGTCAGCTGCCGGTCCTCAAGCGACACCCGTCGCCCGTGCGGCAGGGCGCGCGCCGCCACCAGATGACGCCGGAACACCGAGTCCGGATGGGTGCTGGTATACCAGTTGGCGATGACGCGGTCAGGCATCGGCATGACCACGTCACCGAACTCGTAGACATCCATCCAGTCGCCGTCCCGACGGACCTGGTGAAACCAGCGGCCGTCGGCCCGTACCAGGCGGCGCACGTCGTGCGACGTGGCCTGCTCGACGCCATCGACCCGGCGCAAGGCCCGCGTCAGCGAAGTGGAACCCACCCCCACGTCGGTGATCCAGGCATCGCCGCCCACCATCACTTCGAGCACCAGATGGGTATGGCCCACCGGTTCGTGGCGATCGGGACGTGCCAGGCGCACCCCGGCACGCAATGGACGCACACGGAACCCGAGCCGCCTCAGCACACCCATGAACAAGCCGTTCTGCTCGAAGCAGTATCCGCCGCGGCGATCCAGCACCAGCTTGCGATACAAGGCCTGCGGCGCGATGTCCACAGACCGGCCACGGACCGGATCGGCGTTTTCGAAGGGAATGCTCATGCTGTGCGCGGCGGTCAGCGCGTGCAGCACCTCGAGCGTCGGCTCACGTGCGCCCGCGTAACCGACGCGCTCGAAATAACGTGCCAGGTCGATCGTGTCATCCAATGCGACATCTCCCGGAAGCCATCTCAATCCCAGCGGAACAGGGTTTCGTAATCGATGCCGGTACGTCGGCACGCACGCCAGGCCAACCCGCCCTCGGCCATGGCGTCGCGAATGCTTGGCGCCACCAGCTTCAGCGCACGCGCGGCCGTGCGATAGCGGCGACGCTCGCGCGGCGCGCTGTGCATCATGTCCTGCGCCCACGCCGGAAGCACGGCCGCGCCGGCACCAAAGAACAGGCCACGCCCGAGTCGTGCCATGGGAACCGGCAACTCGATCGCATGCAGCACGCGCAACACCTCGGCGGTACGCGCGTCGAACGCCAGCTCCCCGCGCACCGCCGCGAAAAACGCCTCCAGATCCGCCCAGGTGCGCGGGACGTCACGTGCCCCGAGGGCCTCGGCGACCCGCGCGGTTTCATCCAGATACCGGTCTTTCATGGCCGGCGGCACCGGTTGGCAATAGGTCTCGCAGGCACGCAGGAAACACCTGCTTTCGGCGCAATGCACCCAGTTGAGCAGATGCGGATCATCGGCGCTGTAGACGCGCCCGTCGGGCGTGGTGCCATGCACCGGACGATGGATGCGCCGGATGCGCTGCACGGCCGCCTCGGCCGGCACCCGTGGCGCATAGGTGGTGCGGCTGACAAAGGCCACCGTGCGGCGCAGACGCCCCAGCATGTCGTGCCGGAAATCCGAATGGTCCCAGACGCCGGCCAGCGCCAGCGGATGCAGCGTCTGCAACATCAACGCACCCAGACCCCCGGCCATCATGGAAGGGAAGTCCGCATGGATTCGCCAAGTGGCGCTATCCGGCCCGAACAACCCCGGGTCGCCCTTGGGCGCGTCGTAGTCGGGCGAGCGCCCCTCGTGGCTCAGCACCGCCAGGATCTTGCGGCGCAACATCCGCCGCGCCGGCCACGGCATGATCTTGAATCCGGGCGTGCGTACACCACCGCGACGCGGACCGGGCGGCACGCGGGGAGCGGACGAATGCGGCGTCGAATCGGACGAGGGCATGATCGCTCCATGGTACGCCATCGACCGCCACCTTCACGATCCGGGCGGGGGTTGTCAGAACGTTCACCCACTCCATCGGTCCGCCCTCATGGCACACCGACGCAACCCGGATGCCTCAACGATAGATCGCCTCGAGCAGGTCGATTTCGCGGACGAGTTTGCGCGAGGTGGCATCGGAAATACGGCGCCGACGCGCCAGCGCCATGATCTCTTCGCGCTCGCTGCGTAATCCGGCCAGGCGCAACTGCCGCTCCACCGCATCAGCCTCGCGCAACTGGCGGACATTGTCGGCATCGCCGTCACCACTGACACGGTGCTGGTAGATCGCCAGCACGCGGCTGGCGGCATCGGTACATACGTCCACCGCACTGGCATCGGTTCTCTCCTGGATGTCATGCTGGGCCCGCTTGACCGATTCGATCGCCGCCCGCGCCGCCGCGACCCGGGCCAGATCCTCCTCGCGCTGCTCCGCCGTTTCGACCGGAACCTGCAACCCCTTCAGCAACAATGGCAAGCCGATGCTGGCACCGACCAGGGTGATCACGATGACGGCGGCGGCCAGGAACACGGCCAGGTCGCGCGTCGGAAACGGCCGGCCGTCCGGCAGCAGCAACGGCAACGTCAGGATGCCGGCCAGGGTGATGGCACCGCGCACGCCGGCCAGGGATGTGGCGGCGATCAACCGCCATCCCGGCCGCTTCGGCACATCCGCCCCGGTGCGGCGACGCCCCAGCATGTGCATGCGCAGTGACAACCACACCCAGGTAAAGCGCAGCAGCGCCAGCAACGCCGTGACCGCGAACGCGTATACGGCCAGCCACCAGGTTTCGGCGTGACCGCTCTCCTGCACCGTCGCGACCGCGCCGCGCAGAATGCCGGGCAACTGCTCACCCAGCAACACGAACATGATGCCATTCAGCGTGAACTGGATCGTGTTCCAGACCGCGCTGCGCTCCAGACGCGTCGTGGCCATGCTGCGGCCGGACAGCTCCACGTAGCTCATCGCGATGCCGGCGGCCACGGCCGCCAGGATACCCGAAGCATCCATCCATTCGGCCAGCACGTAGGCGCCGAACGGTGTCAACAGATTGACCAGGATCGTCGAGCCGCCCTCCTCGCCGAAGCGGCGCGTCAGCCATTGCTGCACCACGGCGATCGCAAGCGTCACCACCAGGCCGCAGGCCAACCCGCCCAATGCCACCCACAGGAAAGTGAGCGTGGCCGAACCGAGCGAAAACATGCCGGTCATGGCCGCCGCGACGGCAAACTGGAAACACACCAGGCCCGACGCGTCGTTGAGCAACGATTCACCCTCAAGCACGTGCATGAGCCGCTTGGGTACCGGCGAGCGTGAGGCAATCGAGGACACCGCCACCGGGTCGGTCGGCGATACGATGGCGGCCAGCGCGAAAGCCACGGCCAGGGGCATGCCGGGAATCAACCAGTAGATCAGGTAACCGGCCCCGATCACCGTGAACACCACCAGACCCAGCGCCAGCTGCAGGATCGCCGACTTGTCACGGAACAGGCCATCCTTGGGTATGCGCCAGCCATCCAGAAACAGCAACGGCGGCAGGAACAACAGGAAAAAAACCGACGGTTCCAGTGCCACGGCGTGATCCGATGCCCCGGCGATCACGCCACCGAGTGCGATCTGCACGATGGGCAGCGGTACCGCGAACGGCAGGATCCGCACCAGGTATCCGCTGGCGACAACGGCCAGCAACATGGCCAATACAAGTTCGATGGCATTCATGGACGTAATTTACACGCGACCCGCACACCGTTCACGCGCGGCCGCGAAAACCCGGGACACGCCGCACGCGCTGCCGAAAAACCATGCGACCGCTACAGTATCGGCCCCGTCGCCGAAGTGACGCCATTGTTTCCCTGCGTGAACAAGCATTCCACGCGCCGCCGTCTTATCAAAACCCGCCCGAGCCCCTAGGTTGTGTTCCGTCTGAACATGCAACGACGCGGTGCCATCCACGTCACGCATGCCCACCCGAAAACGTGGAGAGTTCACCATGAGCGTCATCGACATCTTCAAAAAACGTCGCACCCAATATGCCCTGGGCGACAAGCTGCCCATGAGCCACGCGGACGTGGAAACACTGATCCGTGACGCCGTACGCGAGTCGCCCTCGGCATTCAACTCGCAAAGTTCGCGGGTGGTGATCCTGTTTGGTGACGAACACCGCAAGTTGTGGAACATCGTCAAGGAAACCCTGCGCGCCATCGTGCCAGCCGAGAACTTTCCGACCACGGAAGCAAAAATCGACAGCTTCGCCCGCGGTGCCGGCAGCGTCCTGTTTTTCGAGGACCAGAAGGTCATCCGCCAGCTGCAGGAAAATTTCCCGCTGTATGCCGACAAGTTTCCGGTGTTCTCGGACAACGCCGCCGGCATGGCACAATTCGCGGTATGGACGGCCCTGGCCAACGCCGACATCGGCGCCAGCCTGCAGCACTACCACCCGCTCATCGACGACAAGGTCGCCGAGGCATGGAACCTGCCGGCGGATTGGCACATGTCGGCGCAGATGCCGTTCGGCTCGCACGAAAATGACATCGGGCCCAAGGAATACATGGCCAACGACGAGCGCTTCCGCGTCTTCGGTTGACCGGCATCGGCGCAGCGCGGCACCGGCGCGGCGACGAAGCGTGCACGGCGCTTTATCGCCGCATCGGCCGTCACTCCGCCAGCGGAATCCACGCACCACGCATCGTGGCGACGCGCCATGATCGAGACGTCATGCCCTTCTCCCGCAACCGTTGCCCTCCTGCAACGTGCCGACACGCGCCGTCACGATCATCCGGCGGTTGACACGCGGCGTGCCGGCTCCATAGTGGAAGGCAGCCCGCCACGGTATCCCTCATGTCCCGCCCGCAATGCCTTCGCATCGACTTCGTCTCCGACATCGCCTGCCCCTGGTGCGCCATCGGTTTTGCTGCCCTGCGTCAGGCGCTGGCGCGGCTGGACGATACGGTCGAGGCGGATATCCACCTGCAGCCATTCGAGCTGGAGCCGGATCTGCCACACGAGGGGGTGGACGCCGCCGAACGGCTGAAACAGAAATACGGCATGGATGATGCCCAACTGGAGGGCAACCGTCGGCGTATCCGCGAGCGTGCCGAGGCCCTCGGCGTGACCATCCGTCATGCCCCGGGTCAGCGCAGTTGGAACACGTTCGAGGCCCATCGCCTGCTGCACTGGGCCTCGCAGCGCGACGCCGCCAAGGCACTACGGCTACAGGAGTTGCTGTTCCATGCCTATTTCGCCGACAACGAGAACGTGGCCGACCACGCGGTGCTGCGCCGACTGGCTGAAGCCGCCGACCTCGACGGCGATGCGGCCACCACGATGCTGTCCGGCGATGCCGGCACCGACGATGTGCGGGCGCTCGAGCAGGGATGGCAACGCACCGGCGTGCAATCGGTACCGGCGACCGTGATCAACGGCCAATACCTCATCTCCGGCGGCCAACCGCCGGAGACCTTCGAGAAGGCGCTGCGTGACATCGCCACCGGAAACGGTCCCTGAAGGGCGCCTCGAAAAACCGGATACGGGACACCAACCTGTGGGAGCGGCTTCAGCCGCGATCAGCGCTTGCCGGTACTTCGCCATCGCGGCTGAAGCCGCTCCCACAAAAAAGTCCGGTTTTTCGAGGCCCCCTGATGCGACATCACGGAATCCGGCGCGGGCGCGCTATCATGCCCGCCCGCACCGTCCGATCCCAGTCATGCCGTCTGCCCGTACCGACTTTTCGCTCGACCCTCGCCTCGCCGCCGACACGATCGCGCTGGTGGATTGGCCATTGTGCCGTGTCCTGCTGATGAACGACGCGCGTTTTCCGTGGCTGATCCTGGTGCCACGCCGCCCGGGCATCAACGACATCGACCAGCTGGACACCGAAGACCAGGCCACATTGTGGCGGGAGACCGCCCGCGCCATGGGTGCGCTGCGCGAGGCAACGACGGCGCACAAGATCAACGTTGGCGCGCTCGGCAACATCGTACGTCAGCTGCATGTGCACGTCGTGGCGCGCCGGACCGGTGACGCCGCCTGGCCCGGTCCGGTGTGGGGTGCGGGCACCGCGCGCCCTTTCACCGGTCCGGAACAGGCATCCTTGCGCGCGCGTCTGGACCCTGCCCTGCACACAGCCGCCCACGCACCCGGCCGGCCATGACCGACTGGCGGCAACCCGTCCGCCATTTGTTACGATGCGCGCATGGTCGACGACTCCGATCCCCGTCCACAACCGCCCGAGAAACCCCTGCCCTGCGATTGCTGCGAAACCGGTTGCGATCCGTGCGTGTACACGGTCTATGCCGAGGAGCGGGAGGAATATGAAAAGCGGCTGGTTGCCTGGCAGCAACGACACGCCCCAAAACACGACAGGTCCTCCCCGGGAACGCCCTGAGCCAGCCGCATCGCGCCGGCGAAACACCCCGGATCAGCCGGCACGGCCCGGGGCGAAGAAGACCCGGACGCTACAGCCGTTCGCGCCACTCGACCAGGACATCCATCTTGCGCGCCGCGACCTCGATGCCATCGCGAACCCGTTCGAGCGCGATATCATCGACGGCGTGGACCTCCACGTCCCGCCCGCCGCCACGGGCATCATCCGGCAACTCGGCCGAGCTGGAATCGTCGGACATCTTGGGCATGTCGGCGGCGTCCATTTCCACCACATGATCGACATCCGGCGATCCACGCAACATGTCCAGCATCGCCTCGACCGATCCGCCTGGACCGTTCAACCTCAACGTCATCGTGCTGCTCATGCAACCGCCCTCCGGCATGGCGCGACGCATCGACGGACGCACTGCGCATCGTCGACGCCGCGCGGTGATCGGGTAACCACGTCCACCCTGCCAGCCCCACACTGAACGCGAACGTCATCCGGCCCGGTATTCGCTCGTGGTGCCGGTCTTCAAGCTGACCAGATACATCGCCAGGGATGCGACGATGAACCCCGGAATGAGTTCATACACCCCCTCGCTTCCCAGGAAACGTTCGTTCCAGCCCAGGACGATCCACAACACGACGGTCACGGCACCGGCAACAAGGCTGGCCACGGCGCCGCTTCCGGACGACTTCTTCCACAGCAACGCGAACAGGATCATCGGCCCGAATGCCGCGCCGAAACCCGCCCATGCATGGCTCACCAGGCCCAGCACACGGGAGTCCGGATCCATGGCAATCCACGCCGCCACCAGACCGACCAGCACCACGCTGACCCGACCCGCGGCGACACTCTCGCGCTCGCTGGCGGTCTTGTGCAGAAACAGGCGGTAGCAATCCTCGACCAGCGAGGACGACGCCACCAGAAGCTGACTGGAAATGGTGCTCATGACCGCCGCCAGCAACGCGGCATACAAAAAGCCGGTGACAAGCGGATGGAACAGCAAGTCCGCGAGTACCATGAAGATGGTTTCCGGATCGTCGATCACCAGCCCGTTGCGCATCGCATAGGCACGGCCGAACACGCCCACACCCAGCGCACCAATGAGCGACACCAGCAGCCAGGACATGCCGATGTTGCGGGCGCGCGGCACGTCCTTGACCGAGCGGATGGCCATGAAACGCACGATGATGTGCGGCTGCCCGAAATAACCCAGTCCCCAAGCCATGGCCGACACCCACCCGACCACGGTCAGTCCGTGTGTCCAGGTAAAAAAGCTGGAATCGATTTGCGACAAGGTGTCACGGGCCTGCGACAGGCCGCCTCCCTCCGGTCCGTACAACACCACCAGCGGCATGATGATCAACGCCAGCATCATGACGCAGCCCTGCACGAAGTCGGTCAGGCTTACCGCCAGAAACCCGCCGAATGCGGTGTAGATGAGTACGATGCCCAAGGTCAGGATGATGCCGGCGTGGTAATCGGTCAACGAACCGATCTGGACCAGGTTCTCAAACGAGCTGGTAAACAGCTTGCCCCCGGCGACCAGCCCCGACGCCGTGTACATGGCGAAAAAAACCACCACGATCACCGCCGACAGCACACGCAAGGTCAGCGCCTTGCTCGGGAACCGTTTGGACAAAAATTCGGGAATCGTCAAGCTGTTGTCGTAACGCTCGGTCTCGGTTCGCAGTCGCGGTGCCACCACGATCCAGTTCACCAACGCACC
Source organism: uncultured Rhodanobacteraceae bacterium (assembly GCA_964566965.1). GTDB lineage: Bacteria > Pseudomonadota > Gammaproteobacteria > Xanthomonadales > Rhodanobacteraceae > Oleiagrimonas. The sequence goes on from CAZMKO010000006.1 coordinate 53,833, forward strand.
ACAAAACAGCCCGATACCAATCCAGGCCTGACCCAGACCGGCGGCAAACAGGGCACCCGGCAACCCCAGCAGAAGCCACCCGCTCATGTCCGAGGCCCCCGCCGACAGCGCGGTTACAGCCGGCCCCAGATTGCGCCCACCCAGCAGATACCCCTCGGTAGACGACGTGGCCTTGCGCCACGCATAAAAACCAATGCCAAGCATCAGCAAAAAATACAGCGTCAGACTGATCCAGACACCCATTCCGCCGCTCTCTACATGACCGCCCGGCACCCTATCATGAATCCGTCAACATTTCCCCCCAAAAACATACTCTTACCGAGGTTACCTCAAAAAGGGGTCAGAGTCCTTTTAGCCACAAAAAAGGCAAAAAAGGGGTCAGAGTGATTTCCCACCTTACGCGCCGCCATGCGCCGACATCATCCAACCGTCCACGCCGACAGCGCCACAGCCCCGCGTATTGCAAGCTGGAGGAAAACACGGAAGCCGCCACACCATGCCGCGTCAACCACGACTCGACCTTCCCGACGTTGCCCAACACGTCGTGCAACGCGGAAACAATCGACTCCCCTGCTTCTTTATCGAAGCCGATTACCGTCGCTATCTGATCAACCTGCGCGACGCCGCGCAAAAGCACGGCTGCGCCGTCCACGCGTACGTGCTGATGACCAATCATGTGCACCTGCTCGTCACGCCCCGGGCGAGCGGCGGCGTGTCGCGCATGATGCAGTCACTCGGCCGTCGATACGTCGGCTATATCAACCGAACCCACCAGCGCACCGGCACCCTCTGGGAAGGGCGCTACAAGTCCTGCCTGGTCGATTCCGAACGCTATGCCCTGGCGTGCCACCGTTACATCGAGCTCAACCCGGTCCGCGCGGCCATGGTCCCGGCTCCCCGGGCCTACCGCTGGAGCAGCTACCACCACAACGCCCTCGGTACCCACGATCCCTTGCTGACTCCGCACGTCGAATATCTTGCCCTCGCCGGGAACGACAAGCAGCGCCAAACCGTCTATCGCGGGCTGTTCGAAAACACCATCAACAACAAACGGCTCACCGCCATCCGCACCCATCTTCAACAACAACGGGCCTTGGGGACACCGCAATTCCAGGCACACGTCGAAGCGGTCCTCGGGTGCCGAGCCGTCGTGCAGCCGCGCGGGAGGCCCAAAAAATGACTCTGACCCCTTTAAAAATGACTCTGACCCCTTTTTCAACCCATTTTTCAGGTGCGACGGCGAAAAAACAGATGGCGCAGCCGAGCCAGGAAGCGTTTCCACCGCGCGTCCCGCAAACATGCAGCGGCGGCATCCTCACGGCGCTGCCGCTTCCATTCCTTCATGAAGGGGGCCGCCGACGCGTTGTTGCGTACCTGAACCCAACGTCCATTGCCCGGACCACCAATAATCACCACAACCTCCATCATGGTCACGTCCTGCTTCATCATGAAGCATCCGGTGGATCCCTACAAAATCATGCCGCACGGCGCATGTCTTCCTGATCCGCCACCGACGATGTTCGATCCTCCTCGCGCGATTCCCGGTGCCATTTTGCGGAGAAACGGTGAAGTTGGCGCCGGTAGCTCTGGCTGGCGGCAAAAATCATCATGTAGGCACACAGTTCGGTGCTCTCTTCGGCCGCGTTCTTGGCAACACGTACATAGCCGTCGCCCAGCATCGCGTGCTACACCGCGCCGGCGCCGAACAGGCGCGAATACACGATCAGCAGCACCAGCCCGACCATCATCATGCCGCCGGCTCGCGTACCCGAAAAACGCACCAGCGAAACCAGGGTCTGCCGTCCACGGGATGCCGCGTAGGCAATGCCCGCCACGGCGATGATCAGGACCATGCCTTCCCACAACCCGTCGGCGACACTCTTGAGCAGGTTGTTCTGCTCGCGGATCACCATGCACAGGAAAAATGCCGCCGCCAGCAGCGCGAAACCCCGCTCGCTCGGTCGACGCCGAGCCACCAGCAGAAACGTGGCCACGCACCCCGCCAATATCAGCGTCTGTGCCACTTCGGTCAGCGACGCCTCACCAACGCCGTCCTGCAGCCAGGCGACATCCAGATAAAGCAGTGCAACGGGAACGACGCTCAACAGCGCCAATATGAAGTAACCGCCGAGGTGGGAGACGGCGGCCGCGGAAGCCTTGCCCATGAAACGCTCCAGTCCGATGGACAGCAAGGCCGACCATGCACAATGCCATGCGGCCATGGTGCACCCGACTGTCGAGCCTCCCGCTACGTTTGCCCCGCCGTGGCATTTTATCATGCCCTCCGACCGCAGACAGCATTCGCTCCGCCCGCCATGGGTGAACGCATTACGTCACGCGTTCACCGGCGGCCACCCGGGTGAACGTCGCATCCGCCGGCGCGGGCTTGATGGCCAGCCGCCACCGCCCCCGCTCACGCACAAGACGAAGGCCGCGATGCCTGACCAGATAGGTCACCGCCACTCCGGCCGCCGCGAGGCCCGCCAGGGCGCCTACCCCGAATGCCCAGCGCGCACCGAAACGGTCGACCACCCACCCCACCAGCGGCGCACCCGCCGGCGTGCCGCCCATGACCACGGCAATGCGCAACGCTAGTACTCGGCCACGCATCGTGCGCTCGGTGGTGAGCTGCATCATCGAGTTGCTGGCAGTCATGAAAGTGAGCGACGCCAGACCGACGAAAAACAGCACCACGGCAAACAACGAGGCAGTGGGCATCACCGAGGCCAACCCCATCGTGATGCCAAAGCCCCCCGCCGCCACCGCCATCAGCACCATCCCCGGAAACTGGCGCCGCGCCGAAAACAGCGCACCGCACATCGTGCCCACTGCCATGGCCGACGTCAGCAGGCCGTATTGGCTGGCATCGCCATGAAAAACCGTCACGGACATGGTCGAAATGAAGATGGCGAAATTGAAACCGAACGTCCCGAGCAACAGCAGCATCACCAATACGGCGACCAGATCGGGACGCTGCCATACATAACGAAAACCAGCCAGCAGACTGCCTCGCGTTCGTGCGGCACGCTCCTCGAGATGCAACTCTCGCACGCGAAGAAAACACAGCGACACCAGGACAGCGGCATACGAACCGGCGTTGATCAAAAACAGCCAACCTTCGCCCACCGCGGCAATCAACACGCCCGCCACCGCCGGACCCAGCATGCGCGCGGCATTGAAAGACGCGGAATTGAGTGCCACCGCATTGGCCAGATCGTCATCGACAACCAGGTCCGACACGAACGCCTGCCGCGCTGGCGCATCAAACGCGGTAACGCATCCCAGCAGTAATGCAAAACCGTACACATGCCAGAGCTGCACCACGCCCGCCACCGTGATCAATCCCAACCCCAATGCCAACAGTCCGGCCGCTCCCTGCGTAAACAGCAGCAGCTTGCGCCGATCCAGATGATCCGCGGCAAAACCGCTCAACGGCAGCAACAGAAGCGGCGGCCCGAACTGCAGCGCCATCAACGTACCCACCGCCGTGGCGTTGTGTTGGGTAAGCACCGTGAGCACCAGCCAGTCCTGCCCGATACGCTGCATCCACGTACCCACGTTGGATACCAGCGCACCACCGGCCCACAAGCGGTAGTTGTAGCTTCCGAGGGACCGGAACATGCTGCTCATCGCGTACCTGACCAAACGTGGGGATCAGGCCAGCTTACCCAATAAGCAGCCAGACGACCTGACCGCGTACGGTGGTACCGAGGCATGGATCGGCCTTCATCAGACGGTATGCACCGCATGCGTGATCACCATTCGCAGGCCGACCCATTGGACAGCCAGCCGGCCCGCGCCCCGCGCAACACACGCCGGATCCCGTCAGCCAAGCGGTAGACACCGCGCCGGGGCATGAACAAGAAGCGCCTGAGCGGCACCATGTTCACTGTTTCACTTTCAGCGACAGAACCGGAGCCCAATACCTGGGTGAACCGTACTTTCGCTTCACGGCAACCCTGAAAATCACTCTGACCCCTTTTCCGACGGGGAAACGTTGCGAATGTGGCTGCATCGACACGGCTACGAGTCACTGCGCGCAGATGCGCACGCGCCGGTTCAGCCAGCACACTCCATGTCGATGTACGACGCCCAGGGCGTCGAACGCGCGATCGTCATCCGGGTCGGCATTCCATGTCGCCGTACCTTCGCCGGGGCCGCGCTCCACTACGACCGCAAAATGCGAATGCGCCGGCTTGCCCCGGCTCCAGGCATTCAAGGTGAGGCCTTTCCCCATCGGATAAACCAGACAAGGCCCATGCACGTATGTCTTGCCGTCCACGGTCAGCTCGCATTGCCGGGTTTGCAGGCCGGCGGCACTGGACGCGAATGACGCATCCTTGCCGTGCCTGGACGACGCCGCAGCCAGGACCGGGTCGGTTGGCCTGTTCGCCGCCAGCGCGACCCGGTCACCCTTGTCGCAAGCCGACAACCCCAGCAAGGCCATCGTTGACATCAGCATGAGTTTGATCATCGCCGCGCTTGATCCGGTTTACTTGTGGACGGTTTCCGGAGCGATCCGCGTCGGCGTGTCGTGCCCCGACACCATGCCTTGCGAGGCTTTCGCCACGGCCTGGATAGTGCGAGTCAGGCTCGACAGGTCCAGTGTCCCGATCTCGTCGGTCACCTGGTGGTAATCCTTGTCGATGTCGATCTGCGTAGTGCTGATGCTGTGAGCGGGAACACCGAGACGTGCCAGCGTGGCATTGTCGGAACGGTAGAACAGGTGCTGCTCCGGATACGGGTCCGGCATGAACCGGAAACCCGTGCCCTCGATGTTTTTTTGCACGATCTTGCCGAACGTGGATCGGTCGAAACCGGTGATCCAGGCCGTATTGGGGCCCCACTTGCTCGGCTTGCCGATCATTTCGAGGTTGAACATTGCCACCACCTGGTCCGGATCAAGTTGGCGCGAAAAATAGCTTGATCCGTAACCGCCCTCTTCTTCGGCGGTGAAGGCCACGAAAACAATCGTGCGCACCGGTTTTTTTCGCTGCGAGTAGAACTTGGCCAGTTCGATGACACCCGCCGTACCCGACGCATCATCATTGGCGCCGTTGGCAATGGCGTCGCCGTCGACCGGCTTGATGGTTCCAAGGTGATCATAGTGCGAGGAAAACACCACGATCTGCTCCGGCCGTTGCCCCTCGATCTTGCCGACGACGTTGGCCAACTCGACATCCTCCACCTTCTTGTCGAGGTCGATCTGGAATCGCCGGCTCTTGCGGCCCAAGATGTAGACCTTGTTGGGGCCCTTATTCTTGTCGAACACACGGCTCGGCCGCGCGAAATAACGTCGGGTCTGCCGAAACTCCTTGGCGAGCGAGGGATCGACAAAAACGATCAGGTCGCGATCCGATTGGAATGACTTCATCAATGCCGCCCTGGCGTTGTCAGTCTTTTTGATTTCCTCGACCGGCACCGGGGAGTCGGCCGTCCAAGCAACGCGCTTGCCGTTGATCACGGCAAAATAGTCGTCCTGCGCCAGTTCTCGACCATCGACGACCACGCGTGGATGATCCAGCGAGATCGAATACATGTGGAAGCGCTGCAGGTAGTCGTCATCGCCGCTCAGCGGCTCAAGCCCGTACTGCTTGAACTTCCCGGAAATGAAATCCGCCGCCTTCCAGACAGAAGGCGAGAAGGCGTTGCGCCCCTGCATGGCATCGGAACTGAGGGTCGCCACGATATCCGTCACATCCTGCTTGGTGATGCCATCGGCCGGATCGGGCTGTGCATGCAGCGCCACGGGCATCAAGAGCAGACAAGCGGCAACGAGAAGGTTGTTCATGGAGGACTCGCGTCGGACAGGAGTAGGCAAGGTTCAGAATGCAGCGACATGCTACATGTTGCGACCACATCCGTCGCCGGTTTTCAGCACGTCGGGAGTACCTTCGGCCGCGATACCTCTGCTGCCCCCCGCCCATGCATCGCAACGACGGACACCCACATCAGACACCATGACCTGCCACGCCCGGTTCGAGTACGGAAATCCGCGCCTCCCCTGCGCCGGTTGTACGGCTTGCCGTCCGCAAATGCTTGCCAGCCGGGTCGACCCGCCGGAAAAAAGGGGTCAGATTCATTTACCACCAGACAGCAAACCATGTTGCAGCCATGTGGCAGGCCAAAGAAATCACTCTGACCCCTTATTTGGCAGCTATGTGGATCGCTGCTACATGTTTCGTCGATACTCGCCGCCGACATCATAGAGAGCGTGGCTGATCTGCCCCAGCGAGTGTGTTTTGACCGCTTCCATCAGGGCTTCGAACACGTTGCGGCGCTCGCGGGCGGTGTTTTGCAGGTAACGCAGGCCGTGACCGTCGTGGACCTGGTTCACGGGTGCATCGGCGGAATCGACCGCGCTGGCGTGGTCGGTTTCACCTGAGAGTGCCAGCGAATTGCGGGCTTGCTGGTAGGTCTTCACGTTGGCAATCTGCGCCGCCTTCTCTTCCTTGGTGGAGCGGATCAGTTCGATGTCGGTGGCCACTTCGCTGCCGTCCTTGGCCTTGAAGGTGTTGACGCCGATCAGCGGCAGGCTGCCGTCGTGCTTCTTGTGCTCGTAGTACAGGCTTTCGTCCTGGATCTTGCCGCGCTGGTACATGGTGTCCATGGCACCGAGCACGCCGCCGC
>CAZMKO010000007.1:0-24093 GCA_964566965.1 uncultured Rhodanobacteraceae bacterium
TCTCGCCGATCTGCGGTGCGCCGATCTGGTAGTCGGACTTGGCGTCGAAATAGATTTTGTCGATGGTGCCGCCGGTGGTGACGATGGCGAGGTGCTGCATGGTCTGGGGGTCGGACATGGCGGTGAGGGCTGCGGGAAAAGCGGCATTATCGCGTGAATGACGATTCATGGCGAGGTCGGGCCATCGCGGCCATGGGCCGCTCCCACAGGTTTGCTTTGTGGGGGCGGCCCATGGTCGCGATAGCCCGCAAACCCCATCCGCTAGCCCGGGCACAGCACGTCCACGGCGTCGGCGTCATCCCCATTGTTCAGCCGGACCAGCCCGTGGCCCAGGAACAGGTCACGGGCGGCGTGCGCGAATGGCGTGCCGGCGTCGCGCGCGTCGCGTGTGAGCAGGGCGGCGGCAAGACTGCGCGCCAGAGTCATGGCCAGGCCGCGCGCCGAGGCCTCCAATCGGGCGCGGTCTCCGGCGACAGCGTGCAGGTGGGTGTCGGCGGTCTCCAGAGCCTGCATGACCGTCGGTGCCGGCGTGCCGGCCAGAAGACCGGCGATGCCATCGCGCAGCGGCGTCGTGCCGCCAGCCTGCAGCGCGCGCAGGGTGTCCAGCGACAGCACGTTGGTGGTGCCTTCCCAGATCGGGTAGACCTGCGCGTCGCGCAGCAGCTGCGGCAGGCCGGTGTCCTCGATGTAGCCGTTGCCGCCGAAACACTCCAGGGTCTCGCTGGCGATGCGCGTGGCCAGTTTGCCGGTCCACAGCTTGGCCAGCGGCGTGGCCAGACGCAGCAGGGCGGCTTCGTGGGGCGCGGCATGCCCGGTTTCCACGCGGCCCAGCAGCTCGGTCACGAAAAACGCCAGGGCGAAGGCGCCGGCCACCTCGGCCTGCATGTCGGCGAGGGTGCGTCGATGCAACGGCTGCGTTCGCAGCGGTTTGCCGAAGGCCTGGCGCCGGCCCGCGTAGTCGCCGGCCAGGGCCAGGCACCGCGTCATGCTGGCCACGGCGCAGATGGCATTCCAGGTCCGGGTGACGTTGAGTACCGGCGTGATCTTGCGCACGCCGTGGTCGAGGCCGTCCAGTGGCCACGCCGGAACACCGTCGAGGTGGATTTCGGCGGTGGGCAGCTCGCGTGTGCCGAGTTTGTCCTTGATGCGGTCGATGGTGATGCCGTTCCAGCCGTCGTCGGCGGTTTTCGTTTCCACATGGAACAAGGCCAGGTCGTTGCCGCCTTCGGGCCGGGCCAGCGCCAGGGCCGCTTCGCCGACAATCGCCGAGGTGAACCATTTGCGTCCGTAAAGGCGCCATTGGCCGTCGGTGTCACGGCGGGCCACGGTGCCGGTGCGGCTGACATCCGAGCCGCCGGCGGTTTCGGTCATCCACTGGCCGGACAGCCACAGCGCGTCCGCGTCACGGGTCAGGTAATGCGGCAGCACGCGCCGGGCCAGCTCGCGGTTGCCGCTGGCCTGGATGGCGCTGGCGGCGCCGTCGGTCATGGCCAGCGGGCAGGTATAGAACTCGCTGGCCAGGTGGTAGAGGTACACGCGGGTGAACTGTTCCAGCCGCGCGGTGGGGCCGGCATCGGCATCGTGGCCGGCGGCGAGCACGGCATGGCGCGTGGTGATGGCCGGCCCTTCGCGCCATGCGGTAGTGAGGGTGATGCGGTCGATGCGCCGGCCCCAGGCGTCCCAGGCGGTATGTACCGGTGTTTCGGCCGGCGTCTCCAGGCGCCTTCTCCAGGCCATGCGGGCGTAGTCGGCCAGCGCCTCCAGGTCCGGCATCAGCGCATCACGTCGTGGTGCGGGCAGTCGGCATTGCAGCAGTTGTCCCAGCAACCGGTCGTCGTGCAGCGGGTGGGGCAGTTGGGGAGCGTCTTGCAGAAAATCCATGGCGGGACTCCGCGGGTGGACCGGGGTCCACTATAGCCCCGTGTGCCGGTCAGTCTGTCGGCGTCCGAATCCGGTAGCCGTGCCGGCGCATGATGTCGAGCACCTGGTCGACGGGCAGCGCCTCCACCGTGTGGCCGTCGCGGCCGTGCATGGTGTCGGCCTGGAACAGCGAATTGATGATGGCTTCCTCGGTGGCCTCGATGGCAGCCATGAACAGGGGCGACATGGCGTCGTTGCGCACCACCTGCGTCCGGCGCAACGGCCCGGAGGCGGTGTAGGCCACGCGCACGGTGTCGGCGGTGGAGAATGCGATGGCGTAGTCGCCGCTGCCGTTGGAGGCGATGCCGCCGGTACGGCCCAGCCCCAGCATGGCGCGTTTGGCCAGGCGTTCCAGGTTGCGCGAACCGAGCGGCGCGTCGGTTGCCACCACAATCATGCACGAGCCGTCCGGCGAGTCGTTGAGCTTGTCGCTGAGGTAGTAGCGGTGCAGCGTCTTGCCGACCGGCACGCCGTCGACCTTCAGTACGCCGCCGAAGTTGGTCTGCACCAGCACGCCGACCGTGTAGCCGCCGAGTTTCGCCGGCAGACGCCGCGAAGCGGTACCGATGCCGCCCTTGAAGCCGAAGGCCACGGTTCCGGTGCCGGCACCGACGTTGCCTTCCTCGACGGCGCCGGTGGTGGCGCCGGCGATGGCCTTCAACACGTCCGGCTTGCGCACGTGGCGGCCGCGGATGTCGTTGAGGTAGCCGTCGTTGGTTTCGCCGACCACGGGGTTCACCGAGTGGACGTCGGCGTTGGCGGCGAACGAGAACGCGTGGTCGATCAGGGCGTCGGCGGCCGTCGGCACGCTGAGCGTGTTGGTGAGCACGATCGGCGTCTCGATGTTGCCGAGTTCACGGATCTGCGTGGTGCCGGTGAGCTTGCCGAAGCCGTTGCCGACGTAGACGGCGGCCGGCACTTTGTTCTGGAAAATGTTGCCCGGATGCGGAACGATCGCGGTGACGCCGGTGCGGATGTTGTCGCCGCCGATGAGTGTGGTCTGGCCCACCGCCACGCCGGACACGTCGGTGATGGCGTTGCGGGCGCCGGGCGGGAGCACGCCGATGGCGATGCCGTAGTCGCGCAGGTCGTGGTGTCCGGCGGATGCGGGCAGCGGCATGCAAAGCAGGCAGACGGCGAACAGCAGGCGCAGGTTCATGGCGGATCCGGGCAGCGTGTCTGCGTCGATGCTACGGGCCGGCGTGGCACGAACACAAGTGACGCCTGCGCTGGATTCAACCAGCGCTTCCCAGGTGACCGCGGCGGCCGCCCTTCAGGGTGACGCCGCCATCGCGCGTTGCCGCCACAATGATGCCGCGAGCACCAGCAGGCCGGCGGCCGACAGCAGCGCGCCGACGCCGCCCAGCGAGGCCCAGCCGAGTCCGGCGGCAAGACTCACGCCGCCCAGCCAGGCACCGAGGGCGTTGGCGAAATTGAATGCCGAGTGGTTGAGCGCGGCGGCCAGGGTCTGTGCGTCACCGGCCACGTCCATGAGGCGGATCTGCATGGCCGGGCCCAGTGCCACCACGCCGCCGAGCAGGAACACGCCGAGCAGGGCGCTGGGTACATGCCGCAACAGCAGGCCGAACAGGGCCAGCAGCACGACGGCATAGATCAGGATGCCGCCGACCGTCTTCATCAGCGCGCGGTCGGCCAGGCGTGCGCCGAGCAGGTTGGCGAACACGCAGCCCAGGCCGAACAGGGCCAGCGCGAAGGGGACGTGGGCCACGTCCAGCCCGCTGACCTCCACCAGCGTCGGCTTGATGTAGGCGAACACGCAGAACATGCCCGCGAAACCGATGCCGGCAATACCCAGCGTCAGCCATACCTGAGGACGTGCCAGCGCGCCCAGTTCACGCAGCGGGCTGGCCCCTTCGATACGGGGGAAATAGGGCACCCACACGCGCACCATGACCACGGTCAGCAGGGCGCAGAGGCCGACGAACCCGAAGGCGACGCGCCAACCCATGACCTGGCCCAGCCAAGTGGCGAATGGCGCGCCGACCAGGATGGCCACGCTGAGCCCCAGCATCACATAGCCGACCGCTTGTCCGCGCTTGCCGGGTGGCGCCAATGTCGCCGCCACCAGTGAAGCGACGCCGAAATAGGTGCCGTGCGGAAATCCGGACAGGAAACGCGACAGGGCGATGCTCCAGTAGCCGGGCATGAGGACGGTGGCAAAATTGGCCAACGCATACAGGGCCGCCAGTGCCATCAGCAACGTGCGTCGTGGCCAGCCGGCGGCCACCACCGCCAGCAGTGGTGCGCCGATGGTGACGCCCAGCGCGTAGGCGCTGATGAGGTCGCCGGCGGCCGGAATGCTGATGTCGATGTCGCGGGCCACGTCCGGCAGCAGGCCCATGATGGTGAATTCACCGGTGCCGATGGCAAAGCCGCCCATGGCCAACGCCACGATGGCACGCCGGGTGCGGGAGGTGTAGCGGGGGTTGTCGGAGGCGGGCTGCATGACACGGAAACCTGTCGCGGCGTGCGGAAATGCGGCTCCGCAAGCCCCGTGACGACATCAACACGAGCAGCCCGGCGATGCAGGCCGGGCAGGGCGACGGAAAGGGGGGAGGCGGGAGCCGGCGAACATTTTAGCCGATCCGGGCGTGTCCGCGTCTGCTCGGCCCCCATCGGGACGGTGCCCGGTGCGGGTTCGTTCATCGCACCGGGGCCGATCGTGCCGGTTCAGTCGCGCTGCGCGGCGCTGGCGTCGCGCGCGGCGCGAAATTCCGAATCCTTGCTCCAGTTGGGCCAGCGCGACGAGTCGGCCAGGTCGTGGCCGACCGTGTACAGCAGCTGCAGATTGCGGGCCATGCCGGTAAACGGCCAGTCGGCCTTCCATTCGTCGCCTTGCTGGTGATAGCGTTTGGCGCCGTAATCGGCGGCGGCGGCACGGCCGGCTTCCAGACCGCCATCGACCAGGTCGTTGCCGGCGCCGAAGGACACGGCGGGGACGCCGCGCTTGGCGAACGAGAAGTGGTCGGAGCGGAAGAAATAACCGGCTTCCGGATTGGCATCCGGGGCATAGGTCATGTCGAAGGCCTTGGCCGCCTCGACCATGTCGTCCAGCAAGCCCAGCCTGGCGCTGCCGGAAATGGTGAAATCGCGGCTGGGGCCGCCTGGATCGAGCGCGTCCATGTTCAGCACCCCGGCGGTGGTGGCCAGCGGGTACAGCGGGTTGGCGGCGTAGTATTCGGAGCCGAGCAGGCCCTTTTCCTCGGCGGTGACGTTGAGGAACACCACCGAGCGCTGCGGCCGGGGACCTTGTGCGAAGGCGCGGGCCATCTCGATCAGCGCGGCGGTACCGGTGGCGTTGTCCACGGCGCCGTTGTAGATGCGGTCACCGCGGGCGTCGGGCTCGCCGATGCCGAGGTGATCCCAGTGTGCGCTGTAGATGACCGTCTGCTCGGGATGCTTGCTGCCCTTGATGCGTCCGACGATGTTGTGCGAGGTAATGACCTCGGCGTTCACCTTGAATTGCGCGTCGAGGGTTTCCCCCTTCAGCTCCACCGGCTGGAAGTCGCGGCTCTGCGCCTGCTTTTTCAAGGCCTCGAAATCGAGCCCGGCGTGCCGGAACAGGTCCGCCGCCAGGTCGCGCTGGATCCAGCCTTCCAGCGTGGTGTGCGCCTCGGCAGGCTTGTCGCGCACGATGTCGAACATGGTGTTGGTATTGGAGTTCTTCACCGTGGCCCAGCCGTACGAAGCCGGCTCGGTTTCGTGGATCACCAGCGCGCCGACCGCGCCGCGCCGCGCGGCTTCCTCGTATTTGTAGGTCCAGCGGCCGTAGTAGGTCATGGCCTTGCCGCCGAAGTCGCCCTTGCCGGTCTCGAAGTCGGGATCGTTGACCAGCATGACAGCGATCTTGCCGGTCAGGTCGATACCCTTGTAGTCGTCCCAGTCGCGTTCCGGCGCCGTGACGCCGTAACCGACGAACACCAGCGGCACGTCGTGGACATCGACGTGATCGGACCCGTCCAGCGGCGCGCGGATGGCGATCTCGTCGCCCTGGGTCAGGTGGCGCCGCTTGCCGTCGATACCGAGGGTCAGTGTCGGCTGTCCGGCGATGTCGCTCTTGAGCAGGGGCACCGCCTGGGTCCAGCCGCGTTGGCCGTCCTCGATGTCGCCGCCGGGCTGGACGCCGGCTTCCTTGAATTTCGCGACCACGTAGTCGACGGTCCGGGTTTCGGCGCGGGTGGCCGGACCGCGGCCTTCGAACGCGTCCGAGGACAGGGTTTTCACCTCCTCGGAGAGCCGGTCGGTGCTGAAGTCGGGCGGCGTGGCCGCCGCCGCGACGCCACAGGTGGAGAGAACAAAACCGGCAAGCAACAGTCGTTTCACGACAAGGCACCCCACAGCGCAACGGACGATCCCGGATACTAGGAGCCTGGGCGGTAGAAACACAAGCGGTGGCGGCTTCGCGGTGTTGGCCAGCTTTCCCGCCCATTTTCGTTGAATAGCGACGGCTATTCGCCTCAAATGGTCGAAAAATCCGACTCAAAACCACTTTGCCTCGGTCGCATGGTTTCTACCGCCCAGGCTCCTGGCAAGAAGCGCCGCCCGCCACGATCAACCGCTTGGGGAGGGTCGAAATTCCCGTCAGCCGACCGCGACGTCGGCCACGGTCGGTATCACAGGACCGCCAATCCGGACAGGTCGACGCCGTCGGCGTCCACGCGCAGCACAGAGCCTTGTTCGTACCAGTCACCCAGCACGATGCGTTGCGCGGGCTGGCCGTCGAGCGCGAAATCGTGGATTGCCGGGCGGTGGGTATGGCCGTGGATGAGGCGCCGGACGCCGGCTTCGCGCATCGTTTTTTCCACCTCACCCTGGTTGACGTCCATGATGGTCTCGTCGGTGCTGCCGGTATGGCTGCGGCTGTCCTGGCGCGACTGCGCGGCGAGGGCACGGCGCGCTTCCAGCGGCGTGGCCAGCACCGCGGCCTTCCAGGCGGGCGTGCGGACCTTGGCCCGCACCTGCTGGTACACCACATCGTCGGTGCACAGCGTGTCGCCGTGCATCAACAGCGTGGGCGTGCCCTGAATATCATGGATCACGGCATCGTCGGTGATCAGGTGCATGCCGGCGCGCGCGGCAAAATCGGGACCGAGCAGGAAATCGCGGTTGCCGTGCATGAAATGCACCGGCACGCCGCTTTCAGCCACGGCGTGGATGGCTTGGGCGATACGTGTGGGCAGGGTGGCGTCGTCGTCGTCGCCGATCCATGCCTCGACCAGATCGCCGAGGATGTACAGCGCATCGGCCTCGCGCACTTCCTCGCCGGCCAGGTAGCGCTCGAACAGCGCGGTGATGTGCGGGCGGGCGTCGTCCAGGTGCAGATCGGCGATGAACAGGGTGGTCATGGATCAGTGCGTCTTGTCGGGGGTCGATTGTGCGCTGGCGGCCGGGGCCGGGCTGCTGGCCGACGGCGCGGGCTTGTCACCGGTCACGTCCACGCTTTCGATGATCACCAGCGGTTTCGGCACGTCACCGGCGAACGGCCCCTGGGCGTGGGTGGGCAGGCTGCCAATCTTGTCGACCACGTCCATGCCGTGGGTGACCTTGCCGAACACCGTATAGCCCCAGGTCAGGCCGCTCTGCTTGCTGACGTAGTCCAGGCGGCGGTTGTCGACCAGGTTGATGAAAAACTGCGAGGTGCCCGAGTCGGGATCCGCGCCGCGCGCCACGGCCACGGTGCCGCGCAGGTTGCTGAGGCCGTTGTCCGCCTCGGCCGGCACCGGGTCGTGGGTGCGTTTCTCGGTGAGCTGGCGGGTATAGATGCCGGCCTGGATCAGGTAGCCCTTGATGACCCGGTGGAACACGGTGCCGGCATAGAAGTGCGAGCGGGCGTAATCCAGGAAATTGGCCACGCTCTTGGGGGACTTGTCGGCATACAGCTCGATGGTGATGTCGCCCTCGCTGGTGTGCAGCACCACCTGCGGCAACGGTGTGGCGGCCGTGGCGGCACTGGTCGCGGCGGCGGGCTGGGTGTCCTGGGCGGCGGCGAACGGCACGAAGGCCAGGAACAGCAGGATCGGCAGAAGCTTCGACATGGCGGACGGTTTCAGGGGCACTGGCGACAAGTCTACACAGGGCGGCGCGCGCAGGCACGGATGTCGGGGAGCACGCCGGCGCAGGCTGTCATGCCGTGGTGGCATGCGACCGTGACGTCACCCCTGTTGCCCCGCGTCGCGCGGGCGGTCCGGGGTTTCGATGTGGCGCTTCTGCAGTTCCAGCAACAGCGGGCGCAACTGGTTGATGTCGGCCTGCACACGCGCGCGCTGGTAGTAGTTGAGACTCTTGTCCTTCAGCAGGCGCTGCAGTTGTTCCATCGCGTCGAAGGGCCGACCTTCCAGGTAGCTGACATTGGCCCAGGACTCGGCGGCGTTGAACTTGTCGCCGGCAATCTCGCTGGCGCGGGCGTAGATTTCGAACATCTGCGGTTCGTCGGTCTCGTCGTCCAGCAGGGGTTTCAGCAGGGATGCCGCCTTGCGGCCGTGCGCGACGGATTTGTCCCGGATCAGCGCACTTGCCCAGGCCTGCACGATGGCCCGGTTGCGCGGCGACGCGGCGTCGAGGCGCGCGTAGCTGGCCAGGGCCTGATCCACCTGGCCGTTGCGCGCCCGCGCGTCGGCCATTGCCAGTTGCAGCGGCAGGTTGTCGGGATATCGGGCCACCGCGTCGCGCAACTGGGTGATCGCCTGGCCGGCGTGGTTGTTGCGGATCAGCGCCAGGGCATAGCCGTAGCGGTTGGCCGTGGTGTCGAAATCCTTTTCGCCGAGGTGGCGCCGGTAATAGTCCACCGCCTTGCCCGCATCCATGCTCAGGGCGCGGACGCGCTCACGCATCAGGGCGTAACGACTGGCGCCGGCATCACCGGCATCGTGCACCGTGGTCAGCTCTGCGGGGTTGGAGACATAGCTGATCGGCGCGGTGATTTTTTCCCACTGCTGACGGCTGATGGGCGGCACCTTGCGGTCGTGGTAACGCGTCTCCAGGCCCCGGGCCCGCGATTTGGCGTCGGCGATGCGATTGAGTGTCACCGGATGGGTCTGCAGCAGGGCGGGCACGTTGTCGCCGGCACCACCGAGCGCGTTTTCCATGCGTTGGAAGAAGCCCGCCATGGCGGAGGCGTCGTAACCGGCCGCGGCCAGCGTCTGGATGCCGTTGCGGTCGGCTTCGATCTCGTCCTTGCGGGTGAAGTTGATCTGGCGCTGCTGGATGAGCCCCATGCCGGCGGCCAGCACGCCCATGGCCGCGTCGCCACCGGATTGGCCGTAGCCGTTGTAGCCGTAACCGTAGCCGTGGCCGCTGTCGGCGGCGCCGGCGGCGATGGCCCCCAGTAGTACCAGGGCCATCAGCGGTGCGTCCTTCTTGGATGCCTCGAAGGCGCGTTCCAGGTGGTGTTGTGTGATGTGGCCGATCTCGTGGGCCATCACCGCCGCCAGCTCGCTCTCGCTGCGGGTGAGGTCGATCAGGCCTGCGTTGACGCCGATGTAGCCGCCGGGCGCCGCGAAGGCGTTGATTTCCGGCGTGTTGACGACGAAAAACGTGAATTTTTGCCGCGGATTGTCGCTGTGCGCGACGAGACGATAGCCGACGTCGTTGAGGTAGTCGTTGACCAGCGGGTCGTCCAACACCATTTTCATGGCACGCATCTGGTGCAGCATCTGCGCGCCGTACTGACTGGCCTCGTGTGGCGACAGCACAGCCAGCGCCGAGCTGCCCAGGTCCGGCAGGCGCACGTGCTCCTGGGCGCCTGCCGCGCCCGAGGCGACGGCGAAGGCGGCGCTGAGCAGTCCGGTGGCAAGACGTTGCATCAACATGGCGGCAGCATACATGGCGTTTCGTGGACAGGGACAGTCCGGTGCACGTCCGGCGTCATTCATCGGCTTTTGACCGCCGCCGGCGCGCGGGGTTCACGGCCCGTCGTCCGGCGGCATGACGGGGCGACGGCGCTTGCGTCCGCCATATCCGCCCCCATGTCGAGACCGACCCACCCATGGAAGCATCACGATGGCGAAAATCGAAGTTTATTCCACCCGTGTCTGCCCGTACTGCGTCGCGGCCAAGAACCTGCTGAAGTCCAAGGGGCTGGAATGGCGGGAAATCCTGATCGATGCCGAGCCGGGCGAACGCGAGAACATGCTCGAACGCAGCCACGGCCGGCGTACCGTGCCGCAGATATTCATCAACGATCATCATGTCGGCGGCTTCGACGATCTGGTTGCCGCCGACCGCGAGGGGCGCCTGGCCGAACTGCTCGGCGAGTGACGGGCTGCTGTGGCAGGAAACCCTGCTTCACCCACGGCGGCATCCCGGGCCGCGCCGGTGCCCCCACGGTCCGTGCACGGCGCCGCACCTCGTATGACCGGTGGGAATGACGATATAATGGGCCGATTTGGAACCGCCATGGGCGGTTCCTTGTTTCTGTTTGCCGGCGTGCAACGCGCCACGTAGGAGTTGTCCATGAGCAAGACCATTGCCGTGATTCGCGGAGACGGGATCGGCCCCGAGATCATGTCCGCCACGTTGCGCGTCCTCGACGCCCTGGAGTGCGGCCTCGAGTATGACTTCGTCGAAGCGGGCACCAGTGCCCTGGAGGCCCAGGGCGAGCTGTTGCCGCAGGCCACCCTGGAGGCCATCGCGCGCCACGCCGTCGCGCTGAAGAGCCCGCTGACCACGCCGATAGGCAAGGGTTTCAGCTCCATCAACGTGCAGCTGCGCCGGCACTTCGACCTGTATGCCAACGTGCGTCCGGCGGTGACCTTTCCCGGTACCCGTTCGCGCTATGACAACATCGACATCATCACCGTGCGCGAAAATACCGAGGGCGCCTACCTGGCCGAGGGCCAGACCCTCTCCGAGGACGGTGAAGTGGCCCAGTCGATGGTGCGCAACACCCGCAAGGGGGCCAGCCGCATCGTGCGCTATGCCTTCGAGATGGCCGTGCAGAAGGGGCGCAAGAAGGTGTCGGCGGTGCACAAGGCCAACATCATCAAGACCGCTTCCGGCCTGTTCCTGGACGTGGCGCGCGAGATCGCCAAGGAGTACCCGCAGATCCAGTACAACGAGCTGATCGTGGACAACACCTGCATGCAGTTGGTGATGGATCCCGAGCAGTTCGACGTGATCGTCACCACCAACCTGTTCGGCGACATCATTTCCGACCTGTGCGCCGGCCTGGTCGGTGGCCTGGGGCTGGCACCGGGCGCCAACATCGGCGACAAGGCGGCGATCTTCGAGGCCGTGCACGGTTCGGCGCCGGACATCGCCGGCAAAGGCGTGGCCAACCCCTGCGCGTTGCTGCTGGCGGCCGCCGACATGCTCGATCACCTGGACATGGTGGACAAGGGCACGCGGCTTCGCCACGCCATCCGCGAGGTCATCACGGCCGCGGACCGCACCACGCCGGACCTGGGCGGCACCGGTAGCACCGACGGCTTCGCCGACGCCATCATCGAGCGCGTCACGGCCTGATCGCTGTATCCGTCACCACGAAAAAAGCCGCGATTGACCGTCGCGGCTTTTTTCGTGGCTTCATGCAAATTTCATGATATCGATACACCGGCGGAGATACGATAGGCGCGCCCGACTCCGGGTGAGGTTGTCGGGTTCGGGAATGGCCCGGTGTCCTCGTGCCATCGGGAACCGGCACCATGGCGTGCCCTGGCGAATTCGGAAAACTTCATGCTGGAATCGTGCTTGCGTTTTCTTCTCGCGTCGATGCTGCTGCTGACCGGCAGCCGCGTGGCGTTGTGTGTCTGGCAGCACGAGCGCGTGCGTGACGCGGACGGGTGGTGGCCGATCCTGCTTGGCGGCTGGCGCATCGATGCCAGTTTTCTGGCGATGGTGGCCGGCTTTCCGCTGCTCCTGACGCCGTGGCTGGGCATGTTCATGTGGGCGCATGTGGTCACGCTGTACTGGTTTTCGATCTGGTGGATGATCCTGGTGCTGCTGGAAGTGGCCACGCCGCAGTTCATCGTCGAGTACGACAGCCGCCCCAACCGGCTTTTCGTGGCCTATCTGGGCAGCCCGCGCGAGGTTGGCAGCATGCTGTGGCGCGGCTACAAACCGATGCTGGCGGCGGGGCTGGCGATATGGGCGGGCGTGAGCTGGGTCGGCATCACCTGGATCGCCACGCCGTACGAGGCGCTGGATATCAACATGTGGGAGCGCGTCGGCCTGACCCTGGGGTTGTTCGTGGTGTTGTTCCTGGTCGGGCGCGGTTCGCTTGGGCACCGGCCGCTGAACGCGGCACAGGTGGCCTTTTCCAGCGACGCCATGGTCAACATGCTGCCGCTCAATTCGACCTTCGTGGTAGCCAACGCCATCCGCGACATGCGTGACGACAAGCCGGCCTCGGCGGTATACGGGCGCATGGACGAGGCACGCATGCACGCGCTGGTACGTGATGGCATGCGTCTGGAGGGCGAACCACTGGATCCGGCCATGCCGACCATGCATCGTGCCGAGGCGACTCATCGCGCCGCCCGGCCGAAGCACGTGGTGGTGATCGTGCAGGAAAGCCTGGGCGCGCAGTTCGTCGGTTGTCTGGGCGGGCGCGGATTCACGCCCTGCCTGGACGAGTTGGCCACGCGCGGCCGGCTTCTGGCCCGCCATTACGCCACCGGTACGCGTTCGGTGCGGGGCCTGGAAGCCATCGTGTCGGGTTTCCCGCCGACGCCGGCCGACGCGGTGGTGAAGCTGCCGCGCAGCCAGCGCGACTTTTTCACCCTGGCCGGGCTGCTGGGGTGCCACGGTTACCAGTCGCGCTTCATCTACGGTGGCGAGGCCCACTTCGACAACATGAAGGGATTTTTCCTGGGCAACGGTTTCGACACCGTCATCGACCGGCCCAAATTCCAGACCCGGCCCGGTTTCGTCGGCTCCTGGGGCGCCTCGGACGAGGACATGTTCGAGGAGCTGCACCAGCGCTTGTCGGGCGACGGCGATACGCCGACGTTCTCGCTGGCTTTCAGCGTCAGCAACCATTCGCCGTGGGAGTATCCGGCCGGCCGTATCGAGCCGGTAGGCAACCCGGCCAGTGTGGACAACACCGTGCGCTACGCGGACTGGGCCATCGGGCAGTTCTTCCAACGCGCCATGGTCTCGTCATACTGGGACGACACCGTGTTCCTGGTGGTGGCCGACCACGACGCCCGCGTATGCGGTGCCAGCCTGGTGCCGGTGCGCCACTTCCATATTCCGGCCCTGTTCCTGGGCGGCGGCGTGGCGCCATGCCGCGACGAGGGCATCAGCAGCCAGATCGACCTGGCGCCGACCCTGCTGTCGCTGGCTGGCGTGGACGGCGTGCATCCGATGCCGGGGTTGGATCTGACTCGGCACGCGCCCGGCCGCGCCATCATGCAGTACGGCGACAATTTCGGTTATCTCGACGGCGACCGGCTGCTGGTGTTGGAACCGGGCCTCCCGGCGCGGCAGTTCGCCTGTCCCACGGGTCTGGATGTCGGGGCGGAGCAGACGGTTGATGCGGCGCTTGCCGAGAAGGCCCTGGCCCATGCGCTGTGGCCCGGCTGGGCGTATTTCAACCAGTGCTATCGGGTACCGGACACCGCACCGGCGGTGGTGTCGAAACCCGGTATGGCGCCGTCGCCGGCGGCTTCGTGAGGCGAGGCGGTTTCACGTGTTGTTCACGTCTGCCTGACCGGCGATAATGGATCAAGCGGGATGGGGATTTGTCCGCCGGTTTCGTCCGAAACCGCGGCAGGTTTCCGCAGAGGTTAGACATCCCCCATGTCCAAGAATCATGTTCGTATCGAACAGACCCGTGTCGTCAAGCAGTTCATGGAAAGCCATCACCGGCGGCGCCGCTTCCGGCGCGGACCGTGTGGTCAGTCCCGCGTTTTGTGGTCGCCGGGTTGGTAATGGCCCGGCTCGGATCGGAATGGAATGGCCAGACGGTTCCAGCTGTTGATGCCGATGACGGCCATGTTGAGGTCGATCAGCTCGTCCTCGCTGAATACGGCGCGGGCCTGTTCGTAGACGGCGTCGGGTACGCCGTGCAGCGGATCCAGGCGGGTGACCGCCTCGGTCCAGGCCAGGGCGGCACGCTCGCGCTCGGTGTAGAAACCGGCTTCGCGCCAGGCGGGCAGCACGAACAGGCGCTTGCTGTCTTCACCGGCAGCCAGGGCGTCCTTGCTGTGCATGTCCAGGCAGTAGGCGCAGCCGTTGAGCTGCGAGGCGCGCATGAACACCAGCTCCAGCAAGGGCGCTTCCAGCCCCGACTGGCGCACCAGCGCGGTAAGGTCGAGCAGCGGCTTGATGGCATCCTTGCGACGATAGTAATTGAGTCGTGGCATGACGGGCTCCGGATTGGGTGGGGGGAAGTGCGGCCCGTGGTCGGTCGCGTCGGTATCAGAGCTTGTGAAGATTCAACCGCGGCAGGTGGGTGTGTTCCTGCATGGCTTTCAGCGCAGCAGCGGCCAGGGCGCCAGCAGGATCACCCACAGCACGACCACGATGGCCGCGTATTTCACTGTGCGGAACAGCCGCGGGCGGCGCTTCTTGAAGGCGCGGCTGCGCTCGCGGTTGCGTTGGCTGATGGCATAAAGACGGTTGACCAGCCCGGTTTTTTCAGCGGCCGAATCGCTGTTGGGCGAAGCGGTGATACGGCCCATGAACGCGCCGACGCGATGGTTGACGTCCCGCATGAAACGGGTTCTCAGCGGCCGCTCCACATCCGCGAACAGAATCACGCGGGTCTGGTCGGTGGTGTTGTGCACCCAGTGCACATAGGTTTCGTCGAACACCAGGTCTTTGCCGTCGCCCCAGGCGTGCTCCTCGCCGTCGACGAAGATGGCGCAATCGCGGGAGTTGGGCGTGATCAGGCCCAGGTGGTAGCGCAGCGAGCCGGCAAAAGGATCACGGTGCGGGTTGAGCTTGCTGTGCGGTGCCAGGGTGGCGAACATGGCCGCCTTGATGCCCGGGATCGAGTTGAGCAGGGCGACGGTCTTCGGGCACAGCGCACTGGCCGATTCCAGCGGCTCGCCATACCACTTCAGGTAGAAACGCTTCCAGCCCTGCTTGAAGAAGCTGTTGAAACTGATGTCGTTGTGTTCGCTGGCGGCACGGATGCTGCCCGCATCGGTCAGGCGCAGGGCCTCGTCGCGGATGGTCTCCCAGTTGTCACGCAGCGCGTCCAGTTCCGGGAACCCGTTCCGGTCCAGGATGGGCCGGGCGGGGACGGCGGAAAACGCGTACATCAGCAGGTTGTAGGGGGCGAACAGGGCCGAATGGTCCGCCAGTTGGCGGTCGAAACGCAGTTTCCTGCGGCCGCGCAGGTGGACCAGCAATACGCAGGCGACGAACAGCAACAGCAGGCAGAAGATGACGAGGCGGACAGTCATGACGTACCGGGGGAAAACGGAAACCGTGTCCATTCTACTCCGGCGAGGCATGCACTGATCTGACTGGCGACAATTCGGCGCAGGGAGAAAGGAGCCTCATTTCTCCGCGCCGCCGACCTCGAAAAACCGGGTTTCGGGGTGTGCAGGCCTTGATCAGCGCATCGGCAAGTACGATCGCGGCCATGGGCCGCCCCTACAAAATGGTCTGGTTTTCCGGGGTCCTAATGTCGCAACACGTGCAGACCGCCGCGGCCGGGGAGATAGGCGTGTTCCAGCGCGTGGTGCACGTATTGCGTGGCCGCGTGCACCGCTTCGCGCGGGCCGGCACCACAAGCCAGTTGCGCGGCAATGGCGGATGAGAGTGTGCAGCCGGTGCCGTGTCCCTCGCGATCCAGGCGCGGCTGCGCCAGTCGCATGACGCCGTCGGCGTCATGGAAGCGGTCGATGACCTCGCTGCCCGGCGCATGCCCGCCTTTCAGCAGCACCCCGGTGGCGCCCATCCGGCGCAGGGCGGCACCGGCCTTGTCGAAATCCGTCGCGTGGACGATGCGCTGTCCAAGCAGGGCTTCGGCTTCGGGCAGGTTCGGCGTGAGTACGTCGGCCAACGGGATCAGCGCGTCGATCATGACCTGGACGGCATCATCTTCCAGCAGCCGTGCACCGCTGCTGGCGATCATCACCGGGTCCAGCACCAGCCACGGCGGCCGATGGCGCCGCAGCATGCCGGCCACCACGCGTGTGGTGGTGGCGTCGCCCAGCATGCCGATCTTCACCGCCGCGACCGGGAAGTCGGCGAACACCGCCTCCAGCTGCGCCTCGATATGCGCCGCGGGCACGTTGTGCACCGCGGTGACACCGCGCGTGTTCTGCGCGGTCACCGCGGTGATCACGCTGAGTCCGTGCGTGCGATGCGCGTGGAAGGTCTTAAGGTCGGCCTGGATGCCGGCTCCGCCACCGGAGTCGGAGCCGGCGATGGTCAAGCAACAGACGGGACTCGGGGAGGTGGTGTGTCTGTGTGGCATCAGGGCATTCGCAGGTGAGGCGGGAAAAGGCGTGAGTCAAGCATTGATCGCGGCCATGGGCCGCTCCCACAGGGCATTTCCTGAGACCCCCTGCAGGAGCGGCCCATGGCCGCGATGCTTCACGCGTCCCGAGTCTCGGTATTCACAATGCCTCCGACGCAAAATCCGCCAGGCGCGACCGTTCGCCCCGTCGCAGCGTGATGTGTGCGGCGTGCGGCCAGTCCTTGAAGCGGTCCACGGCGTAGGTGAGGCCGGAGGTGGTTTCGGTGAGGTAGGGCGTGTCGATCTGCTCGACGTTGCCCAGGCACACGATCTTGGTGCCGGGGCCGGCGCGCGTGATCAGGGTCTTCATTTGCTTGGAAGTGAGGTTCTGAGCCTCGTCGATGATCAGGTAGCGGCTGAGGAAGGTGCGCCCGCGCATGAAGTTCAGCGAGCGGATCTTGATGCGCGAGGCCAGCAGGTCGTTGGTGGCTTCGCGGCCCCATTTGTCGCTGTCGCCGCCGTTGGTGAGCACTTCCAGGTTGTCGGTGAGCGCACCCATCCACGGGGTCATTTTCTCTTCCTCCGTGCCAGGCAGGAAGCCGATGTCCTCGCCCACGGAGACGGTGGCGCGGGTCATGATGATCTCGCGGTAGCGCTTGTCGTCCATCACCTGGGTCAGGCCGGCGGCGAGGCTGAGCAGGGTCTTGCCGGTGCCGGCGGTGCCGAGCAGGGTGACGAAGTCGATGTCCGGGTCCAGCAGCATGTTGAGCGCGAAGTTCTGTTCGCGGTTGCGCGCGGTGATGCCCCAGACGTTGTGGTTGGGCTGGGTGTGGTCGTCCATCAGCACCAGCCGTGCGCGCTTGTCGTCGACGTCGGCGACGCGCAATTCGACGCTGTTCTCGCCGGGCAGATACAGGCACATGTTGGGGCGCCAGCGGTCGTCCTCGCCGGGCTCGAGCTCGTACCAGGCATGACCGTGCTCGTTCCACGAGCGCAACGCCGGGTGGCGTTCCCAGAAATCGGGCGGCAGTTCAGCCGAGCCGGTGTAGAGCAGCGCGAAGTCGTCCAGTGCGCGGTCGTTTTCGTAATCCTCCGCGGGCAGGCCGTCGATGGTGGCCTTGATGCGCAGGTTGATGTCCTTGGTGACCAGGATGACCGGTTGCTCGGGGTGCCGTTCACGCCAGGCCAGCACCGCGGCGAGAATACGGTTGTCGGCGCGGGCATGGCCGCCACCGTTGTGTTGCTGAAAATACAGCCGTCCGTAACGGTTGCCGCGATGCAGGTCCAGACCGTTCGGGTCGGCCAGCTCCAGGCCGTCGCCGATGCCGCGCGGGCCGCCGCGTTCGATCAGCTCGTTGAGGAAGCGGCTGGCCTGGCGCGCGTTGCGGGCCACTTCGGAACCGCCGCGCTTTTTCTCGTCCAGTTCTTCCAGCACCGTCATGGGAATGAAGATGTCGTGCTCGTCGAAGCGGAACAGGCAAGTGGGGTCGTGCAACAGGACATTGGTGTCCAGCGCGTAGGTGCGTTTGCCGTCACCACCGTTGGTCATGCTTGATTGCCTCGCAGTCAGAGGAAAAGCGGGCCGGCCCGGGCGGCGGCATGCCGCCGCGGCCGGAACCGGTCAGGCGTCGATGGCGTCGAGTACCGCCTGGGCGTGGCCCTTCACCTTCACTTTGCGCCATTCGGCGGCCAGCGTGCCGTCGGGAGCGATCAGGAAGGTGCTGCGCACGATGCCGAGGAAGGTCCGCCCGTACAGGGATTTCTCGCGGATCACGTCGAAGGCCTTGCACCAGGTTTCGTCCGGGTCGGACACCAACGGGAAGGGCAGGTCGTGTTTTTCGGTGAATTTGACGTGCGACTTCAGCGAATCACGCGATACGCCGACGACGGTGGCGCCGCGTTTTTCGAATTCGCCCATGAGGTCGCGGAAATCCTTGGCCTCATTGGTGCAACCGGGCGTGGAATCCTTGGGGTAGAAGTACACCACGACCCATGTCCCCTTGAGGTCGGCGAGCGAGAGCGTGCTGCCGTCGGTGACGGTGCCCTGCAGGGCGGGTACGGGTTGGCCTGTTTCGATCATGTTTCACCTTTCTCAGAACTTCACCGGATCCATGATGGCGTCCAGGTTGAGGCTGTCGCACAGCTCCAGGAAGTCGTCGCGCAACGCGGCGATGTGATTGTTGGCCGGAATGCCGATGGTGATCTGGGCCTGGAACATCTCGGCACCGGTCTGCATGGCCTGATAGCGCATGGACGTGAGCTGCTCGATGCTGATGCCGCGGCGCGAGAAGAACTCCACCACCTCGGCCAGCACGCCGTTGCGGTCGGCGGAGATGATTTCCACGATGTACGGCAGCAGGCGGCTTTGCGTGCCACGCGTTTGGCTGCGGTACCAGGCCAGGTGCAGTTCCTCGTCGTCACGTGCCATGCGTACCAGCGACGATTCCAGTTTCGCCAGGGCATCCCAGGGGCCCTGTGCCAGCAGTACCAGTGAGACGTCGTCGCCCAGCGTGGATACCCGGGCGTCGGCGAGATTGCAGCCGCAGTCGGCGATACGCCGCGTCAGTGCCAGCAGGGGGGAGCGGGATACCCGGGACAGGCTCTGCACGAGCAGGTGATTGTCGTTGCCGGGGCGCTGCGGAGGGGACTGGTTCAATGTGGCGGGTTCCGGGGTGTCCGTCGGGCGGAGGGCCGTTCGGTCCGGCCGGTCGTGGCCGGACTGTTGCGGTCAGCTTACTTGTCCGTGGCGCGGTCCTGCAAGGGAACGGCGCGTGGCGTGGCAGCGGCGTGCCGACGGCATTTGCCGGGCCGTGATGGTTGTTTGTCGATGCCCGCATCGCTGCTAAAGTTGGCAGCTTGTCGTGGAGACCGTTTTGGACGAGGTTGCCTTGAACCTGACAGGAAGCATGTGTGCCGTTGCCACGCCGTTCCGGGCGGCGGGCGAACTTGATCTGGATGCCTTCGGGCGTTTGCTGGATTACCAGCTCGGGGCCGGTACCGAGGTGCTGGTGGTTGCCGGATCCACCGGCGAGGCCCATTTCCTGGGGCATGACGAATACACCGCACTACTGGAATTCGCGGTGGCGCATGTCGCCGGTCGGGCACCCGTGGTGGCCGGCACCGGTGCGGCGGGCACGGCCAAGACCGTCGCCATGACCCGTCAGGCGGCCGCGGCCGGAGTCGACGCGGCGCTGGTGGTGACGCCTTATTACGTGCGCCCCACCCAGGACGGTCTGCGCCGTCACTTTCTGGCTGTCGCCGATGCGGTCGACGTGCCGGTGCTGCTGTACAACGTGCCTTCGCGCACGGCTTGTGACATGGTGCCGGAGACGGTGGCCGCGTTGCGCACGCACCCCGGCATCGTCGGCATCAAGGAGGCGGTTGCCGATACGGCACGGATCCGGGCGCTGACGGAACTTGCGGGCGAGGATTTCGTCTATCTCTCCGGTGACGATGCGTCGGCCACGGACGCGATGCTGGCCGGTGCCGCCGGCACGGTGTCGGTGGTGGCGAATCTGGTGCCGCAGCATTTCCGGCACCTGTGCGATGCCGCGCGTGTGGGAAACCGCGATGCCGCGGTGGAACACATGGAGGCATTGCAGCCGTTGCTGGATGCGCTGGCTTGTGCCCCCAACCCGATTCCGGTCAAGGCCGGCATCGCCATGCTCGGCTTCGGCGACGGCAGTCTGCGCGCGCCGTTGCATGCCCTGACCGACGAGGCGGCGTTGGCCGCGTTGCGCCGGGCCCTCGGCGAACTGGTGCCGCATCAGCTTGCCGCGTGACCCACACTCCATACACGGATACACTGCCCCCATGAAAAAACTACTGACCGCCCTGATCCTTTCCACCCTGGTGCTGTCCGGCTGCGGCGCCTTCCGTTCGCACCACGCCTGGAAGAAGGCCAAACAGGAAAATCCGCTGGAGATCCCACCGGGGATGGACCGCCCGGCCACCGCCGATGCCCTGAGCATTCCACCGCCCAGCGGGCACCAGGCCGACGAGACCGCCGGGCAGGACGCGGCAGCCGCGCCGGCACCGGCGGCCCGGCCCGCCAATGCCACCAGCATGCATCTTGATGGCGATGTCGACACCGCCTACAAGCGTGTCGGACTGGCGCTGCAGCAGGGCGATCTGGGTGCGGTGACCGCCCAGGATCCGGCGGCCCACACCTATCAGGTGAGTGTGGCTTCCCAGGCGGCCCTGGGCGACTCCGGCGGCGGCTTCCTCAAGAAACATTTCAGCAACCTGCAGCAGGAAGGTTCCGAGGGTGGCGACGCCGGCATGGCGGAAGCGGGCGGTGACAGCAAAGTGACGCTGACCGTGAGCGCCGCCGCCGATGGAGGCAGTGAAGTGCAGGCCAACGGCAACCAGGAGCAGGCCGCGCGCATCATCAGTGCGCTGAGCAGCCGTATCGGCGGGTGATCGCCCGGTCGTCTCCGGGCACATGCCACATCGCCACGAAAAAAGCCGCTCATCGAGCGGCTTTTTTCGTGGCGGCAGTCACCGCATCAACGTTCCAGCAACGGCAGCTTGTCCGGCTTGCCGTCCCACTCCTCGGCGTCGGGCGGCGGGTCCTTGCGTTCGGTCAACACCGGCCATTGCCTGGCCAGTTCCGCATTCAGGGGCGTGAAGTGCTCCTGCCCGGCGGGCACGTCGTCCTCGGGGAAGATGGCGTTGGCGGGACACTCCGGCTCGCACAGGGTGCAGTCGATGCACTCGTCCGGATCGATCGCCAGAAAATTCGGCCCCTCGTGGAAGGCATCGACCGGGCACACCTCGACGCAGTCGGTGTACTTGCATTTGATGCAGTTGTCGGTAACAACGAACGTCATGGTCGAAATCCTCGTGACCTGGAACCCCGGTCGCCGGCGACCCTGCGGAGTCCGCGGCCGCCCCGAGGGCGGCCTTGCCGTATCCGGCGTGTCGCGGTGCGCCTGCCGGCGGCATCCCCACCGCGGATGGCGATCACGGGAAAAATGGCGCTCCCTACGAGAATCGAACTCGTGTTACCGCCTTGAGAGGGCGATGTCCTAACCGCTAGACGAAGGGAGCGAATTACGCTGAGGCGCGGTAGTATAGCCCAATTCCCATCGACGGCAATGCCCGTTTGCAAAAAAAAGGACCGGATTCGCTTGAAGCAGAAAAAAGGGACCGTTACGCCATCTTCAGGGCCGCGCGTCGTCGCGCGCGCCGACCACAACCTGTCGCGAAAGGACATCAGCAAGGGCGCATTGCGCGTACTTTACCGGCTGCACGAAGCCGGCTTTCGTGCCTGCCTGGTCGGCGGCGCCGTGCGCGATCTGCTGCTGGGGCGCAAACCGAAGGATTTCGATGTCGCCACCGATGCCACGCCCGACGAAGTGCGGCGGCTGTTCCGCAATTGTCGTCTGATCGGGCGGCGCTTCCGGCTGGCCCACGTGTTGTTTGGGCGCGAGATCGTCGAGGTGGCCACCTTCCGTGGGGAAGGCGAGGGCGACGACGAGGCCCGCCGCCTGGTCGACGGGCGCCTGGTGCGCGACAACGTCTGGGGCAGCATCGAGGAAGATGCCGTGCGTCGCGATTTTCGCGTCAACGCGCTGTATTACGACATCGCCGATTTCAGCGTCATCGATTACGTCGGCGGCATGCAGGACCTCGACGACGGCGTGTTGCGCCTCATTGGCGATCCCGTGCAACGCTACCGCGAGGATCCGGTGCGCATGCTGCGCGCTGCGCGGCTGTCGGCCAAGCTCGGCTTCGATATCGACGAGGCGGCGCGCGCACCGATCCTGGAACTGTCGGAGCTGTTGTGCGATGCGGCACCGGCGCGGCTGTTCGATGAATCCTTGAAGCTGTTCATGGCTGGCCATGCGGTGGCCAGTTTCCGTGCGCTCGAGCATCTCGACCTGCTCAAGGTGATGTTTCCGGCCACGGCGACGGGGTTGTCGCGTGGCGATGATCCGGCATGGCGGGAGATGATCGAGCAGGGGTTGGCCAACACCGACCAGCGCGTGGCCGAGGATCGCCCGGTAACTCCGGCATTCCTGTTCGCCGTGTTCCTGTGGGGCGCGGTGCGCGATGAGGTGCAGGCACTCATCGACGGCGGCATGGAGCCGGCCCTGGCCTGGCAACGCGGCAGCCACCGCGTGGTCGCCGCGCAGCAGCGGCACGTGGCGATTCCGCGCCGCTTCACCTGCACCATGGAAGAAATATGGACCCTGCAGCCGCGTTTCGACAAACGCACGCGCAAGCGCACGTTCCGGCTGCTGGAGCACCCACGCTTCCGGGCCGCCTACGATTTCCTGTTGCTGCGCGCCGACGAGTCGGAAGACATGCGCGAACTGGGCGAATGGTGGACGCGTGCACAGGAGCTGCCGCCCGAGCAGCTGTCGGCCGAGCTGGGTGGCAAGGCCGCCGGCACGGCGAAACCCGCGTCCGCGGCGGCGCCGGCGAAGCGCCGCCGGCGTCGGCGCCGGCGTGGCAAGAACCGCCCCGCCGATGACTGATCCGGTACGCGCTTATGTGGCCCTGGGCGCCAACATGGGCGATCCACGCGCTCAGGTGCTTCGGGCCATGCGCGCGCTTGACGGCCTTGCCGGGACCCGGCTGGTGGCCAAGTCCGGACTGTACGTGACGCCACCGTGGGGTGTCACCCGACAACCCGATTTCATCAATGCCGCCGCCGCGCTGGACACGACACTGGGCGCATACGAACTGCTGCACGCACTGCAGGCGCTGGAGGCCGACGCCGGTCGCCGTCGTGACGGCACGCGCAACGGTCCCCGCCCGCTCGACCTGGACCTGCTCCTGTACGGGCGCATGCGGGGCGACGACACCGATCTGCAAATACCGCATCCGCGCATGCACCAGCGTGCGTTTGTCCTGTTGCCGCTGGCCGAAATCGCCGCCACCGAGGCGGTGCCGGGCCGCGGGACGGTGCGCGACCTGCTGGCCACCGTCGATGCCAGCGGATGCCGGCGCCTGGATGCCGCTCCGACGGACGGCGCCACATGAGCCGACGATGGCCGGCTTCAACCGTGGGGATGTTCCCCGGGGCGCTGTCGGCACCGCGTCAACACGAACGTTTCCGGGACCGGGTCGGTGCCGCCGTCGCACAACGGATGGCAGCGCAGCAACCGCCACATGGCCAGCAAACCACCGCGCCAGGGTCCGAAACGGGCTACCGCGATGCGCGCATACGTCGAACACGACGGATGGAAACGGCAACGCCGGCCCAGAACGGGGCTCAGCAGCCGCTTGTAACAGGCCAGCAGGAACAGGATCAGACGGGTCATGAACGGCGGGAGCGCTACCCTGGCGGGGATCTCCGCAGGCGTTGCAAGCCGGCGGGGGGAGTGTCAGAGTTGAACATTACGTTTTTAAAGGCTATAACAGCGAGCCGCCAGTCGACAATGGCGTTACCCGTGGCAAGACCCAGGGACACAACCACAGCCGTCCGCGCGAGGAGGGGATGAATCGTGGCCAAGAGCAAGAATGCCGTGAGCAAAAAGTCGAAGACCTCCACCGCGGAGGCCAAGGCAACCGGGAAGAAACCGGCCGGGAAGACCGCCGCGAAAAAGACCGCCTCCAAGGCGGCCGCGAAGCCGTCGAGCAAAAAGACAACCACTGCCAAAACCGCCGCCGCCAAGAAAGCCGCTCCCAAGAAGGCTACGGCGAAGAAGGCTGCGGCCAAGAAAGTGACGGCCAGGAAGACCGCCACCGGTAAGGCCGCGACCAGGACGGCTCCCGCCAAGAAGGCTCCTGCCAAGAAGACGACGGTCAAGAAGGCTCCCGCCAAGAAGGCTCCCGCCAAGAAG
>CAZMKO010000007.1:24193-59282 GCA_964566965.1 uncultured Rhodanobacteraceae bacterium
CAAGAAGGCTCCCGCCAAGAAGGCTCCCGCCAAGAAGACGACGGTCAAGAAGGCCGCGGCGAAGAAATCCACCGGCAAGAAGGCAGCCACGAAGAAGGCCTCCACAAAAAAGGCGGCCGTGAAGAAAACCGCTGGCAAGACCGCCGCCACGAAGGCGTCGGCCGGAAAGCGCGGCGCATCGACAAAAGTGGCGGGCAAGAAAACCGCGGCAGCCGGCAAGAAGTCGGCTCCATCACGCGCTGGCAAGACCACCCGGTCTCCGGCACCCGCGAAGACCGCGGGCGGCCGGAAGAAAGCGGCTCCCGCACCGGCGCAACGTTCAACCCCCAAGAAGACTCCCACACAACGCATGGCCATAGTCGCTCCCCACAACGAACCTGGCGTCACCAAGGAAGACGGGCGTTACGCCCTGCCCACCACCGTCAATATCGACCTGCCCAAGGGATATGTGCCCTCCGACAACGAGGAATACATGAACCCGCGCCACTTGGCGTACTTCCGCAGCAAGTTGCGTGACTGGCGCGACCAGCTGGTGGAGGAATCGCGCCAGACCATGGACAACCTGCGCGGCGAGGTACGCGATGTCGGCGACGAAGCCGAGCGCGCTACTCGCGAGACCGAGAACTCCCTGGAACTGCGCACCCGCGATCGCTACCGCAAGCTGATCTCCAAGATCGAGAAGGCCCTGCGCCGCATCGAGGAGGGCAGCTACGGGTATTGCGACGAGACCGACGAGGAAATCGGTCTCAAGCGCTTGGACGCGCGTCCGATCGCCACCCTGTCGCTGGATGCACAGGAGCGTCGTGAGCATCTGCAGAAGCAGATGGGCGATTGATCGGCAGGTTCCGGTTTGAAAAAAAGCCCCGCCTGGTTGCGGGGCTTTTTTTCGGGACTCGGGACTCGGGACTCGGGACTCGGGACTCGGGGCGAGTGTCAGCCGGCTTCGGCGGCCAGGGCCGTGGCGGCGTATCCCTTCAATTTTTTCAGCATGGCGGCCAGGCCGTTGGAGCGGGTGGGCGACAAGTGCTTGGCCAGGCCGATGGACTCGATGTACGTGGGTTCGGTCTCCAGGATCTCACGGGCCGGGCGGCCCGAGTAGACGCGCAGCACCAGCGCGATCAGGCCCGACACGATGGCCGAGTCGCTGGTGGCGCGAAAGTGCATGCATCCGGCGTCGCCGTCCGGCACCAGCCACACCTGCGACTGGCAGCCGTGCACCTTGTACTTCTCGTCCTTGAGTTCCTCGGGAAACGCGGGCAGTTGGCGGCCCAGGTCGATCAGGTACTGGTAGCGTTCGGTCCAGTCGGTGAAGAAGGCGAATTCGTCGGTGATGGTGTCCTGCGCTTCGGCGGCGCTGGCGGTGGCGGTGTCGTTCATGGCTCCATTATCGCGCGTTGACCGCATGCATGTGAATGATCCGGGTCACCGGCCGCCCCGTTCAGGCGCCGTGGTCGATGCGCCAGCGCGTGCCGCCGGCGCCGTCCTCGATGACCACGCCCATGGTCGCCAGTTCGTCGCGGATGGCATCGGCCCGTGCCCAATCCTTGTCGGCACGCGCCTGGCGGCGTTCGGCGATCAGCGCCTCGACGGCACCCGCGTCGATGTCGTCGCTGCCCTGGCGGAACCAATCATGGGGGGACTGTTGCAGCAGTCCCAAGGCGCGGCCGGCGGCGAGAAGGGCGGCCTTGGAGGCGCTGTCGCCGGCCTGGCGCGCCTGGTCGGCAAGCGTCGACAGTGCGGCCAATGCCTGTGGCGTGTTGAGGTCGTCGCACAACGCCGCCTCGACGGCTTCGGGAATCGGCGCGTCGGTGTCGGCATCCACGTTTTCGAGGTCGCGCAGCACGCCGTACCAGCCATCCAGCGTACGCACGGCCTGCTGCACCGCCTCGTCCGACCAGTCCAGCGGCTGGCGATAGTGGGCGCGCATCAGCAGCAGGCGCAGGGCTTCGGGCGGGTGTTTCCGCAGCAGGGCATGCAGTTCCAGGACATTGCCAAGCGATTTGCTCATCTTGGCCCCGTCGAAGGTCAGCATGCCGTTGTGCAGCCACCAGCGGGCAAACGTCTTGCCGCCGTGGGCACACGTGGATTGGGCGATTTCGTTCTCGTGATGAGGGAAGGTCAGGTCCACTCCGCCGGCGTGGATGTCGATGGTTTCGCCCAGGTGCCGCGCACTCATGGCGGAGCATTCGATGTGCCATCCGGGGCGGCCACGGCCCCAGGGGCTGTCCCAGCCCGGGAGCTCGGGCGTGGAGGGTTTCCACAGCACGAAATCACCCGGGTGCCGCTTGTACGCCTCCACTTCCACCCGCGCCCCGGCCAGCATGTCATCGATGGCGCGCCCCGAAAGTTTGCCGTACGCCGGCCAGGAGGCCACGTCGAACAACACATGATCCTCGGCGAGGTAGGCGTGACCATTGTCGATCAGCGTGCCGATCATCGCGATCATGTCGGCCATGTGGTCGGTGGCGTGCGGTTCAATGTCCGGCGGTGTCACGCCGAGTTGCCGCATGTCCTCGTGATAGGCCTCGGTGAAGCGCGTGCTGATCGCCCCGATGGGCACGCCCGCGGCCTGCGCGGCGGCATTGATCTTGTCGTCGACGTCGGTGATGTTGCGCGCGAACACCACCTCTCGGTAGTGGCGGCGCAGCAACCGCACCAGCACGTCGAACACCACCGGTCCGCGCGCATTGCCGATGTGCACGTAGTTGTAGACGGTCGGGCCGCACAGGTACATCGTCACCCGGTCCGCCTGCAGCGGAGAGAACGGTTCGGTACGGCGGGCAAGCGTGTTGTACAGGTGGAGGGTCATGGGCGGTTACCGGGGCGTCAGCGGCGCATCTTAACAACTCGGCGCCCGTGGCGGGCGCATGGTGACGCCCGGAGAGGCCGGGCATGCCGGCGTGATGTGTGATGCCGATAGCAGAATTCGGCAACGCGGCGCGGTTTGGCACCCGCATAAGCTGGCGTTCATGGCGGTTCTGTTGCAATACACGCCTATGAATCCATTCGCCGTCCCGGGCGACGTGATTGACCAAGGCCCATCAAGAGGTTGCCATGTATCGAGTTTCCGCTTTCCTGGCGCTGGCAATGTTGCTTGCCTGCGGCGCCAGTGCGGCACAGTCCCGTTCCGTTGATTCCGAAGCGACCCACTATGCCTGGGCCAACGTCACCCGGGTCAACCCGATTTTCCATGATGTCGAAGTTGCCGATACCGCGCAGGACTGCTACCAGCAGCCCGTGGTGCGCCAGGAGAGGGCGGGCGGAAGTACCGCCGGCACGCTTCTGGGTGCCGTGGTCGGTGGCGTGCTTGGCAACACCATCGGCAAGGGAGACGGCCGGCGTGCCGCGACGGTGGCCGGTGCCGTGGCCGGCGGTGCGGTGGGCAATCGCGTGTCGCGCCAGGGCGACCGCGTCGTGCATGACTCGGTGACCCGCTGCGAGCCGCCGGTCCGCAACGTCAGTATGGAACGGCGCATCGTCGGCTACAACGTCGAATACCGTTATCGCGGTCAGTCCTACATGTCGCGCATGGACTACGATCCGGGCGAGCGTCTGCGGGTACGCGTCAGCGTGACCCCGGCCGATTGAGGCGTGATGACGAAAAGTTGTTGCAACTTTTCGTCATGTTGGGTAAAGATACCTGTCACTGCACAGCTTGGCCGACGTACCGGCCGCCGACCGAAATCATGTCCATTTCCGTGTCCGCCAACCCGAATGTCGTCACCAGCGCCTGGATGGCCGCTGGCATGACCTCGCGCGCGCGCCGACCGTTGCCGGATCATTCGGCCGGGTAGGCTGTCGCGCGCAAGCAATTCACGTATCGACGAAAACCCGGCTTCCATGCCGGGTTTTTTCATGCCCGGCGCCGAAAACTTCCAAGGGCTCCGCATGAAACCCCGCCATTTCCTTACCACCCAGGACTGCAGCCGCGCCGAGATCGACGCGCTGCTCGACGCCGCCGCAGCCTTCAAGCGCTCACCGATCGGCACGCAGCTGGCCGGCAAGTCCGTGGCGCTGCTGTTCTTCAACCCGTCTATGCGCACCCGCACCAGTTTCGAATTGGGCACCTTCCAGCTCGGCGGCCATGCCGTGGTGCTGGAGCCTGGCAAGGGTGCCTGGCCGATCGAGTTCGAAGCCGGCACGGTGATGGACGGCGGGGCCGAGGAGCACATCGCCGAAGTCGCACGCGTACTCAGCCGCTACGCCGACATCATTGGCGTGCGCGCTTTTCCAACGTTCCAGGACTGGTCGGTGGACCGCGAGGACCGGCTCATCAAGGCCTTCGCGCAATATGCCACGGTGCCGGTGATCAACATGGAGACCATCACTCATCCGTGCCAGGAACTGGCGCACGCACTGGCCATGCGCGAGCATCTGGGCGACCTGACCGGCAAGAAGTACGTGCTCACCTGGACGTATCATCCGAAGCCGCTCAACACGGCGGTGGCCAACTCGGCCCTGCTGATCGCCACCAAAATGGGCATGGATGTGACCCTGCTGTGTCCCACGCCGGAGTTTGTGCTGGACGAGCGCTACATGCAGGCCGGCCGCGAGAACGCCGCGGCCAACGGCGGTTCGCTCACCGTCAGCCACGACATCGAGGACGCCTACCGCGGTGCCCGCGTGGTCTATGCCAAGAGCTGGGGCGCGCTGCCGTACTTCGGCCGCTGGGGCGAGGAAAAGCCCATCCGCGACGCGCACCGGCATTTCACTGTCGACGCGCAAAAGATGGCGCTCACCGACCACGGCCTGTTCAGCCATTGCCTGCCGCTCAGGCGCAACGTTCAGGCCACCGACGAAGTGATGGAAGCGCCGTATTGCATGGCCATCGACGAGGCCGAGAACCGCCTGCACGTCCAGAAGGCGGTGATGGCGTCGCTGCTCGCGCCATCGGAAACGGAAAACGGGAAATAGGGGATCGTCATGCACATACCACGACATTTTCGGGAAACCCGGCGCGAGATGTTGCATGCGTTGATGCACGATTATCCGTTCGCCACCGTGGTGGTGCACACGGGGGACGGGCTGGTCGCCAACCACCTGCCGTTCGAGCGGGTAGGCGATGCGTTGCACACGCATGTGGCGCGCGGCAACGAACTGGCGCGACTGGACGGTGCCGAGGCGCTGGTGATTTTCCGGGGGCCGGATGGCTACATCAGCCCCAACTGGTACCCGACCAAGCAGGAAACCGGGCGCGAGGTGCCGACCTGGGACTACGCCGTCGCGCATGTGCACGGACATCTTCGGATCATCGAGGATGCCGCCTGGCTGCGAACCTTGCTGGAGCGCCTTGTCGAGCGCCACGAGGCGACCGAGCCGCAGCCGTGGCACATCGACGACGCGCCCGAGGATCATGTCGAAGCCTCCCTGCGCGCCATTGTCGGCATCGAGATGTCCATCGAGCGCATCGAAGGCAAGTACAAGCTCAACCAGAACCATCCAGAACGCAACCGCCTGGGCGTGGTCGACGGCCTGCGCCGCCGTGGCAATGATGGCGACGCGGCGCTGGCCGACCTGATCGCCCGGCACGAGGCAACAAAGTCATGAGCCGCCACCACGCCTACCGTGTCGACTTGGCCTGGACCGGCAACCGCGGCAGCGGCACCACGAGCTATCGTGATTACGGCCGCGACCATGTCGTGCGCATCGACGGCAAGCCGGAACTGCACGCATCGTCGGATCCCACCTTCCATGGCGACGCCGCGCGGCACAACCCCGAAGACATGCTGGTGGCCGCATTGACCTCCTGCCACATGCTGTCCTACCTGCACATGGCCACCGTCGCCGGCGTGGTGGTGACCGCCTACGAAGACGCCGCCGAAGGCCGCATGGAAACCGCCGGCAACGGCGGGCGCTTCGTCGAAGTGGTGCTGCACCCGGTGGTCACCATTCGAGACGACAGCGATCCCGACGAAGCCTTGGCCGCGCACGAAGCCGCGCACCACGCCTGCTTCATCGCCAACTCCGTCAATTTCCCGGTGCGCGTCGAGCCGCGCATCGTCGTCGCGCCGGAGGCGGGGGCGCGGAAATAAGAAGCCTCCAGGACAGACTCCCGCAGCCTCCGTATTTCATCCCATTTGCCAGGAATCGCCACATGCCAAACTTTTCTACGGGACCCGGGACCCGGGTCCCGGGTCCCGAATCCAAAAACATCGTCCTCGCCTTCTCCGGCGGCCTCGACACCAGCTTCTGCGTGCCCTGGCTGAAAGAGCACGGCTGGAACGTACATACCGTGTTCGCCGACACCGGCGGCGTGGATGACGACGAGCGCGCCTTCATCGAAAACCGCGCGCACGAACTGGGCGTGGCCAGCCACGTCACCGTCGACGGCGGGCCGGCGTTGTGGCAGCACTTCGTCAAGCCGTTCGTGTGGGCGGGCGAGGGCTATCAGGGCCAGTATCCGTTGCTGGTATCCGACCGCTACCTGATCGTGGAAGCCGCGCTGGCGCGGGCCGCCGAGCTGGGCACCAGGGCCATCGCCCACGGCTGCACCGGCATGGGCAACGACCAGGTG
Organism: uncultured Rhodanobacteraceae bacterium; assembly: GCA_964566965.1. Taxonomy (GTDB): domain Bacteria; phylum Pseudomonadota; class Gammaproteobacteria; order Xanthomonadales; family Rhodanobacteraceae; genus Oleiagrimonas. The sequence continues at coordinate 30,708 of CAZMKO010000007.1, forward strand.
CGTTTCGACCTGACCGTGAAGTCGCTGGGCGATTACGAGATCGTGGCGCCGATCCGCGAAATCCAGAAGGAGCACACCGAGACCCGCGCCTGGGAGCAGGCGTACCTGGAAGAACGTGGTTTCGGCGTGCGCGGCAAGCAGCAGAGCTACACCATCAACGAAAACCTGCTCGGCGTGACCCTGTCCGGCGGCGAGATCGACCAGTGGCAGGCCCCGGGCGAGGAGGCGCGCGGCTGGTGCAGGCCGCCGGCCGAATGGCCATCCGAACCGTTGCGCGTGACGATCGGTTTCAAGCACGGCGAAGCGGTCTCGCTGGATGGCGAACATCTGCCCGGCGACCAGTTGCTGGCGAAACTCAATGCCCTGTTTGCGCCGTATGGCGTCGGACGCGGCCTGTACACCGGTGACACCACCATCGGCCTCAAGGGCCGCATCGTGTACGAGGCCCCCGGGCTGGTGTCCCTGCTCACCGCACACCGCGCGCTGGAAGAAGCCGTGCTCAGCAAGCTCCAGAACCGCTTCAAGCCGACCGTGGCGCGGCAGTGGGTGGAACTGGTCTACGAAGGCTTTTTCCATGATCCGCTGAAGGCCGACCTGGAAGCCTTCCTGGCCTCCAGCCAGGCCACCGTCGACGGCAGCGTGACCCTGGAAACCTTCGGTGGCAACGTGCAGGCAGTGGCCGTGGATTCCGCTCGCATCCTGCGCTCTGAAGGTGCCACCTACGCACAGTCGGCCGACTGGGGCGTGGCCGAGGCGGAAGGGTTCATCAAGCTGTTCGGGATGAGTTCGACGTTGTGGGCTGTAGTGAATCGGAGTGTCGTGCCAGGTGGGGATCGGGACCCGGGACCCGGGACCCGGGACTCGTAAGAGCCCGCATCACGAATATCCCGTTCCCTTGCTTTGCTGTTCATCCAGGAATATCCCATGTCGCGACAGACCACTTTTCCGGGACCCGGGTCCCGGGTCCCGGGTCCCGAAATCCTCGAAGCGACCCTGGCACATTTGCGTGCCTTGGTCGGCTTCGACACGCGCAATCCGCCGCGCCGTATCGATACCGGCGGCATCTTCGATTACCTGCGCGCACAGTTGCCGGATTTCGATATCACGGTGACCGACCACGGTGCCGGCGCGGTGTCACTGTTGGCCGTGCGCGGTACGCCTCGGCTGCTGTTCAACGTGCATCTGGACACGGTGCCGGCGGCCCCGGCGTGGAGTCGTGACCCGCACGAATTGCTGGTGACCGACGAACATGCCATCGGCCTGGGTGCCTGCGACATCAAGGGTGCCGCCGCCGGCCTGCTGGCGGTGGCGCAAGCCGCCAAGGGCGACATGGCCCTGTTGTTCAGCACTGACGAGGAAGCCAACGATGCCCGTTGCATTCGAGCTTTCCTGGACTCCCACCCCGCCACCCGGGTCCCGGGCCCCGAGTCCCGAGTCCCGGCTTTCAGAGCCGTCATCGTGGCCGAACCGACAAAGGCCAGAGCCGTCCTGGCCCACCGCGGCATCCAGTCTGCCAGCATGCGTTTCCACGGCCGGGCCGGCCACGCCTCGGCCGAGCAGAAGCCGGGCGACAGCGCCCTGCACCAGGCGGTGCAGTGGGGCCATGCGGCGCTGGATTTCGTGGCCGCGCAGGCGGGCAAGTCCTTCGGCGGATTGCACGGATTGCGCTTCAACATCGGCCGCGTCGAAGGGGGCATAAAGGCCAACGTGATCGCACCGGAGACCGAACTGCGTTTCAACATGCGCCCGTTGCCCGACATGGATCCGGACGGTCTGCTGGCACAGTTCAGGGCCATGGCATTGCCGGGGACGACGCTGGAGGAAACTTTCCGTGGTCCGCCCCTGCCAGCCGGTGGCCCGGTGCAGGCCAAGGCGAGCTGGCACGACGCCGAGGCGCTGGCCGGCGAATTGAATTTCGCCATCGGCGAGACGGTGGATTTCTGGACCGAGGCGGCCAAATTCTCGGCTGCCGGCTACACCACCTTCGTGTACGGGCCGGGCGATATCGCGCAGGCGCACGCGGCCGACGAATGGGTGGCGCTGGCACAACTGGAAGCCTATGCGGCATCCGTTTTCGCGGTGGTCGACGGAGGCGCCGCATGAACATGCCTGCCGAGATGCACACGCGTCAGACCATCGTGCGCCTGCTCTCGGGCATGGGCAGCGCGCGCGAGATCCAGCAATACCTGAAACGCTTCTCGCGACTGGACGCCAAGCGTTTTGCGGTGGTCAAGGTGGGCGGCGCGGTGTTGCGTGACGATCTCGAGGCGCTGACCTCGTCGCTGGCCTTTCTGCAGCAGGTGGGTCTGACTCCGGTGGTGGTGCATGGCGCCGGACCGCAACTGGACGAGGCGCTGGCCGAGGCGGGCATCGAGCGGCGCACCGTGGATGGCCTGCGCGTCACCGGTCCGGAAGCGCTGGGTGTGGTGCGCCGGGTCTTTCATAAGCAGAACCTGGCCCTGGTCGAGGCTCTGCACGCCATGGACACGCGTGCCACCTCGGTGCTCACGGGCGTGTTCAACGCCAGCTATCTGGACCGCGAAACCTGTGGCCTGGTGGGCAAGGTCGACAGCGTGGACCTGACGCCGATCGAAGCCAGCCTGCGGTTGTCCTCCATTCCGGTCATCGCCAGCCTCGGGGAAACCCGGGACGGGCAGATCCTCAACATCAACGCCGACTACGCCGCCCACGCCCTGGTGCGGGTGCTGGAGCCGTACAAGATCGTGTTCCTCACCGGCACCGGTGGTCTGCTGGACGCGGACGGCCACATCATCGACTCGATCAACCTCAGCACCGAATATGCCTCGCTCATGGCGCAGCCCTGGGTGCATGGCGGGATGCGCCTGAAGCTGGAGCAGATCGCGGCGTTGCTGGATGACCTGCCGCTGTCTTCGTCGGTGTCGATCACGCGACCCTCGCAGCTGGCCCGTGAGCTTTTTACCCACAAGGGCTCGGGCACCCTGGTGCGCAAGGGCGAGAAAGTGCATCGCCATGCCGGTTGGGAGGGCATCGACCGCGAACGCATGCGCGACCTGATCGAGTCCAGTTTCGGCCGCCGCCTGGTCGAGGACTATTTCGAGCGTGTGACGCCGGCCAGCATCTACGTGAGCGAAAACTACCGTGCCGCCATGGTCATCACCAACGAGGGCGGTCTGGATTATCTGGACAAATTCGCCGTGCTCGCCGATGCCCAGGGGGAAGGCCTGGGACGCGCGGTGTGGCAGGCCATGCGCGTCGACCATCCGCGCCTTTTCTGGCGCTCGCGCCTGGACAACCCGGTCAACCCGTTCTACGACGCCGAGTGCGACGGCGCGATCAAGCACGCGCGCTGGAAGGCATACTGGTACGGTCTGGGTCAAGACTTCGACGTCATCGCCCGCTGTGTCGATTTCTGCATGCGTCACCAACCCACCCTGACCGATTGAACGCCATGAGTGCCTATATCACCCCCGTGAGCCTGGAAGGGCATCACGTCATGCTGGAACCGCTGACACGCGAGCACGTCGGGGCATTGCGCCAGGCCGCGACGGATGGCGAATTGTGGCGCCTCTGGTATACCGGCGTGCCGGATCCGGACGGCACGCCGGACTACGTGGACCAGGCGCTGGCGATGCGCGCGGCAGGCACGGCATTGCCCTTTGTCGTGCGCTCGAAGGCCACCGGGGAGGTCGTCGGTTCCACGCGCTATTGCCACGCCAGTGCCGCCGACCGGCGTCTGGAAATCGGCTATACCTGGTACGCGCGAAGCGTGCAGCGCAGTGCCGTCAACACCGAATGCAAGCAGTTGCTGCTGCGGCATGCCTTCGAATCACTCGGATGCATCCGCGTCGAGTTCTGCACGCATTGGCTGAACCAGCGCAGCCGCGCCGCCATCGAACGCCTGGGCGCGAAGCAGGAAGGCGTGCTGCGCAACCACCGTGTCCTGCCCGACGGCAGTTACCGCGACACGGTGGTGTTTTCCATCATCGAATCGGAATGGCCCGCCGTGAAGCGGCACCTGGCCTTCAAGCTGGAACGGAACGACACTCCATGAACGACACGAAAACCATCGGCATCGTGGGCGCGCGCGGCCACACCGGCGCCGAGCTGATTCGCATGGTCGCCGCGCATCCGGCATTGACGCTCGCGTTCGTGTCCTCGCGCGAGCTGGACGGCCAGCCGTTGTCGGCGCACAACGAGGCTTATCGTGGCGAGCTGTGCTACGAAAAACTGGATCCGGACGCGGTGGCGTCACGCGCGGCGGACATCGTGGTGCTGGCGTTGCCCAACGACAAGTCGGCGCCGTTCGTGGCCGCGATCGAGAAGGCGCATCCGGACACGCTCATCGTGGACATCTCCGCCGACCATCGTTTCGACGAGGGCTGGTACTACGGCTTGCCGGAACTGACCCGTGGCCGCTGGCGTGGCGAAAAGCGCATCAGCAATCCCGGCTGTTACGCCACGGCGATCCAGCTGGCGGTGCAACCGGTGAAGGATCTGCTGGCCGCGCCGCCGGTGTGTTTCGGCGTGTCCGGTTATTCCGGTGCCGGTACCACGCCGTCGGACCGCAACGACCCGGAGAAGCTGCGCGACAACCTCATGCCGTATGCGCTGACCGGGCACGGGCACGAGCGCGAGGCGGCGTTCCGGCTGGGCATCCCGGTCGAGTTCATGCCCCACGTGGCGCCGCATTTTCGTGGCCTGAGTGTCACCGTGAATTTGTACCTGTCACGCGCCCTTGCACTCGACGATGTTCGGCATCGTTTCCATGCCGCCTACGACGGCGAGCCGCTGATCCGCATCCGCAACGACCGCGCGCCATGGGTGCGCGACATCGCGCACCGTCATCATGCCGAAGTCGGCGGTTTCACCCTCGCGGCGGATGGACGCCGTCTGGTTGTCGTCGCCACCCTGGACAACCTGTTGAAGGGGGCGGCGACGCAGGCCATGCAAAACATCAACCGGGCGATCGGCGCCGACGAATGCACGGCGATCGACATGACGCGGGAGGCGGGATGAGAGGGCGGATGTCTTCCGCGCCGTTCCCGTCGTCCCCTCGCTGCCCGTTCCGGAGAGCCCCATGACCCAACCCTTGTGGCAAAAGAAAGACACCCGCATCGATGAACGCATCATGCGTTTCATGGCCGGCAACGACGTCGTGCTGGATCGGGAATTCTTCCTGCACGACATCACGGCCAGCCAGGCGCACGTGCAGGGCTTGGCGCGCATCGGCGTGGTGTCGGAGGCGGAAGCGGCCGCCCTGTGCCATGAATTGGACGTGCTGGGCGAGGATTTCCGGCGCGGCGATTTCGTGCTCGACGAGCGGTTCGAGGACATGCACTCGGCGATCGAGGCACGCCTGGTCGAGCGGCTCGGTGACACCGGGCGGCGCGTCCACACCGGTCGCAGCCGCAACGACCAGGTGCTGGTGGCGATGCGATTGTGGCTGAAGGAGCGGCTGGCCGAACTGCATCAGCTGTGCCTCGCCATTGCCGAAATCTGTCTGGAACGGGCGCATTCGGACACGTTGCCGATGCCTGGCTATACCCATCTGCAGCGTGCGGTGGTGTCGTCCACACGCATGTGGTTTGCCGGTTTTGCGGAAGGGTTCATCGACAACGCCACGCGCGCGCGCGACACCTTGGCCTGGATCGACAGCAATCCGCTGGGCACCGCGGCCGGTTACGGTGTCAATCTGCCTTTGGATCGCGAATACACCACGCGGGCACTGGGATTCGGGCGCATGCAGATCAGCCCGGTCTACGCGCAGTTGTCGCGCGGCAAATTCGAGCTGGGCGCGCTCGATGCGCTGGGTTCGGCGTTGCTCGACGTGCGACGCATGGCATGGGATCTGTCCCTGTTCACCACCGGGGAGTTCTGTTTCGTCCGGTTGCCGGAGCAGTACACCACCGGCAGCTCGATCATGCCCAACAAGCGCAACCCCGATGTGGTCGAGTTGCTGCGCGCCAGCTATGCGCCGGTGGCTGCCGCGCGCGTGGAAATCGAGCAATTGCTGTCCCTTCCCAGCGGCTATCAACGCGATCTTCAGCCCAGCAAGGGATCGTTGTGGCACGGGTTTTCGCAGGGCCTGGCGGCCTTGCACCTGGTGCCGGACCTGCTGCGCGGCATGGTCTGGAATGCCGATGCCATGCGCTCGGCGATCGAGCCGGCCATGTACGCGACCGACGTGGCCATCGAGCAGGCCGCCGCCGGGGTACCGTTTCGCGACGCTTATCGCGCGGCCGCGGAAACGGCCGCCGCCGCAGGACAGGGTCGCAGTGCGGCGCAGAGCCTGCGCGAGAGAGTGTCACCGGGCGGTGACGGCAACCCTGGACTTGAAATCCTGTCTGATCGCCTCAAGGCCTTAAAGGATAGGCAATCGACAAGCACGGGAGAAGCATGACCGACACGCGCAGTTTCAGCGAACAGGATGTACCCACATGGCAGCGTGCCGTCCTCAAGGTCGGCAGCAGCCTGATGGCCGGGGAACACGGCGAACTGAGCACGCAGCACATATTGGGCCTGGCCCAATTCATCGCGTCCAGCCAGGCCGAGGGGCGCGAGGTGGTGCTGGTTTCATCCGGTGCCGTCACGGCCGGACGCATGCTGCTGGCGCAGCGTACCGATGCCGATGCCAGCCATGCGCAGCGTCAGGCCATGGCGGCACTGGGCCAGACCCAGACCGTCGCCTTGTGGCAGCGCCTGTTCGATCGGCCGCTGGCCCAGGTACTGCTCACCCATGACGACATGCGCAACCGCCGTCGGTATCTCAACGCGCGCGCGACCATCCAGGAGCTGCTCGGCCATGGCGTGTTGCCGGTGGTGAACGAGAACGACACGGTCGCCGTCGATGAACTGACGCTGGGCGACAACGACAACCTGGCGGCAATCGTGGCCGGTCTGGTCGACGCCGACCTGTTGCTGATCGCCACGGACATCGATGGCCTGTATTCGGCCAACCCGCGCACCGACCCCCAGGCGCAACCGATTGACGAGGTGATCGAGTTGACGCCCGAGGTGATGGCGATGGCCTCCGGTGCCGGATCCAGCCATGGCACCGGGGGCATGCGCACCAAGCTGGAGGCGGCGCAGAAGGCTGCGGTGGCCGGCATCGATACCATCCTGTTCAACGGCCGCGATGCCGACATCGCGCGGCTGCTGTCACACGGCAAGGTGCGCGGCACACGTCTGCGCAGCACCCATTCGCGGCTTCAGGCGCGCAAATACTGGTTGCGCCACACGCCGGCGGTGCCGGGCTGCATCCGTGTCGATGCCGGGGCCACGCGGGCGTTGAGTGTCGGCGGCGCGTCGTTGTTGCCGACCGGCATCGTCGGCGTGGAAGGCGAGTTCCAGCGCGGCGACATGGTCGAAATCGTCAACGCCGACGACTCGCTCAGCATCGCCCGCGGCATCGCGCAGTACGGTGCCGCCGAAATCAATCTCATCCAGGGCTGCCACAGTGGCGAAATCGAGGAGCGTCTCGGTTACAGCTATGGCGGTACGGTGATCCACCGTGACGACATGGTCACGGTGGCCGACTACCAGGGCCCTGCCGACGAAGGAGTTCAAGCCCATGACTGATTCCGTGCGCGACATCGCACTCCGGTGCAAGCAGGCCGCCGTCGCGGTGGCCGAGCTGGGCACCGACGAAAAGAACGCGTTGCTGCATGCCATGGCCGATGCCCTGGATGCGGACGCGGCCAAGGTTCTGGAGGCCAATGCCGAGGACATGCGTGCCGCACGCGAGGCCGGCACCGACGAGGCCTTTCTCGACCGCCTCGCGCTGGACGAGACGCGCCTGAAGGGCGTGTCCGACGCGCTGCGGTTCGTGGCCAGCCTGCCGGACCCGGTGGGGCAGGTTACGCACACGGAGACCTCCGACAAGGGCTTCACCATCGAGCGCGTGCGCGTGCCGCTGGGTGTGGTGTCGATGATCTACGAGGCGCGTCCCAACGTCACCGCCGATGCCGCCGCGCTGTGCCTGAAGGCCGGCAATGGCGTTATTCTGCGCGGCGGCTCCAAGGCCATCCGTTCCAACACGGCCATCGCCGCCTGCCTGCGTCGGGCGCTGGTCGATGCCGGCCTGTCGGCGGATGCCGTGGTACTGATGGAAAACCTGGACCGCGACGCCATGCTGGAATTGATGCAGCTTTCCGATATCGTCGACCTCATCATTCCGCGCGGCGGCGAGGGGCTGATCCGCTTCGTCACCGAAAATGCGCGCGTGCCGGTCATCAAGCACTACAAGGGCGTGTGCCACCTGTACGTGGACAAGGCGGCGGACCTGGACAAGGCCGTGGATCTGGTCATCGACGGCAAGTGCACGCGTCCGGCCGCCTGCAATTCGCTGGAGAACCTGTTGGTGCACGCCGACATCGCCGACACCTGGTTGCCGCGTGCTGCCCGTGCCTTGCGTGAACGCGGTGTGGAACTGCTCGGCGACGAGCGCAGCCGCGCGCTGGTGCCCGACATGGCCGCCGCCACGGAGACCGACTACGATACCGAATTCCTGGCCCTGAAACTGGCCGTGCGCGTGGTCGACGACATCGACGAGGCCATCGAACACATCCGCCGCTACGGCTCGGATCATACCGAGGTGATTGCCACCGAAGATGCCTCCGCCGCCAACCGCTTCGTGCATGCGCTGCGTTCGGCCGTGGTGATGGTCAACACCTCCTCGCGCTTCAGTGATGGCGGCGAATTGGGCCTGGGTGCCGAGATCGGCATCTCCACCACGCGCCTGCACTCCTATGGCCCCATGGGCGCGGATGCCCTGACCATCGAGCGTTTCGTGTTGCGCGGGCACGGTGAAGTCCGCCACCCGGAAAGCCGCGCGAACGCCTGACGATCCCTTTCCGCGATCGGCGGACGAAGGCCCGGTCGGCGCCGTGGATACCACGGCGGTGCCGGGCCTTTTCCGTGTCCGTGCGATGCCGTGGCGCCGGCGTTGCATGCCGCGCCACCCATAAACTGCGGCTATGCCTGCCGATCATTTTTTCATTGGCATCGGGACACGGCGGTGACTTAGGTTGAAAGACAACGTCGGGCAGTGCGGTGCGCCGTGTTGCTCCGGGTCACCAACGGGGGGTGATTTGGGCGGGAGAGGGATTCGTCATGAGGCGAACGTCGCTATGCAAGTTGCTTCGGGGGCCGGCCGCGGGGGCGGCCCTTCAACGCCGGTCATTGGCACTGGCCATCGGTTCGGCCATGGCCATCGGGTTGTCCGGCACGGTCTGGGGACAGGCGACCAACGGCACCATTTACGGTACGGTGCCCGCAGCATCCGGTGAAAGTGTCCGGGTGACGGGCGGTGCGGGATACGACCGCACCGTGCCGGTCACCGCATCGGGCCAGTATTCGGTGACGTTGCCGGTAGGTACCTACACGGTGTCATTGCTGCGCGACGGCGAGGTGGTCGACAGCCGCGGCGGCGTCAGTCCGGTGGCCGCGGGCGCAGTGCGGGTGAATTTCACCGCTGGGGCGGAAGCGGAAGATGAAAATGCCGTGAAGTTGTCCGAGGTCAGTGTGTCGGCCAACTCGCTGCCACCCATCGACGTGACCACCACCAATCAGGTCACCACGACCACGGCCGAGCAGCTGCAGCGCCTGCCGCTGGGGCATGCGGCAGCGGACATCGCCATGATGGCGCCGGGCGTGAACATGGGCTCGGCCCAGTTGAACGCCGGCCCCCTGGGTACGGGCGTCAATGTGTTTGGCGGTGCCTCCACGGCCGAGAACGCGTACTACATCGACGGCATGAACGTGTCCGATGCGCTGTACGCGCAGGGTGGCCTGGAATTGCCCTACGGTGTCATTTCCCAGCAGCAGACCTACGTCAGCGGGTACGGCGCCAAATACGGCCGTTCCATCGGCGGCGTGATCAACCAGATCGGCAAGAGCGGCAGCAACGAATGGCATTTCGGTGGCCGCATGCAGTTGTCGCCGTCGAGCTGGACCGCCAGCACGCGCAACTACTACTACGTCAATCCATTGTCGACACAGCCGGGCCAGCGCCCGGGCGATCTGCAGCATTACCAGCGCGGTGACAGCGGCCAGACCCGCATTTATGACGCCTACGTCAGCGGCCCGCTGATCAAGGACAAGCTGTTCTTCTACCTGTCCGCCGAGCAGTACAAATCGGCCGGCTCCTCGGTGGGCTCGGTGTACGACCCCTACCAGTACAACTACGACACGCGGCGTCCCAAGGTCTACGCCAAGCTGGACTGGAACATCAACGACCGCAACATCCTGACCCTGACCGGCCTGCAGACCTCGCGCGACTCGCGCCAGTCGGTGTACGACTTCGACTACGACGATTTCCGGACCGGTGACTTCTCCCATCTCGCCCAGACCAGCAAGCGCACCTTCAAGATGTGGGTGGCCAACTACACCTCCTACATCACCGACGCCCTGACCCTGAATGCCATGTTCGGCAAGACCCACGGCAGGTACTTCGAAACGCAGCCGGCCTATCCGGGCTATGATCCCGAGCTGCCGCACATCGGCGGCGTGTCCATGCAGAACCCGGCCTTCGTGCCGCCGGGTGGCGTCCAGAACTCGCAGACTTCCACGACCGAGAGCAATCCGAACCAGCGTGTCAACGTGATGAGCTACCGGCTGGATCTGGATTACAAGCTGGGTGACCACGATTTGCGCGTGGGTATCGACAACATCAACTCGTGGGACATCGATGACGGCTATGTCACCACCGGTCCCGGGTATTACTGGAGCTATGGCGTCGGCGATCCGGGCAAGCCGCTGTTCGGCGTCAGTCCGGACAGCCCGCCCTACGTGGCCCCGGCGCCGCAGGATGCCTGCCATACCGGCGATGACGGCAAGGTGCATTGCTACTACGTGTCCAAGAGCGTGTCCTCGGCTACCGCGTCGGTCAAGGTGGCCCAGCGCGCGCAGTACATCATGGACAGCTGGCAGGTGACGCCGCGTTTCCTGCTGACTCTGGGCCTGCGCAACGACCAGTTCACCAACTACAACTCCAACGGCGAGCCCTACATCCGGTTGACCAAGCCGCAGTGGGCGCCGCGCATCGGCTTCAGCTGGGACGTGCACGGTGATTCGTCCCTGAAGGTGTTCGGCAATGCCGGCCGCTACTATCTGGCCTTGCCGTTGACCACGGCTCGATGGATCGCTTCGCCGGTGGTGTCGATGGGGCAGTACGGTACCTACACGGGCATTGATCCGGAGACCGGCGAGCCGACCGGCTTCGAACCGTTGCCGCAAAATCCGTCGACGGGCGTGTCGATCAACAGCGAGTACGGGCAGCCCAAGGATCCCAGGGTTTCGGCCGCGCGCAACATCGAGGCGGAGTACTCGGATTCCTTCGTGCTCGGCATGCAGCAGGAGTTCCAGATGCTGGGGTCGAAGTGGGTGTTCGGGGTCACCGGCACCTACGACAAGATGGACCGTATCATCGACGATTTCGGCGACACCCAGATCATGTGCGCCGCCGGGCGCGCACAGGGCTATGACTGGATGACCTCGCAGGATTGCAGCAACTACGCCTCGAGCCTGTTGCTGATCAATCCCGGGGAAACCAACGAGATATGGATGAAGGATCCGGACGGCGGTCTGGTCCCGGTCACGTTGACGAATGACGACATCGGCTTTCCCAAGGGCCCGACGCGCCGGCACTACTCCATCGATCTGTCGCTGGAACACGTGTGGGACGGCAAGTGGTTCGCGAAGGTGGATTACGTGTTCGCCAAGACCTGGGGCAACACGGAGGGGCCGGTCAGCACCTATTCCCAGCAAAGCGGCTCGTACGAGTCACTCACCACGGCATGGGATTTCCCCGAGCGGATGGAATTTTCCTCCGGCGTGCTTCCGAATGACCGCAGGCATCAGCTGAAGCTGCACGGTGCCTATGCGATCACGCCCGAATGGATGGTCGGCGCCAACTGGTACCTCGCCTCGGGCACGCCGCGCCTGTGCCGCGGCTACTACGGGCCGGACGAGATCAAACTGCATGGTTCCAGCACCTTCTACTGGTGCGGTGGAAAGCCCGTGCCGCCGGGTTCGCTGGGACGTCTGCCCTGGACGCGTCAGCTGGATATGAACGTGTCCTACAAGCCGGCCTGGGCGGACCACAAGCTGCGTTTCGAGGTCGAGGTGTTCAACGTCTTCAACAACCAGAAACCGACATTCATCAACAACCTCTACTTGTCGACGCAAAATCCCAACCCCGACTACGGGCGGCCCAACAACACCCAGGCGCCGCGTTTCGCGCGGTTCTCGGTCAGTTACGACTTTTGATGCCGAAGAGACCCTCTCCAGCGCCGGGTGTCGTCTTCCCCGGCGTTTTTTTTGGCCGTCCGGCGATGTAGCCTTTCAGGGAAGTTCCGATTGAATCCAGCGCAGGTGTCATGAGCGGCGATGAGGATGTCATGCAACCAGTACAGGCCCGGCCGTCGCTGACGCCCATGGCGGCGCGCATGCTGCGCCGGGCACGTGAGCGCTGGAGTCGGCGCGAGTTCGAGGCTGCCGGGCAGGCACTGGCCAACGTGCTGTCGTTGTCGCCGGATCACCCGGAGGCGCTCCGCATGATGGGCATGGTGGCGCAGCGCCTCGGCGACCACGCGCGGGCCGTGGATTGCTTCCGGCGTGTGCTGCCCACGTGGCCACGGGATGCCGATCTGCAAGTCGGGTTGGGTATCGCCCTGTATGAGTCGGGACGTGTCGGGGACGCCGTCGACTGCCTGCGCGAGGCCTGTCGTTTGGCACCGACGTCGGCCCTGGCCTGGTTCAATCTCGGCGAGGCCATCGGACGGGAAGCACAAACCGACGAAGCCATCGATGCCCTGCAACGTGCGTTGGAACTTGATCCGACACACGTTCCCGCGCGGTTGTCGTTGGCGCGCGCACAGGCCAACCTGGGGCAGGTCGACGCGGCGGTGGCCGGGTTCCGGGAGGTGCTGCGTGCGGATGGCGACAACGCCGAGGCGTGGTTCGGGCTGTCGAACCTGAACACGGTTCGTTTCGACGTCGATGATGCGGCACATCTCGAACGCGCCCTGGCGCGCGAGGGGCAGCCGATCCGTGACCGGGAGCTGCTCGGCTTTGCCTTTGCCAAGGCACTGGAAAGCCGCGGTGACTATTCCCGCGCATTCGACGTGTTCCATGCGGCCAACGCCTCGCGGCGCCAGCGCGTGCATTGGGACGCGGCCGGCGAACATCGTCGGGTCGAGGCGATCCGGCAGGTATTCGGGGACCTCACCCTTCCACCGCCGTCCGATGTGTCGCGCGGTCGCGAGGTCATCTTCGTGGTCAGCATTCCACGTTCCGGCTCCACGCTGGTGGAGCAGATTCTCGCCTCGCACCCCGATGTCGAGGGAGCCAACGAGATCAAGGACCTGCGCGAAGTGATCGACGCCGAAACCCGGCGCCGCGCCTCGGCGTTTCCGCTGTGGGTGCCGCAGGCCACGGCGGCGGACTGGCAGCGCATGGGCGCGGCGTATCTCGATCGCACGGCACGCTGGCGTGCCGCGCGCCCGCGTTTCACCGACAAGAGCCTGGTCAACTGGTATTCGGTGGGCGCGGCACTGGCGATGCTGCCGGCGGCACGCGTGGTCGTCGTGCGGCGTGATCCGGTGGAAACCTGTCTGGGCTGTTTCCGCCAGTGCTTCAGCGAAGCCAGCGGTTTCGCCTGCGACCTCGACGAGATGGCCGATTATTGCGCCGATTTTCTCCGCCTGACCCGGTTCTGGCTGGAGACGTATCCCGAGCGCGTATTCGATCTTGCCTACGAGTCCCTGGTCGCGGAGCCCGAAGCCACGATCCGGGAACTGCTCGCGTTCTGTGAGCTGTCGTTTGATCCGGCCTGTCTGGCATTTCACGAGACCCGACGCAGCGTATTGAGTTTGCCCAGCGCGGCACAGGTACGCCAGCCCATGCGTCGCGACACCGCGCGCAGTGCCCTGTATGGCAACAAGCTGGATGCGCTGCGCCGGCGCTTGCACGAGGCGGGCGTGGCCTCGTAGGTGGCCGGGCAAACGATCAAAAGCCGGCGGTTTTCGCCGCTCCCTGTGGGAGATCTCGAAAAACCGGATACTCGACATCGATCTGTGGGAGCGACCCCTGGTCGCGACCGCCGATCGCCTTCAATCGTTCCGCAATTGCCGGGTGTTACTGCACCGGCACGTCGTACAGTGTTTCCGGCTGTGGATGCATGGTCAGGGTGTAGTGCCACCACTCGTTGGCGTAGTTTTCGAATCCTTCGGCGGCCATGGCGTCGAGGAGGCGGTGGCGGTTGGCGTGCTGGGCGGCGGTGGCGCGGTCGGAGTCGGTGTGCGCCAGCGGATCGAACATGTCGAAGTGTGTGCCCATGTCCAGTTCCCTGCAGTGCGTGCCGCGGGTATCGCATTGCATCAGCGTGAGATCGACGGTGGCACCGCGGGTGTGGTTGGAGGTGGCGGCGATGTATTCGCCGACCAGCTTGCTCTTGTCGACGTACGGAAAATGTTCGGTCTTGGTGCGGGTGTCGTCGTTTTTGGCCCAGCGCATGAAGGCGGCCACGGCGCGGGCGGGGCGATAGCAGTCCCATATTTTCAGACGCATGTGCTGTTTGCGCAGGGCTTTTTCGGTCCGCGCCAGGGCCTCGGCGGCCGGTTTCAGCAGAAAGCACTTGGCGGCGCGGTAGCCGGGGACCGGCGCGCCGGTGAAATTGTCGTGACCGGCGTACTTGATGTCTTCGGCGATGTCCGGAACCAGGTGGCGGATGTCGACCATGCCGGCCTGCTCCATGCTGGCGGCGGGGGAGACGGGTGGCGGCGGTTTCACGGCCAGACCGGTGGCCGGCAGCAGGATGCCAAGCAGAAGCAGGCTGGCCCAAAGATGCGTTTTCATGTGCGGTCCTCCGTTGCAGAAGCGATCACGGCGGTGGCCGGATCGGCGGCACGTCACGGTGTCTCCCAGTCTCCGGCGGGGCACTCGTCGGCCAGCATGGCGTCCAGTGTCTGGCGTTGCCGGATGACGGCGTAACGGCCCCGGTCCACCAGTACCTCGGCCGCCAGGGGACGCGAGTTGTAGGTCGACGCCATGGTCGCGCCGTAGGCGCCGGTGCAACGGATCGCCACCAGGTCGCCGCTCCGGCACTCGGCGACGGGCCGGCCCACGGCGAAGGTGTCGCCGGTCTCGCAGACCGGCCCGACCACATCGTACGTCAGCGGCGGCCGGGGATCGGAACCGACCACCGTGATGTCGTGCCAGGCGTCGTACAGGCTGGGCCTTAGCAGTTCGGTCATGGCAGCGTCCAGTACCAGGAAGCGGCGCTGCTCGCCCTGCTTGACGCGGATCACGCGGCTCAGCAGGATGCCGGCCTCCGCGACCAGCCAGCGTCCCGGCTCGACCACGATGCGGCCGCCGAAATCACCCAGGTGCTCGCTGATGGCGGCCGCATAGGCCACCGGGTCGATACCCCGGTCGTGGCCTTCGCGGTAGGGCACGCCCAGTCCGCCGCCGACATCGATGCAGGCGATGTCGTGGCCGGCCGCGACCAGTTCGCGCCACAGTTCGGCCATGCGACGCAGGGCGGCACGCACCGGTTCCAGGTTCAGCATCTGCGAGCCGATGTGCATGTGCAGACCGTCGAGCTGCACGTGGTTGAGAGCGGCGGCCTCGTCGAACCAGCGTCGTGCCTCGTCGATGCCGACGCCGAACTTGTTCTCCGCCTTGCCGGTGGAGATCTTGGCATGGGTGAGGGCGTCGACATCGGGATTGACGCGGACCGAGGCGCGGGCGGTCGTGTTCAGGGCACGTGCCCGTTGCTGCAGGAGCTCCAGTTCGTCACGGGACTCGACGTTGAAACGCGCGATGCCGGTGTCCAGCGCACGGTCGATTTCGTGGGCCTGCTTGCCGACGCCGGAAAACACGATCCGCGCAGCCGGGATACCGGCGCGCAGGCAGCGTTCGAGTTCGCCCTCGGACACGATGTCGGCACCAAGCCCCGCTTCGGCCATCATCTGCAGGATCGCGCCGTTGGTATTGGCCTTGGCCGCGTAGCAGACCATGGCATCGAAGCCGGTGAGGGCGCCGGTCAGCGCTGCGATGCGCTCGCGAAGCAGGCTCGCCGAATACACGTGCAGCGGGGTGCCCAGGCGAGCGGCCAGTGCGGTGAGGTCGACGCCGTCGATGTGGACGAGGGGATCACTCATGCAAAACAACCGGGGTTCACCGGCTGCCCGCGACGGGACAGCCGGTGCGGGCGGTCAATAGCCGGCGGCCATGCCCGCGGGGCGGCGGCGGTCGTTGGCACCTTCCAGCATGCCGGTATCGGGGTTGACGAGAATCGCTTCGTCGGCACCGATGGATTTGCTGGTCTCGAACTTGTGGCCCATCGCTTCCAGCTTGCTGCGCGTCTCGGGCGTCATCAGGCCGTCCTCGACGTAGACCACCTCCGGATACCACTGCTGGTGCTGGCGTGGCGCGTTGATGGACTGCTGCAGGTTCATGCCGAAATCGAGCACGTTGACGATGCTTTCCATGGTGGTGGAGATGATGGTGGCGCTGCCGGGGCTGCCGGTGAGCATGAACGGCTTGCCATTTTTCATCACGATGGTGGGTGTCATCGAACTCAGCGGCCGCTTGCCCGGTTCCACCTTGTTGGCTTCTCCCTGGACCAGTCCGGCGCCGTTGGCCACGCCGGGCTTGGCGGTGAAGTCGTCCATCTCGTTGTTGAGGAAGAAGCCGGTGTCGCCGGCGATCTGCTTGATGCCGAACAGGTAGTTGATGGTGTAGGTGACGGCCACGGCGTTGCCGTCCTTGTCGACCACGGAGTAGTGCGTGGTGTGGTCACCCTCGTTGGCGGCCAGGAAGCTCTTGATCTCCGACGATGGTGTGGCCTTGTCGGCTTTGACCGTGGCGCGCCGTTCGTCGGCATGCTCGGGCGAGAGCAGTTTGTCGAGGGGGTTGTCCACGAAGGCGGGGTCGCCGAGATAGGTGTTGCGGTCGGCGAAAGCGCGGCGCTCGGCCTCGGCGATATGGTGGATGGCGTCGGCCGAGCCGTAGCCCCAGTCCGCCAGCGGCCACGGTTTCATGATGTTGAAGATCATGCACAACGTGGTGCCGCCGGAGCTCGGCGGTGGCGCGGAGATGATGTCGTAACCGCGGTACTCGCAGTGGATGGGTTTTTCCCAGGTCACGTTGTAGTTGGCGAAATCGTCCAGCGTGAAGATGCCGCCGTTGGCGTCGCTGGCCTTGACCACTGCTTTGGCGATGGGGCCCTTGTAGAAAGCGTCGGTGCCGCCCTTGGCGATGGTCTCCAGGGTGTTGGCCAGGTCGGTCTGCACCAGCTTCTCACCGGCCTTCCAAGGCGTGCCGTCGTTGAGGAAAATGTCGGCCACGTTGGGGTACTTGGCGAACGCCTTGGTGCTGCCGTCCAGGATGTCGACATCGCCCTGTTTCAGCACGTAGCCGTCACGGGCCAGCTTGATGGCCGGCGCGATGACTTTTTCCAGCGGCATGGTGCCGTACTTTTCCAGCGCCGTGTTGAGGCCCATCACCGTGCCGGGCACGCCGACGCCGAGATAACTCTCCGTGCTGGAACCGTCGATGACCTCGCCGTTGTCGTCCTGGAACATGGTCGGCGTGGCCTTGGCCGGCGCCTTCTCACGGAAATTGAGGAACAGGTTCTCGCCATTGGCCAGGTGGATGGTCATGAACCCGCCACCGCCGATGTTGCCGCAGCACGGGTGCGTGACGGCCTCGGCATAACCCACGGCCACGGCGGCGTCGATGGCGTTGCCGCCCTGCTTGAGGATCTCCACGCCGGCCTGCGTGGCCAGATGTTGTGCCGATACCACCATGGCGTGCTCGGCCGTCACCGGTTTGGCCTTTTCCAGCTTGGCACGGGCGTCGGCGGGAATGTGCGCGAACGGCGATGCCGCGTCGACATCGCCTTGTGCCGCACTGGTGGCGACGGCGGTCGTGGCGGCGGCGCCGGCTTCGGCCTGGGTGGGAGGCGGCGTGCCGTTGCTGCAGGCGGCGATGCCGAGCGTGGCCAGTGCGGTGGCCAGCATGGTGCGCCGCCAGGCGGCGGGCACGGGCGTGGTCGAATGCGCCGCATCGTGATGCGGCCGGGACGGTCGGTTGTCGGACATGTTCACCCTCCTGACGAAGCCTTGAGCATAGTGGTTGGCCACGGCGGGCGGCCAATGAAAAAAGATGGGTCACGCATAGCCGCAGGTTGTGGGCCTGCTTGGGACGCCCTCCGGGCCTGTGAAAAATTCGACCACTGAAGGTGGACGATTTTTCACGTGCGCTCACGCCAGCAGGCGCTCGATAATGCCGTCCACGCCCATCGTGACCGGATCCTCGCATGGCAGGCCCGTTTCGTCGCTGATGCGCCGGCACATGTCGTGCGCCTGGCGCGGGTCCAGGCGTGATCCGTTCAGTGCCACGCCGACCGCCCGCACGGCGGGATTGGTCAGCCGCGCTGCAGCCAGGTTGGCCTCCAGGCAGGCGCGCAGATCGGGAAGCGGGCAGTCGGGCAGGGCGCGCATGTGGCGCCGCGTCGGCTCGTGGCAAAGCACCAGCGCATCGGGCTGCGCACCGTGCAGCAGGCCCAGCGAGACACCGGCGTAGGAGGGGTGGAACAGCGATCCCTGGCCTTCGATGAGATCCCAGCCGCCGTCCTCGCGGGCCGGCGACACGTGCTCGACGGCGCCGGAGATGAAGTCGGCGATGACCGAGTCGACCGCGATGCCCGCGTTGGCCACGAAAATGCCGGTTTGGCCCGTGGCACGGAAGTCGGCGGCCAGCCCGCGTCGGTGCATGGCGGCCTCGATGGCCAGCGTGGTGTACATCTTGCCGACCGAGCAATCGGTGCCGACTGTCAGCAGCCGCTTGCCGGCGCGTGGCCGGCCGGTGCCGACGGGCAGGGTATCCGGGCAGTCGCGGGCGTCGAACAGGGTGCGTCCGTTGCGCCGCGCGGCGGCGGCGATGTCGGCATGTTCGCGGAGCTTCTGGTGCAACCCCGCGACCACGTTGAGGCCAGCGTCCAGGGCGGCGATCACGTCGGCGACGATGTCCGCGTCCATCACGCCGCCGGCGTTGGCCGTCCCCACCACCATGGTGTCCACGCCGGCCTCGCGGGCGTGGCGCGGATCCATGTCCGGCAGACCGAGGGTCGGCACGCAGTCCGGGTGACGCATCTGTCCCAGGCACCATTGCGGGCGCCAATGGGCGATGCCGCGTGCGGTCTTGATGGCCAGGTCGTCGGCGGCCTTGCCGAGGTAGAGCAGGTAGGGAGGGTGCCAGTCCGGGTGGATGCTGGTGGCGACAGTCGACATGCGGAAAGACTCCGTCCGGTGGATACGGAACAACGGCATCGATGCCGTTGGCACCGGGCCGGCGCGCGGTCGGTTGCATGGTGACCGGCGGTGTCCAAAGCATAGTCATCGTGCCGGTATCCTCACCAATGAAAAGAACGCGACGGGCCATAACCGCAAGTTGTGGTCAAGCGGCGCTTCCGTAGCGGCCCCTGTGCTGCGTAGACTGGAGGCCGACACTGGCATGACGAGGGTGGGAACGCGATGCGCCTGCGTTACGTGGAACTGTTGCACGCCGTACTGGCGACCGGCAGCCTGACCGGGGCGGCCGAGTTGCTGAATATCTCGCAGCCGGCCGCCAGCAAGGCATTGCAGCAGGCCGAGCAGCATCTGGGTTTTACGCTGTTCAATCGTGTCCGCGGGCGCCTGCAGCCGACCCGCCAGACCTTGCTGATGCGTCGGCGCGTGGACGCGATCATGGCGCAGCTGCACGATCTGCAGCGGCTCACCGGCAACATCCGGCGTCCGGACACCTATGCATTGCGGGTCAGTTGCACGCCGGCGCTGGCCCACGCGGTGTTGCCGGAGGCCGTCACGCGTCTGCGCGCGGACTATCCGGACGTGACGGTGGAGCTTTTCACCCAGCATTCGGCCGAAATGTGCAAGTCGCTGGTGCTGCGCGACGTCGATCTGGGCCTGACCCTGCAGGCGCCGGAACATCCGAACCTGGACCATCACCCGTTGTGGGGAGGGCATGTGATGGTCATCGCGCCTCCCGACTGGTGGGACCCCGCCGAATTGGCGCAGCCACTCGCGTTGTCGGCCTTGGCCGGCCAGCCGATGGTCGGTATCGTCGAGCACGATGCACTTGGCAGTCTGCTGCACAGCCACCTGGTGCAGCTGGACCCGGCCCCGCACGTGCCGGTGCGGGTGCAGACCTACCAGTTGGCGCACGCGCTGGTGGCGCGCGGCGAGGGCCTGGCTTTGGTCGACCCGTTCACGGCACGCGGCGACCTGCCCGGCAACGTGCAGGTGCGACGCCTGAAACTGAAGCTGGACGTGGTACTGGGTGCCGTGTGTCGCAACGAGCAACCGCTGGACGAGGTGCAGACGACGTTCCTGGATGTGGTGCGCCGCCTGGCGGCCGGATCAGCGGGAGGCTGAGGGGTCAGCCCGGGGCGGGCACAACCGCCAGTTATGCCATGTGCGTTTCTTTTCATTGGCGCTTGCCCCTGTGGCATGCTTATCTCGGGGCATGGATGGACGGGTGACGAGGGGATCGGATCGGAGGTGGCGGTGGGGAACCGTCGCGACACGGGTCTGACCGGACCAGGCACCACGTCGTACCCGCTGTGGCGGCCGCCGGCCTTCGGGCCGGCAGGTCGATTTCGTACGTCGTCTACGTGGGAGGGGACTGATCATGGGCAAACATCCGACACTGGTGGGCATGGCGCTGTTGAGCGCATCAATCGGCCTGGCACTGGCCGCTCCGGCGGCAGCCGGCACGGGGCAGACCACCGCCGAAGCACAACAGGAGGCCGACACGGGCCAGTCGCAACGCACCACCGACCTTTCCACGGTGATCGTCACCGGCACGCGCAGCGGCGACCGCACCGAAAGCAGCTCGTTGACGCCGGTGGACGTGATTCCGGCCGAGGTGCTGCAGCAGACCGGCACGGTGGATCTGGCGCAGGCGCTGGAACGTACCATCCCGTCCATGAACTTCTCGCTGGCGGCCGCGTCGGACACGTTCGCGTTCCAGCGTCCGTTCGAAATGCGCGGCTTGGCGCCGGATCAGGTGCTGGTGCTGGTGAACGGCAAGCGCTGGCATCCCGGCGCGCTGGTCCCCACGCTGGGGCAGATCGGGCAGGGCTCCCAGGGCGTGGACCTGAACACCATCCCGCTGTCCGCGATCGACCATGTCGAGGTGCTGCGTGACGGCGCCTCGGCGCAATACGGCTCCGATGCGCTGGCCGGCGTGGTCAACATCATTCTCAAGAGTGGGGCGGCCGGCGGCAGCGCCATGGCCACGGGCGGTGAGTATTCGGCCGGTGACGGTCGCCAATGGCGTGCCGCCGGTGACCTGGGCATTCCCATCAACGGCGACAAGGGTTGGCTGCGGCTGGCGGTGCAGCGCAGCGTGCAGCACGAGGCCAACCGGGCCGGTGTCGACAACCGTCCCGGATTCACCTACCTGGGCCAGCAGTTCAGCTTCGGCGCGGTGCCGTTCCGCGACGCCAACGTGTTCATCAACGGCCAGTACGATTTCACGCCGAAAGTGCATTTCTATGCCTTCGGGCATTGGGGCAAGCGCGTCGGTGAGCCGCGCGCGTTCTACCGTTACGGCACCAATTCACCGGAGCCGAAGTCGCCGTTGATGGGTGAGCTGTTCCCCGATGGCAGCGGTTTCCTGCCGCACGAACACGGCGTGTCCATCGACAAGTCGATGGTGATGGGCGTGCGCGGCGAGACCGACGGCGGCTGGCGCTGGGACATCAGCGGCAACTACGGGGCCAACCGGGTGTCCTACGCCACCTGGAACAGCGTCAATTTCGCCTTCTACGATGATTTCGGCTACAGCCCCAGCGACATGCACGACGGCATCCTCACCGCGTCGCAGAGCACGTTCGACGTGGACATCTCCAAAGACCTGGGGGACAACTGGACCCTGTCCTTCGGCGCCCAGTACCTGCGTCAGGCCTACGAGGTGACGCCCGGCGACCCGGCTTCCTATTACGTCAGCACCACCTCGCCGGAAACCGGTGGCGCGCAGGGTTTTGCCGGCTGGGGGCCGCAGGACGCCATCGACGTTTCGCGTCATGACGTGGCCGAATACGTGCAGCTGGAGGGCAACATCACCGATCGTTTCAGTACCTCCATCGCGGCCCGCCACGAGAATTATTCCGACTTCGGCACCACCACGTCCGGCGCGCTTTCCGGGCGCTTCGACTTCACGCCGAAGTTTGCGCTGCGGGGCACGGTGTCCAGCGGGTTCCGCGCGCCGGGGCTGGGACAGCAACACTATTCGGAAACCAGTTCGACGTCGTTCGCCGAGGGCAATTCGGCCGGCCTTCCCGAAGGCATCTACCTGCGCGGCATCGTGCCGACCGACAACCCGCTGGCCCAGCTGCTGGGCAGCGAGCCGTTGAAGCCCGAGAAGTCGGTCAGCTACACCGTCGGCATGGTGTGGAATCCGACGGCGTCGTTCACGACCACGCTGGACTTGTACCGCATCAAGGTGCGCAACCGCATCGCCCTGTCCAGCGCCATTTCGTTGACCAAGCCGACGGTGCAGGCGTACCTGGCCGAGAACGGCATCACCCATCCCGAGTTCGTGGCCCTGAACTATTTCACCAACGCCGGTGACGTCACGGTCAAGGGGTTGGGATGGGTGTCCAGCTATCACCGCGAGTTCGACAACGGCGGCACCCTGCGCAGCACGTTGTCGGCGTCTTATCACAAGAACGAGGTCAACAACGTGCGGCCCAATCCGGAGGTGCTGGATGCGCTGGGCGACGTCGGGTTCAACCGGCTCACCCGTAGTGCCATCAAGGGGTTGCTGGCCGACTCGATGCCGCGTGCCAAGGTGATCCTGACCAACAGCTACGACCGCGGGCATTGGGGCGTGGTCGGTACCGCGACCCGTTACGGGGGATTCACCGACTACAGCGCGACGGACTACACCCTGGACAACGTGTATCCGCACAAGTGGCTGTTCGACGTGGCGGTCAATTATTACCAGGACCGCTGGACCTTCACCTTGGGCTCGGACAACGTGTTCAACACCTATCCCAAGCGCACCCCCGACCGCGACAACACGCACGGGGTGTTTCCGTACCCCTCCAGCTCGCCCTTCGGGTACGTGGGCGCCTTTGTCTACGGCAAGGCGGCCTATCGCTGGTAACGCATGAGCCCGGCCAGGGATGGCCGGGCCGACGCCGAGGGAGCGGCCCGACACTTGCATCGAACAAGCACGAATCCGGATCCCATCTTGAACCAGCCCGTCAGCCTTACCCACTCCCAGTCCTCGCTCTCCCCGTCCGCCGCGTCCGCGGCGGCCACCGAGCCGACCATGTTGCGGGCCGTGGGGCGCTGGCAACTGGTGGGTCTTTCCGTCAACGACGTCATCGGCAGCGGCATCTACCTGCTGCCGGCGGCGGCGGCGGCATTGCTCGGACCGATCAGCATCGGCGCCGTGGTGCTGGCCGGTGTGGCGGTCAGCCTGCTGGTACTTTGCTATGCGCAGGCGTCGAGCTTCTTCGACCAGGCCGGCGGCAGTTACCTGTATGCACGCGAGGCGTTCGGCTCATTCATCGGTTTCGAGGTGGGCTGGATGTTGGTGATCACGCGTGTCACCACGGCCGCGGCGCTCAGCAACGGCCTGGCCGAGGCGGTGACGCATTTCCTGCCGATGGCCGACACCGGCGGGATGCGCGTGGCGATCGTCACCGGGTCGCTGTTGCTGCTGGCCTGGATCAACATCGTGGGCGTGCGCTCGGCGGCCCGGGCCGGGGTGTTCCTGGCGATCACCAAGTTGTTGCCATTGGCGATGTTCATGGTCATCGGCGCGTTTTTCGTGGACATGTCGGTGGCCACGCCGCTGGCGCTGGCCGACGTGCCGGTGCAGAACCTGGCCAAGGGAGCGTTGCTGCTGCTGTTCGCCTACGCCGGTTTTGAAAACATGCCGGCCGCGGCCGCCGAGTACCGCAATCCGCGCAAGGATGTGCCATTCGCGATGCTGACCATGATCGTCATCGTGACCTTCATCTACGGCGTGGTGCAGTGGATCGCCCTGGGCACGCTGCCGGGTCTGGCCGAATCGAGCACGCCGTTGGCTGATGCCTCGGCCCGTTTCGGCGGTACCTGGTTGGCACTGGTTTTGACCATCGGCGCAGCCGTGTCGATCCTGGGCACCAACTGCAACACTATCCTGTTCGGCCCGCGTTACGTGATGGCGTTGTCCATGGACGGCTACGGTCCGAAGGCGCTGGCACGCATCCATCCGCGTTACCGCACGCCGGCGGTGGCGATTGTCGCCGTCACGGTGGTGTCGCTGGCGCTGGCGTTGTCCGGTTCGTTCGTCGAGCTGGCCCTGTTGTCGGCGGTGGCACGCCTCACCGCCTACCTGGCCGTATCGGCTTCGGTGCTGGTGCTGCGCAAGCGCCATGGCAACCGCGAGGAGGCGTTGCGTCTGCCCGGCGGGGCATTGATTCCGGCGGCGGCGTTCCTGCTGTCGCTGGCGCTGCTGACCAGTGCCGGCTGGGCCAACCTGGCGGCTGCGGGTCTGGCGGTGTTGGCGGGCGCACTCATCTATCGCTTCTGGCGCCGGCCGGCACCACCGGCATCCGAATGAGGTTGTCGTGATGCGGCGGTGCGTTTCACCACGGAGCAAGCACATGATCGGCAAGACAAGACGTTGGCTGTTGGCCGCGGTGGTTGCGGGTGGTTGCCTGGCCGGTGGTGCCTTGCAGGCCGCGCAGCCGGTAGCCACCCTGCGGGTGGCATTCAACCGCGACGGCATCACGTCGGTGCGCACGAGCGGTTATGCCGACAAGGCCACACACCGGGCGGTGACGCTCGACGATCCGGTGCGCATCGCCTCGATATCCAAAATGGTCACCGCCATTGGCGTGATGCGTCTGGTCGAGCAGGGCAAACTGGACCTGGATACCGACGTGTCCACATGGTTGGGGTGGCGGTTGCGCAACCCGGCATTTCCGGATGTGCCGATCACGCTGCGGCTGCTGATGTCGCATCGTTCCAGCCTCACCGATGCGGCGGGCTACTGGCAGACGCCACTGGGCGGCCAGCTGCGCGACATCGTGAACGATCCGAAGGCCTGGGACCGCAAACACGCGCCCGGCACGTACTTTCGTTATACCAATCTCAATTTCCCGCTGGTGGCGCAGATCATGGAGCGGGTCACCGGGGAGCGCTTCGACCGCCTTATGCAGCGTCTGGTATTGAAACCGCTGCACATCGATGCGTGTTTCAGCTGGGCCACTTGCAGCGAGAGCACGGTGGCGCGGGCCGTCGTGCAATACGACGCGAAGGGCAAGCCGGATGCGGACGACATCCACGGCCGCAAGCCCGACTGCCCGGTGCGGCGCGCCGAGGACGGCAGCTGCGATCTGTCGCGCTGGAAGGCCGGGCGCAATGGCGGCCTGTTCGGGCCGCAGGGCGGGCTTCGCATCTCCGGGCAGGGGTTGGCACGCATCGGGCGCCTGCTGCTTGGCGAGGGCACACTCGATGGCGTGCGCCTGCTGAAGCCCACTTCGGTGCGGGAGATGATGACGCCGGTGTGGACCTACGACGGCCACAACGGCCTGGTCTACGAAGAAGACACCGACGATGACGCCAACGGGTTTTTCTGTCGCTACGGCCTGGCCGTGCAGACGTTGGCGACGCCGGCCAAGGGATGCCGGGATGATCCGTTCGGCGACGGCGTGGCACGGGTCGGCCATTCGGGCTCGGCGTACGGCTTGCAGGCGGGAATCTGGCTGGACCGCGATCGCGGCACCGGCGTGGCGTGGTTCCTGACCGGCATGCCGGACGCACGCCGTGGCGGAAAGTCCGCCTTCAGCGCGGAAGAGGAAAAACTGGCCGCGCCCATCGCTGCCGACGCGGACTGACGGGCAGGCATCCGGCAGGGCGTGGATGCGTCGAAAAAGAAGCCACCGCGACGTACGCCGCGGTGGCTTCGAAGTGAGCATGCCAGGCAAAGGGCCGTCACGACCCGGAACCCGTGATGCAGTAGCGTCAGTTGGCCTTGTGGATGGCGCGCTTGTCGACCGACAGCGCGGCCTCGTGCACCACCTCGGACAGGGCCGGGTGGGCGTGGATGATGCGGGCCAGGTCTTCGGAAGCTCCCTTGAACTCCATCGCGACCACGCCTTCGTGGATCATCTCGGAAACCACGGGGCCGACCATGTGCATGCCCAGGATGCGGTCGGTCTCGGCATCGGCGATCACCTTCACCTGGCCGACGGCCTCGTTCATGGCCACGGCGCGGCCGTTGGCGGAGAACGGGAAGCTGCCGGTCTTGTAGTCGAGGTCTTCGTCCTTGCACTGCTGTTCGGTCTTGCCGACCCAGGCGATTTCCGGTTCGGTGTAGACCACCGACGGGATCACGTCGTAGTTCATGTGGCCGGACTTGCCGGCGATCAGCTCGGCGACCATGACGCCTTCCTCGGACCCCTTGTGCGCCAGCATCGGGCCACGCACGCAGTCGCCCACGGCCCAGACGCCGTCGACGCCGGTCCAGCAGTGTTCGTCGACCTCGATGCGACCGCGGTCGTCGGTCTTCACACCCGTGTCCTTGTCCAGCAGGTCGGTGGTGTAGGCGCGGCGGCCGACGGCCACCAGCAGCTTGTCCACGCTGAGTTTCTGCTCGCCGTTCTTGTCTTCGTAGACCAATTCGACCTTGTTCTTCTTGACCTCGGCCGACTTCAGCTTGGCGCCCAGCTTGATGTCCAGGCCCTGTTTCTTGAACTCGCGCGCGGCGACCTTGGCGATGTCCTTGTCGGCGACGGCCAGGAAGTCGGGCAGGGCCTCGATGATGGTGACTTCGCTGCCCAGGCGGTTCCACACGCTGCCCAGTTCCAGGCCGATCACGCCGGCGCCGATGACGGCCAGCTTGGCGGGGGTCTTGTCGAAGTCCAGCGCGCCGGCGTTGTCGACGATGTGCTTGCCGTCGAACTTGGCGAACGGCAGCTCGACGGGCACGGAGCCGGAGGCCAGGATGACGTTGGTCGCCTCCAGGGTTTCGGTCTTGCCGTCCTTGCCGGTCACGTCGACCTTGTTGCCCTTCTTCAGCTTGCCCTTGCCGAAGTAAGAGGTGACCTTGTTGCCCTTGAACAGCATGCTCACGCCGCCGGTGAATTGCTTGACGATCTTGTCCTTGCGACCAACCATCGTGTCGACGTCGATCTTCGGGTCCTTGGCGGTGATGCCGTGGATGTCGAAGTGCTTGGTCAGGTTCCAGAACTGCTTGGACGAATCCAGCAGCGCCTTGGACGGGATGCAGCCCACGTTGAGGCAGGTGCCGCCAAGCGCCTGCTTGCCGTCCTTGCCTTCGAAGGCGTCGACGCAGGCGGTCTTCAGGCCCAGCTGGGCGGCGCGGATCGCGGCCACGTAACCGGCGGGGCCGGCACCGATGACGATAACGTCGAATTTGTCACTCATGGTTTGGATTCCTCGGGTGGGATCGCGCCAGCGTGTGTCGCGAGGTGCTCGAAAGGCTGGGGGCTGGGGTCTAGGGGCGAGGGACTGAATCCTGCGGGCTTTTCGCCCTTCGTCCCTCGTCCCTAGCCCCTGTCTCGGGTCGCGCAGCGATCAGAGACCCAGCAGCATGCGGTGCGGATTTTCCAGCTGGTCCTTGATGTCCACCAGGAACAGCACCGCGTCCTTGCCGTCGATGATGCGGTGGTCGTAGCTGATGGCGATGTACATCATCGGGGCGGCGACGATCTGGCCGTTTTCGACCACCGGGCGCTCCTTGATGGTGTGCATGCCCAGGATGGCGCTCTGCGGCGGGTTGACGATCGGGGTAGAAAGCAGCGAGCCGAAGGTACCGCCGTTGGTGACGGTGAAGGTGCCGCCCTGCAGGTCGTCCAGGGTCAGTTTGCCGGCGCGCGCGCGGGTGGCGTAGTCGGCGATGGCCTGCTCGATCTCGGCGAAGCTCATGTCCTGGGCGTCGCGCAGCACCGGCGTGACCAGGCCCTTGTCGGTGGACACGGCGATGGAGATGTCCTGGTAGCCGTGGTAGATGATGTCGTTTTCGTCGACCGAGGCGTTGACCACCGGGTGGCGCTTCAGCGCCTCGCACACCGCCTTGACGAAGAAGCTCATGAAGCCGAGCTTGATGCCGTGGGTGGCCTTGAACTGTTCGCCGAAGTCCTTGCGCATCTGCTTGACCTTGGCCAGGTTCACCTCGTTGAACGAGGTCAGCATGGCGATGGAGTCCTTGGACTGCATCAGACGTTCGGCGATGCGCTTGCGGATGCGGGTCATCGGTACACGCTCTTCCGGACGCGATCCGGAGGCGGCGGGGGCCGGTGCCGGCGCGGGGGCGCTCTTGGACTTGCTGGCGCCGGACTTCTTGAAATTGACCAGATCTTCCTTGGTGACTTGGCCATTGCGGCCGGTGCCCTCGACCTTGGATACGTCGATCTTTTCTTCCTCGGCATAACGTTTGGCAGCGGGCGACAAATTGGCATCCGAGGCGTTCTTTTCGGGTCCCGGGTCCCGGGTCCCGGGTCCCCAATCCGAATCGTCGGCAGGAGCCTCGGCCTTTCCCTCAGCTGGAGCATCCGCA
>CAZMKO010000008.1:0-56534 GCA_964566965.1 uncultured Rhodanobacteraceae bacterium
GCACCA
Source organism: uncultured Rhodanobacteraceae bacterium (assembly GCA_964566965.1). Classification (GTDB taxonomy): domain Bacteria; phylum Pseudomonadota; class Gammaproteobacteria; order Xanthomonadales; family Rhodanobacteraceae; genus Oleiagrimonas. Next base: position 7 of record CAZMKO010000008.1, read on the forward strand.
AGCCATCGCACTACCCCCGTCGAAGCCAGAAACACCCCCGGGGAACGATTGCTCGTCGACAGTATATATGGAGTCGGCACGGTCCGGTTCAAGTCCGGACCGGAGATTCAGGCGGCCTTCGGGCACGGTGGGGCGTTTATGCCGACGGGTTGTGTGCCCGCATCACGCGCTGCTTTTCGCGGTTCCAGTCGCGCTCCTTTTCGGTGGCGCGCTTGTCGTGGGCCTGTTTGCCCTTGGCCAGGCCGATTTCCACCTTGACGTGATTGGCCTTCCAGTACATCGCCGTGGGCACCAGGGTGTAGCCCTTGCGCTCGACCGCGCCGATCAGCTCGTCGATCTCGCGGCGGTTGAGCAGCAGTTTGCGGGTACGCCGGTCGTCGGCGACCACGTGCGTGGAAGCACTGATGAGGGGCGGGATGGAGGCGCCGAACAGGTAGATTTCGCCATGCTTGACCAGGGCGTAGCTGTCGCCGAAGTTGATGCGTCCGGCGCGCAGGGACTTCACTTCCCAGCCCTGCAGGGCGATACCGGCTTCGAAGCGCTTGTCGATATGGTATTCGTAGCGGGCGCGCTTGTTCAGCGCGATGGTGTTGCTGCCCGGTTTTTTGCCCTTGTTTTTTGCCATGTCCGTTACTATGACGCGTTGAAGGCGCCCGAGGGCGCTGCATGATACCGAATCGGGGTTGCCGTGATCGAAATTCGCCGTAGCGCATTGGTGGGCTTTTCACCCGCGCAGATGTTTGACCTGGTCAACGATGTGCAAGCATACCCAAAGCGGTTTGCCTGGTGTTCGGGCGCCGAGGTGCTCGAGCACGACGGTGACACGCTGGTGGCCAGGCTGGATCTGCGCTTTGCCGGCCTTCGGCACAGCTTCACGACCCGCAACGTGGCCCGGGAGCCGGATCGTATCACCGTGAGTCTGGTCGAAGGGCCGTTCAGCTCGCTGGAGGGGCAATGGACGTTCACGGCACTTGGCGAGCGCGGTTGCAAGGTGGGCCTGCAGCTGGATTTCGACTACACCGGGCGTATTGGCGGTCTGGCCCTGAAACTGGGTTTCCAGGGGCTGGCCAACCGCATGGTGGATGATTTCTGCCGCGAGGCGAAGCGCGCATATGGATGATGACCGGGACCCGCGTCTGCGGGTGGAAGTGGTGTATGTCGAGCCGGGCCGCGTGTGGGCACGCACGGTACGCCTGGCGCCGGGGACGGTGGTGCGTGATGCGGTGGACATGTCCGGCCTGGCGCGGGAGCGCCCGGACGCGGATGTGGGCGACGGCAACCTCGGGGTGTTCGGTCACCGCGTCAAGCCGACGCATCGGTTGCGTGACGGCGATCGCGTCGAGGTATACCGCCCCTTGACCCTGGATCCGATGGAAGCGCGCCGGCGGCGCGCACGCCGAAGCGGCGACTGAGCACAGGTGAAGAAAAAACACTTGCCTGCTGCGGGTGCCAGCGGCACGTCCGTTACGGCCGTCGAATTTTCCACAAGCTCCGGCGGATAACCGGCTCGCGGCGCGACCGGGCGGTCAGTCCTTGTCGCCCTTGGCGCCTTCGCGATCGGCCTTGTCGGTGCCGGCGGCATCGTACATCTTGGCCTGTTCCAGCATCTTGCTGTTGTCGGCCGCGAACAGGCTGCCTTCGGTCTTGACCAGGGTGTCGTTGTTGAAATACAGCGTCAGTTTGCGCGTCTCGGGTGTGCCGCCGCGGCGGGAAAACGCATGCACGTAATCCCAGCGGTCATGATCGAAGGGGCTGTCGATGGACGGTGAGCCCATCAATACGACCACCTGGCGCTTGGTCATGCCCGGTTCGAGCTTGTCGACGGTTTTCTTGTCCAGCAGATTGCCCTGCTGCAGCGGCGGATGGTAGACCAGCCCGCAGCCGGCCACGGCGGCCGCCAGGAGCGTGCAGGTCAGGGTACGGAAAAGCGTTCGCATGCGGCATGGATCCGATTGGGCCAAGTGCCCGGATGATACACCAAGGACGCCCGCGGATCGGCACGTCGACACGCGTGGTCGACATCGGGCCGATGCCGTTCGATCTCGGGTATCATGGGAGTGCGTGCCCGCTACCATGCCTGACGGCAGGCACGGCACGTCATCCGACCCATTCGTCGACGAGGAACAGCATGGACCAGGAAACACAGGAACTGCGCCGCGCCGGCCTCAAGGTGACGCATCCGCGGATGCGCATCCTGCACCTGCTCGAGGACTCCGAAGAGCGTCATTTGACGGCCGAGGACATCTACAAACGCCTGCTGGCCGGCGAGGAGGACATCGGTCTGGCCACCGTGTACCGTGTGTTGACCCAGTTCGAGGCGGTCGGGATCGTCGTCAAGCACAATTTCGAGAGCGGCCAGGCGGTCTACGAGCTCGATCGTGGTGAGCACCACGACCACATGATCAATGTTGACAACGGCGACGTGATCGAATTCGTCAGCCAGGAAATCGAGCGCCTGCAGCATGAAATCGCGGCCGAGCACGGTTACGAGATCGTCGACCACAGTCTGGTGCTGTACGTGCGGGAGAAGCGCAAGCGCTAAGCCCGGCGGCGTACGAAAAACGAGCAAATCCGGTAATTTGCTCCGCTTTCCTCATGTGAATACTGGTCGGCCGCCGATGGTGCGACGAGAGTCGTCCGGCCTGCCGGCAGGCAAAGAAAAAGGCCGCGACAGATACATGCCTGTTCTGTCGACGGCCATGGCCTGATATGGATGTTGTTCCGACCCGACGTCGGTATGCCATATCGGCTGGGTGGCATCCTGCCTCCCTGTCGGATCGACTGTCCCCACAATCGATCCGGACCCGCCATCCTGGTGCGGATGGCGACTCCCCCACATCACTGGTTATATAGCCTACCGAAGTCGGTTCAGCTGCGGTATCAGAAAGATTCCTAGAAAGCCGGATCCGCGTGTCGGACCGGTATCGTCATGTCGCGCGAGCGGAGTCGCCGTTGTCGCCGGCCGTGGCCAGCGGTGTGTGCAGAAGGATGTGCAGGCGGGTGCCGCGAGCGTCCGAATGCAGCCGGAAATATCCGCCCAGCGCGGTGATGCGGTCACGCATGCTCTGCAAGCCCCGGCCACCGCGACGACGCTCGGTGGGGATGGGAACGCCCATGCCGTCGTCACGGATGGACAGGATCACCACGTGACGTTGATGGCGTTGGCCGACCCGCAGCCGCAACCACAGGTTGGTGGCGCGGGCGTGCCGCACCGCGTTGGTGGCCGCTTCCTGGGCGACACGATAGATGGCGATGCGGGTGTCCTCGTCCAGCGAGTGCGGGTCGCCGTGCAGGGAGAAGTGATACCCCATCCGCGCGCTCTGCAGCAGGCTCTGGATGGGGCCTTCCTCCAGTGCGCGGGCGAGTCCGAATTCGTCCAGCACCGTCGGCCGCAGACTGTCCAGCATGCGCCGTACCGCCGCGCGCATGTGCGCGATGATTTCGTTGATCGAAGCCGCCACGTCACCCATGCCGGCTTCGTCCAGGCGGGACTGGGCCAGCTTGACCCGGGTCTGGATCGCGGTGAGGTTCTGGCCCAGTTCGTCATGCAGCTCGCCGGCCATGTAGCGACGCTGTTCTTCCTCCACGCGCAGGTTGCGGCGCGCAGCGTCGCTGAGCTTGCGGGCCAGGTGGTCGAGGCGGCGATTGGCCCCTTCCAGACGCGCGTTCTGCACGGCCAGGCGCTCGCTGCTACGACGCAACGCGTCGATGGCGCTGCCCAGCATCAGCGTGGCGGTACCGGCCACGGCCAGGAACAAGTGGGCCTGGGCCGGCGCGTTGAGGTGTCCACTCAACCCCGCGAAAGCCGTCATGGCCAGACTCACCACCAGCATGCTGGCCGCTGCGCCGCGCCAGCCGTGGCGGAAGGCGAAAAACAGCACCGGTGCCAGTGACAGGGTGCGGGCAAAGTCCGACAGCGGCGCGCCGTCCTGGATCAACAGGAACAGCACGGCCAGCGACGGCACGAGAAAGATCACGCCGTCACGCAGCAGGCGGCGCAGCGCCATCCGGTCGGGCCGGGCCCGCAGCAGCAGGACCAGCACAGGTGCCACCAGCAACATGCCCAGGTAGTCGCCCATCATGTCCGCGCCCAGCATGCCGATCAATGACGGCAGCGCCGAGCCGGCATGGATGGACATGACCAGCACCGCATCCAGTGCCGTGGTCGCCGCCGATACCAGCAACGCCGAGGCCAGCAGGCGCACCACGTGATCCGGCGCATGCAGCGTCGGGCGCGCGCCGAGGCCACGCGCGAGAGCCACGCAGATGGCCGCCACCACGGTGTCGGGCATGTCGCCCAGCAGGAAGATGGGGTTGGCGACATGGTCCAGCCATATGCCGGCGACCAGGCTGCCACCCCATTCGCCGGCGACCAGCCACGGCCAGTATCGCGGCGGCGTGATGAACAGCATGCCGAAGCGCCAGCCGGCCAGCAGGTTCCAGTACACCGATTGGGTCGGCCACAGGCCGATCCACACGGCGAAGTAGACCACGCCGAGCAGCGGGCCGCGCCAGGGCAGGGGACGGGATATCGACATGCGGTCATGGTACGGGGCGCGGGCGCACGATTGCACGTGTTTCGTTGGGCGCCGGATCGGGTGACGACTAGGCGGCACTTGCCGCACGCGCTAAAGTTGCGCCATGCACAGTATTGTCCTGGTTGATGACCACGCCATCGTCCGCGAGGGGTTCAAGCGCCTGATCGAGCTGGAGGACGACCTCGACGTCAAGGCCGAGTGCCGTTCCGCGGACGAGGCCGTGGAAGCGGTTACCCGCGAACGGCCGGATCTGGTCGCGCTGGACCTGTCGTTGCCCGACGGAGGCGGCCTGCCGTTGATCGAGCATCTGCTCAGCGTGTCGCCACAGACCCGCATCGTGGTGCTGTCGATGCATGACGGCGAGCCCTACGTGTCCGAAGCGCTGCGTCGTGGCGCCAGCGGTTATGTCACCAAGGGTGTGGCGCCGGAGGAGCTGGTGGCCGGGTTGCGCGAGGTGATGCAGGGCCATACCTACCTGAGCTCGGACCTTGTCCGACGCCGCGCCGGACGTACGCCGGAGGAACTGGACCCGCTGCATCGCCTGACGGCACGCGAACGCGAGGTGTTCCTGTTGCTGGCCGAGGGACTCACGCCCAAGCAGGTGGCCGCGGAGCTCGGCATCGGCCAGAAGACCGTCTACATCCACCGCGCCAGCCTGATGGGCAAGCTGGGCGCCGGCTCGGAGCTGGACCTGTACCGGCTGGCCGTGGAACGCGGCCTGATCGCGGTATGACGGGACGGCCCCACCCTGATTACGAAAAATTGAACGAATCTACCGGAGTTTCGACATGAAACGACGCGACATCCTGCGCGGTGCACTGCTCGCGGGGGGCGGCCTGGCGTTGCTGCCGGGATCGCTCCGGGCCTCCCCGCGACATGCCGGATCCGATGGCGCGGCGCTGGAAAAGCGTCATGGCGGGCGACTGGGATTGTGCATCCTGGATACCGCCGACGGACGCACCTTTCAATGGCGCGCCGACGAGCGCTTCTTGTTGTGCAGCACGTTCAAGCTGCTGGCGGTGGCACAGGTCCTGGCACGCGTGGATGCCGGCAAGGAGCGGCTGGACCGGCGCATCACCTTCACTCGCGACGACATCCTGGAATGGGCGCCGGTGACCCGCCAGCACGTGGGCGCACCGGGCATGAGTGTCGAGGCGCTGTGCGACGCGGCCATGACCATCAGCGACAATACGGCCGCCAATCTGTTGCTGCAGGCGGTCGGCGGCCCGGCCGCGGTCACCGCCTGGCTGCGTCGCGTCGGTGATCCGACAACCCGGCTGGATCGGCACGAACCCGAGCTCAATCGTCCCGACGGCGAGCGTGACACCACGACACCGATGGCCATGCTGCGGGACATGCAGCGCCTCTTGCTTGGCGACGTATTGAAACCGGACTCGCGCGCGCGTCTCGTCGACTGGATGCGCCACAACCGGACCGCCGCCGGCAACCTGATCGCCGGATTGCCGGACGACTGGACGCTCGGCGACAAGACCGGCTCCGGAAATACCGCCAACAACGATGTGGCCATTCTCTGGCCGCCGGCCGGCAAGCCGCTGCTGGTGGCGGCGTACTACAGCAATCCCCACCTGGATGCCGACGCGCGCAAAGCCGTGCTGGCCGATGCCGGCCGCCTGGTGGCGCGCTGGCACGCTGCCGGTTGAGGTACCTTCAAAAAACCGCGCGCTTGCGGACGCCTGTCGTGTGAAGCCGATCACGCCATGCCGGGCGTCGGAATGTGCCTACACGGTTTGGCGTTTTCGCCGATTGTCGTCGTGCGGGGGCTGCCGCATCGTGGCCGGCGCCAGGGAGACCTCGACACGTTCGGTCCCATGGGCATGCCACGACGGGGCGCGGCGTGCTTTTTCGGCGGGATCCGGTGGAATGTGGCGGCGCCTTGCCTGATGGAGCCCCCGTGTGGACCGCAACAAGGCATAATCCGTAACGGGGATGGAGAGGGAGCAACGAGTGAGGTTGCCATGATCAGTGTCGTTCTGATTGATGATCACGAACTGGTGCGGGCGGGTTTCCGCATGATTCTCGAGAAGCAGCCCGATATCGAGGTGCTGGGGGAGGCCGGGGGCGCCGAAGAGGGGTTGGAGTTGATTCGCCGCGTGAACCCGGACGTGGCGCTGGTGGATGTGCACATGCCCGGCATGAGCGGGCTTGAAATGACCGAGCGGGTGGTGCGCGCCGACATGCCCACGCAGATCGTCATCATCACGGTGGTCGACGATGCGCGCTTCCCGCGGCGCCTGCTTGATGCCGGTGCGCTCGGCTATCTCACCAAGAGCTGTCCGGCCAAGGCGCTGGTGGCGGCGGTGCACGACGTGGCGGCGGGCAAACGTTATCTGGCGCCCGAGGTGGCGCAAAAGCTGGCGTTGTCGACGCTCGACGGCGAGGATTCACCGTTCGACGTGCTGTCCAGCCGTGAGCTGGAGGTGGCGATGATGCTGGTGCGCGGGCAGAGCCTGGGCGCGATCGGCGAGCAATTGAATCTCAGTCCCAAAACCATTTCCACCTACAAGCAGCGCCTGCTGGACAAGCTGGGCCTGGAACACGTGGTCGGTCTGTCGCATCTGATGATGGCACATGGCCTGCTGGACATGCGTCAGCACGAACCGGTGTCAGGCTGAGAACCGGAGCCCGTGGAAAATCGGCCACCTGCTGCAAGTACCGCTGGCACTCCCGCTACGCGGCCGGATTTTCCACAAGGTCCGAGCGGCCGGTGTGATACCGGGCCGCTCAGCACGCACGAGGTCAGTTGACGTGGTTGAACTCCGGCATGGCGTCGAATTTTCGGCCCTTGCGCCAGTCTTCCGCGCCGTCGCGCTGGTAGACCACCTTGCCGCCGACAATGGTATACAGCACGCGGTTGCGCAGGATGTCCGCGGCCGGCTCGGTCAACAGGTCGCCAGACAGGACCACCAGATCGGCCAGTTTGCCAGGGCTCAGTGAGCCGAGCTGGTCTTCCTGGAAGATGGCGTAGGCATTGTTCCAGGTATAGGCGCGCAGGGCCTCCAGCCGTGTTTTCGCCTGGTCCGGGAACAGGGTTTTGCCGTCGCCGTAGGCACGCGTGACCGAGCAGTAGAAGTTGGCGATCGGGTTGGTGTCTTCCACCGGGGTGTCGGTACCATCCAGCACGATGGCACCGCTGTCGATGAGCGTGTGCCACATGTAGGCACCTTCCTTTGCACGTTTTTCACCCACGCGCGGCACCACCATGGGCGCGTCGGAGCAGGCGTGGATCGACTGCATCGAGGCAATCACGCCCATCGAGGCGAAGCGCGGCAGGTCTTCGGGCAGCAGATGCTGCGCGTGTTCGATGCGCCAGCGCAGATTGTGCGCGGCCGGGTCGGCCTCGAAGATGTCCTGGTACAGATCCAGCGTTTCGTGGTTGGCGCGGTCGCCGATGGCGTGCACCGAAACCTGGAAGCCGTCGCGAGCCGCGATGCGGGCGATCTTGCGGATCTTGTCCATGGCCACCACGTTGATGCCGCTCAGCTTCGGGGCATCGCTGTAGGGCTTGGTGAACCAGGCGCTGTGGGTGCCCAGTGCACCGTCGGAAGTAACCTCGCCGATACCGCGCACGGTGAAGTGGTTGTCCGCGTAGCCGATGGTGCGGTAGTCGGCCAGGTGCTTGTCCAGCGAGTCCACCGATTCGCCGCGCACGTTGATGTAAAGCCGCATCGACAGGCCCTTGTCGGCTTGCTTTTTCAGCCAGTCGATGGTCTCGAAGTCGGCACCCATGTCGACGAAGGTGGTGATCCCCTTGCTGATCTCGTTGTCGATGGCGTGCTTCAACACCTGCTCGCGCTCGGCCGCGCGTTCCGCCGGCGGCAGGCTGGACAGGTGCTTCTCGTAGGCGGCCCAGACCGGGTTTTCGGCGGCATCGCGCAGCATGCCGATGGGATTGCCGTGTGCGTCATGGACGATTTCGCCGCCGTCCGGATCGGGCGAGTCGCGGTCGATGCCGCCCGCCTTGAGCGCGGCGGCGTTGGCGTAGATGCCGTGGCCACTGGCGTGGTTGAGAATGACCGGATTGTCCGGTGACACGGCATCGAGTTTGTCGGGCAGGGGCAGGCCGTCGATGTTCGGCTCGGGCCTGCGGTTCCACTTGGTCTGTTGCCAGCCCTGACCGACGATCCATTGACCGGGCTCGGCCTTGGCGACGGCCGCCTTGACCAGCGCGACCATGTCCTCCCAGTTGGCGGCCTTGCCGAGATTGATCTGCATCTGGGCGCGGCCGGTGTCCATGAGGTGGCCGTGGCCTTCGATGAATCCCGGCGCGACGAAGGCGCCGTGGAGATCCAGCACCCGGGTGTCGGGCCCGACGTAATGGGCGATGGACTCGTCGCTGCCCAGAGCCACGATGCGACTCTCGCGCACCGCCAAGGCTTGTGCCTTCGGCTGCAGTGGATCAAGTGTCGCAATCCGGGCGTTTTTCAGCACCAGTTCGGCCGGCTTGGTCGCGGGAGGGTACCCGTTGATGGCGTCGGTAGCCTGGGCCATGCCGCCGGCGAGGAACGCCAGCAGGGCGGTTGTGGTCACAAGTCGCAACAGTCGCATTTCTCACCTCGTTTTCCCACCGGATGAATGGCACATTACCGCATATCGCGCCCCGTGCTCACCTGTCGGATGGCCTATCCGATGCCTGCGTCAGGTATCGGTGCCGCAAAACCGCATGGGGAAAGACATGGGAGGGAAACGGGGCACATTCATAGATTGAAACTATGATGACCAGTAAAACAATCAATTTGAATAATGTTTCTCCGGCGCTAGACTGGAACCCGTAGCCAATCCACCCACCCTCCACAAAGGAGTTTTTCGCATGTCACTGATCAACACCGAAATCAAGCCGTTCAAGGCCCAGGCGTTCAAGCAGGGCAAATTCATCGAAGTCACCGACGCCGACCTGAAGGGCAAGTGGTCGATCGTGTTCTTCTACCCGGCGGACTTCACCTTCGTGTGTCCGACCGAGCTGGAAGACCTGGCCGACCAGTATGCCGAGTTCCAGAAGATGGGCGTGGAAATCTATTCGGTCTCGACCGATACGCATTTCTCGCACAAGGCCTGGCACGACAGCTCCGAGGCGATCAAGAAGATCGACTACACCATGGTCGGCGACCCGACCCACGTCATCGCCCGCAACTTCGAGGTGCTGATCGAGGAAGACGGCGTGGCCGATCGTGGCACCTTCGTGATCGATCCGGACGGCAAGATCCAGATCGTCGAGATCCACGCCGGCAACATCGGTCGTGACGCCTCCGAACTGCTGCGCAAGGTCAAGGCCGCGCAGTACGTCGCCGCGCATCCCAACGAAGTGTGCCCGGCCAAGTGGAAGGAAGGCGAGAAGACCCTGGAGCCGTCCCTGGATCTGGTTGGCAAGATCTGATCGCACCCTGCGTGTGATCCACCGGAACCGGGCGCCAGCCGCCCGGTTCCACCCCCGCCGCGCGTCGGCGCGCATGCCGGGCAGGCTCTTGCAGGGCATCTCGAAAAACCGTGCTTTTTTGTGGGAGCGGCTTCAGCCGCGATGACGGGATACCCGCAAGCACTGATCGGCTGAAGGCACTCCCGCAGGTGGATGCCCGGCACCCGGTTTTTCGATGACAGCAACACGCGTGTACGACACGCCTCACCCCATCCCCACTCACTCACGCGCGAACGGCGCCGGAGATTCGTCATGCTGGACAAGACAATGCAAGGCCAGCTCCAGGCCTACATGGAGAAAATTGTTCACCCGATCGAACTCGTGGCTTCGCTGGACGACGGCGACAAGTCGCGCGAGCTGGGCGAACTGCTGGAAACCGTCGCCGGGTTGTCGGACAAGGTCAGCCTGCGTCGCGACGGCGACGATGCGCGCAAGCCCTCGTTCGCCATCGTGCGTACGGGCACCGACGTGCGCGTCGATTTCGCCGGCATCCCGATGGGTCACGAATTCACCTCGCTGGTGCTGGCGCTGCTGCAGGTCGGCGGTCATCCGGCAAAGATCAGCGACGAGTTGCTCGGGCAGATCCGCGACATCGAAGGCGATTACCGCTTCGAGACCTTCATGTCGCTGTCGTGCCAGAACTGCCCGGAGACGGTGCAGTCGCTGAACCTGCTCAGCATCCTCAACCCCAACATCAAGCATGTCGCCATCGACGGCGCGCTGTTCCAGGACGAAGTGGAACGGCTGGAAATCATGTCCGTGCCCACCGTGCTGCTGAACGGCGAAGTGTTCGACCAGGGCCGCATGACCGTGGAGCAGATCGTGGCCCGCCTGGACAGCGGTTCGGCCGAACGCGACGCCGAAAAGATCCGCGCCCGGGACCCGTTCGAGGTGCTGGTGGTCGGTGGCGGCCCGGCCGGTGCCGCGGCGGCCATCTATGCCGCGCGCAAAGGCATTCGCACCGGCGTGGCGGCCGAGCGCTTCGGCGGCCAGGTGCTGGATACCATGTCCATCGAGAACTTCATCTCGGTCAACTACACCGAAGGCCCCAAGTTGGCCACGGCGCTGGAGTCGCATGTGCACGACTACGACGTGGATGTGATGAACCTGCAGCGCGCCACGAAGCTGGTGCCGGCCGACGCGTCGGAAAGCGGCCTGGTCGAGGTGGTGCTGGAAAACGGCGCCAGCCTGAAGTCGCGGACGGTGGTGCTGTCCACCGGCGCCCGCTGGCGCCAGATGGGCGTGCCCGGCGAAAATGAATACCGCAACAAGGGCGTGGCCTACTGCCCGCACTGTGACGGCCCGCTGTACAAGGGCAAGCGTGTGGCGGTGATCGGCGGCGGGAACTCCGGCGTCGAAGCGGCCATCGACCTGGCCGGCATCGTCAAGCACGTCACCGTGATCGAGTTCGACGGCAAGCTGCGTGCCGACGAGGTGCTGCAGCGCAAGCTGAAGAGCCTTCCCAACGTCGACATCATCGTCAACGGCCAGACCACGGAGGTGTTGGGCGACGGCCAGAAGGTCACCGGCCTGCGTTATACCGACCGCGCCAGCGACGAATCGCGCGACATCGAGCTGGAAGGCATCTTCGTGCAGATCGGCCTGCTGCCCAACACCGAGTGGCTGAAAGGCACACTGGAACTGTCGCCGCGTGGCGAGATCGTGATCGACGACCGTGGTGCGACCTCGCTGCCGGGCGTGTTCGCCGCCGGCGATGCCACCACAGTGCCGTACAAGCAGATCGTGATCGCCATGGGTGCCGGTTCCACCGCCGCGCTGAGCGCGTTCGACCATCTCATCCGCCACAGCGCGCCGGCCCCGGTGACGGTCGGCAAGGAAACCGCGGCGGCCTGAGATTTCCCCATTCCCGACCCGACGGGAGCCCGTCATGACGTGAGTCATGGCGGGCTTTTTTCACAGGCGCCCTCCCTCCGTAGGTGGGCGGTTTTCTCGCACGCTCTCAGCGCAGGCGAAGGAAGTCCGGGCTGACCACGAAGCGGACGGCATCCAACCGCAGTCGGGCGCGGGGCAGCTCCTGCTCCATGGCGGTCAGTTCCCGGGCCACCGCGTCGATGTCGGCATCGGAGACGGCTGGATTGACGGCCTGCAGGACTTCGAGGCGCGCGTGTTCGCGTCCCAGCGTGGCGCGTGCTTCGGCCAGCGCCTCTTGTCCGAGGCGGGCGGCTTGGGCCTTGCCGGCCTTTTCGGCCTGTTCCAGCATTGGCGGAACCATTTTCGCCAGGATCTTGCGATAGCGCCCGATGTCGAAGCGGCGTTCGCCGGCGCGGCGTACCGATTCCGGTGATGGCGCAAACTCCCCGCGCACGGTCAGGCGCGAGTCCACGGCGACATCGACGGGCGTCGGCGGCAGGAATCGCGCGGTGTCCAGACGCTGGTCGGCCACGCATTCGAGCACGAATACCGCCTGCAGCAGCGCGCTGCGCGCCGGCAGTGCATCGTCGATGAGGAACGCGGCATTGCCGCCCTCGGAGGCCAGCAGCAAATCCAGTGCCCCGGCCACCATCGGGTGGTCCAGGCGCAGCAGGGGCAAATCTTCGCGTGCCAGGGCCAGCGCGCGTGAGAAAGTGGCCTGGCGCGGGCCGTCGGCGAGGCCCGGGAAGGCATCGGTGGAAAGGTATTCCGGGTCCAGCAGTAGACGGTCGTTGCCCATTTGTTCGACGTTGATGCCGAAGCTGTCCATCAGCCGCAGGATGAAATCGCTTTCGCCGGCGTCGTCGTCCACGTCGCGCAGCGAGGCCAGCAGTGTGTCGGCTTCCGGTTCGTGGCGACTGGCCAGATCCAGCAGGCGGTCACGACCGTGTTCCAACTCGTTGGCCAGTTTTTCGTGCGTGGCACGCGTTTCGCGAATCAGTGCTTCCAGTTCCTGGTCGTGTTCCTCGTCGCCGCCGGCATGCCGCTCGGCCAGTTCGATCAGGCTGTCGCCGAAACGGCGCAGCAGTTCGCGGCCATCGGCGGGGCTGGAGCGAAAAGCGTCGACGCCTTCGTCGTACCACCTGGCCAGCACATGTTGCGGGCTGCCCTCCACGGTGAGCACATGAATGAAGATGTTGTCGCGCTGGCCGATGCGGTCCAGACGTCCGATGCGCTGCTCCAGCAGGTCGGGGTCCAGCGGCAGGTCCCACAGCACCAGATGGTGTGCGAACTGGAAGTTGCGACCCTCGGAGCCGATCTCCGAGCACAGCAACAGCCGTGCGCCGTCGGGTTCGGCGAACCAGGCCGCCTGGCGGTCGCGTTGCAGCATGCCCAGGCCTTCGTGGAAGCGTGCCGCGTCGATGCCGGCGCGCACACGCAGGGCTTCCTCGATCGCCAGCACCTTGGCCTGGGTACGGCAGATCAGCAGGAACTTCTCGTTCGGGTTGGCTTCCAGAAGGTCGATCAGGGCGGCGAGGCGCGGGTCGTCGCCATAGTCGAGCACAATGTCGGTGGCATGGGGCCGTAGATCGGCATGGAATTCGGCGGCCAGGGTCTGCCGGGTGTCGCCGGACGGATCGTCGTCAGGCAGGTGGATCCGGTCCGGTACGCGGGCCGGGAAACCGCCGACCACGGCACGCCGGTTGCGGAACATCACGCGGCCGGTGCCGTGGCGGTCGATGAGCGCCTCGAGAAGATCCGACGCCTGTGCGTCCAGCTTGGCCAGCATGTCCGCGTCATGCGCATAGTGCCGGCGCAGCAGGTCGCGCTGCTCCGGCGTCAATGGCGTGCCGGCAGCCAGGGCATCGGCGACCGGCGAAAGCGCCGTGTAGCCGTCGGCCTCGGTGAGGTAGGTGTCCAGGTCGTGGTAGCGCGCCGGGTCGAGCAGGCGCAGCCGCGCGAAATGCGCGCGCCGGCCGAGCTGCTCCGGCGTGGCGGTGACGAGGATCACCCCCGGTGTCGCCGCGGCCAGTGCCTCCACCAGGCGGTAGCGCGGGCTGGCGCCCTCCGGTGTCCATTCCAGGTGGTGCGCTTCGTCGACGGTCAGCAGATCCCAACCCGCCTCGGTCACCTGACGCGCGCGTTCGGCGTTGTTTTCGAACAAGCCCAGTCCCGCGATGACCCATTGTTCGTCTTCGAACGGGTTGTGGGTGGGGTCGGATTGGCTGATCGCCTCGCAGCGTTCCTCGTCGAAGATCGCGAAGGGCAGATTGAAGCGCCGGAACAATTCCACGAACCACTGGTTGACCAGTGCGTCCGGGACCAGTACCAGCACGCGGTCGGCGCGTCCGCGCGCCAGTTGGCGGGCGATGATCATGCCGGCCTCGATGGTCTTGCCCAGGCCCACTTCATCGGCGAGCAATACCCGCGGCGGGCGGCGTGATGAAGCGATGCCGGCCACGCGCAATTGGTGGTCGATCAGATCGATGCGGGCACTGGCCAGGCCCCATGCCGGCGCCCGGCGGGCCAGCGCCCGGCGCTTCAGGGCGTCCATACGCAATTCGTAGCGTGCGTTGGTGTCGATGCGCCCGCCGATCAGGCGGTCGTCGGCCTGGGTGACGCTCTGTTCGTCGTCGAGCTGGCCCTCGAGCAGTTCACGCCCCTCGCCGCGGTAGATCAGCAACCCGTCGCGGATTTCCACCCGTTCGACGATGAACGACACGCCTTTGCCGGCAATGCGCTGGCCGGGCCGGAACTCGGCGCGGGCGAGGGGGGCGGAATCCTGGGCATAGGGTCGCAGGACGCCGGATTTGGCGAAAAAAACCTGAACATGACGTCCATCCACCCGCAGGACGGTGCCCAGCCCGAGTTCGGGTTCGGCAGTGGAGATCCAGCGTTGACCGGGTACGAACATGCGGCGTCACGACCTGTGTGCGGGGAGCCGGACATTATCGTGCCAATGGGGGGCGAGGGGAAAGTGCGGGCGGAACCGGGACCCGGAAAAGCATCGCGGCCATGGGCCGCTCCCGCAGGCAACCTCGAAAAACCGGATACCCGATATCAATCTGTGGGAGCGGCTTCAGCCGCGATCTGTGCTTGCGGAGATCGGGCCATCGCGGCTGAAGCCGCTCCCACAAAAAACCGGTTTTTTGAGGTGCCGAACGGGAGCCAGAAATCGATACCCGAGACCGCCACCAACTACGTTTCCGCCCACTTCCGCAACAAATTGTGATAGATGCCGGTAAGTTGCAGCACCGCGGCACGATTGGCGTCCTCGGCGGTCAGGGTACGGATGGCGGCGTCCAGCTCGAACAGCATGCGCCGGCGGGTGTCGTCGCGGATCAGGCTTTGCACCCAGAAGAAGGCGGCCAGGCGTGCGCCACGGGTGACGGGCGTCACGCGGTGCAGGCTGCTGGCGGGGTAGACGATCAGGTCGCCGGCGGGCAGTTTTACTTCGTGTTCGCCATAGGTGTCGCTGATGACGAGTTCGCCGCCGTCGTAGCTGTCCGGTTCATTGATGAACAGCGTGCACGCGATGTCGGTGCGCAGTTGGTCCGGCGAATCGGTCGGACGCATCACCGCGCCGTCGACATGGAAGCCGTATTGGCCGCCGCCCTCGTAGCGATTGAAGCGCGGCGGCAGGATGCGCTGTGGCAGGGCGGCGGCATGGAACAAGGGGCTGGCGGCCAGCGCGCGCAGCACCTCGGCCCCGAGTTCGCGGCGCAGGGGCGAGGTGTCGGGCAGCTGACGGTTGTCCTTCACGCGCGCGCCCTGCGGCCCCACGGTTTCGCGGCCGTCGGTCCACTCGGCCGATGCGAGCCGTGTGCGCATCGCGGTGACATGATCGGCGGCGAGTACGTCGGGAACGTGTATCAGCATGCGTGGATCCTGGCCATGATGAAGTGAGGGGCGAGGGGCGTGCGTCGATGCAACGACGGGAATATCGGACAAAACATGCCTGTGTTCAGGCTCGACTTGCAAGCGCTTTTGTCCGATCCCCGGTGCCGCATTCCCGGTCGGTGACTCTCGCGCCCTCGCTACTTGCCCCCGGTTTTTCGGCCCGCGGCCCTTTCCTCAGAACCGGATGTTCGCCGTCAGCATGGCCGAGCGCGGCTGCGACGGCGTATAGCGGTAGCCGCTCTTGTTGATGGCCGCCACGTAGTCCTTGTCGAACAGGTTGTATACGTTGAGCTGCAGGGCGAGGTGCCGGTTGACCGGGTAACTGGCCATCAGGTTGAACGCCCAGTACGGCTTGACATATTCCGGTGTGCCGATCGCTCCATCGTGGCCACGCTTCATGCTGCCGTTGTAGCGTGCGCCGCCGCCGATCACCAGCTTGTTGGCGAAGGTGTAGGTGGTCCAGGCGGTAAAGGCGCTGGTCGGAGTGTAGGCCAGGTCGCTGGAGCCGTCGTTGGCAACCGCCGTGCCTTGCTTGACGGTGGCATCCATGGTCGTCAAGCCGAGATTCAGCGCCCAGTTTTTCGTGAGGTGGCCGGTGGCGGTCAGTTCCACACCTTGCACGCGCTTTTCGCCGGTCTGGTAGTACTGCAGGTCGACCGGATCCTGTTCGACCTGGTTGGTCACCACGGTGCGGTACAGGGCCGCGCTGAGCAGCAGGTTTTCGTTGAACAGGTTCCATTTGGTGCCGGCTTCGACGGTACGCGATTTTTGCGGATCGAAGTTGGGATTGTCGGCGCTGTTGTCGCGTGCGCTGAGCGCCAGCGATTCGCCACCCGGCGGCTCGGCGGACACGGCGTAGTTGACGTAGATGCTGCCGTTGTCGGTGGGCTTGTAGACCACGCCCAGCTTCCAGTTGAAGAGGTTGTCCGACGTCTTGGTGTCCACCGCCGGAAGCACGGACCCGACGGGGTTGGCGCCGCATTCGATGGCACGCCGGCCGACGCCGCACAGCTGGTAATCCTCAAAGCGGGTGCGATAGTGGTCCAGACGCATACCCAGGTTGACCTGCCATTGCGGTCCGAATTTCATTGCGTCGAACAGGTAGGCCGCCCAGGTGTCGGTATGGCCGCGGCTCCAGGCGCCGGTGGGGCCGTAGGCCAGGCCGCCGACATGATAGTCGGGGTGGTACAGACTGGCGGCGGGCCAAGTGCTGCCGTCCTCGGCACCGATGGCCGTGGTGCGGACTTTTTCGCGCGTCACCTCCAGACCGGTGCTGAGATTGTGCTCCACCGCACCGGTGTGCAGCTGCGCACGCAGGTTGGTCTGATTGGTGGCGATGGTGTTTTCCTGGTTCTTGAACGTGGGCAGCCCGCGTTCAACGATCCAGGTGGACGGATCGGCCAGATCCGGGGTGATCAGGCGATCGGCGCTGGCCATGAACGAGGTCAGCAGATAGTCCTGACGGGTTCGTCCCCAGCGCGTGGTGTTGAGCAGCGTGACGTTGTCGCTGAAGTCGTGCGCGACACGCGCGGTGAACATGTGCACGCGCACGTCGTCATGATCCTGGCGGGTGCCGTAGAAATTGGCGGGATCGACCTTGGGCGCGTCGGCAATCTGCGGCCGGGTGGGGTCGGGCGTGCCGTAGCCGGGCAGGCCGATGGTGGGCACCCCGCCATCCGGGGTGTTGTCCTGGCGCACATACATGTAATCGAGCAGCACGCGGGTCGGCGTGCCCAGGCCGAACGCGAGCGAGGGCGCCACGCCCCAGCGCTTGTGCTTGACCCCGTCGCGACCGGGAACCTCGCTGTTCTGGCCCATCACGTTCAGGCGCAGGGCCGAATCCGTGCCGGTGCGCACGTTCCAATCGGCCGTGGCGCGCTTCTGGTTGTCGCTGCCCCATGTCACGGTGGCCGCGGTGACATTGTCCAGGAACGGCTGCTTGGTGACCATGTTGATGGCGCCGGTGGGTGCGGTGCGCCCGTACTCGGTACCATCCGGCCCCTTGGTGACTTCGACCTGCTGCACGTTGAAGGTGTCGCGGGAGATCGAACCCATGTCGCGAACGCCGTCCACGAAGATGCTGCCGGAGGCGTTGAAGCCGCGCATGTAAACGTCGTCACCGGTGGACGTGGAGCCGTTTTCGCCGACATAGAAGGTACCGACGCCCGGGCTGTTCTGCAGGGCTTCGGTAAGGGTGGCCGCCCCCTGTTGGGTGAACAGGTCGCTGGTGATGATCTGTAGCGTCTGCGGCGTGTCGAGCAGGGGCTGGGTGAACTTCGGCGAGGCCGATTCGGAACGGTATTCGGGGCTGGTGAGCGCGGTGACCTTCACCTGCGGCAGGGGCCGGACCTGGTCGGGGTTCGGGCCGGCATCCGCCGAGGGAGCGGCCATGCCGGACGCCGGCAAACCCAGGGCAAGAGCGGTCACGACGGAAGCGGCGAGAGGGGCGCTGTTGCGAAGGCGGGTCGCGCGGTTGACCGGGTGTTTGCGGCTCTTGATGAAGGTCATGGAATAGCCCTTGTGTAGGGGAGGATACGGATGACGCCCGCGCCGGGCGCGGGCGTCATGGCAGGGGGGCCGGAAAGGCGGCGCAGATTGTAAGTCTAATGATAATGATTCGCAATACGTTGTGTGAGTCCGAAGACCAGGCGAGGGGGCGGGCAGCGGTGTTATCGGGCATGAAAAAGGCGCCGCACGAGGCGGCGCCTGGACAGTTTCGGGTGCATCCGGTGGGTGGATGCGCCGGCGGGGACGCGTTACCAAATTTTCACCGGATCGGTGCGCACCATCTTCGCACCCGGCTTGCACTGGAAGGCCTTGGCAAACGCGTCCATGTTGGACGGTGCGGCGAAGGCACGGATCTTCGGCGGTGCGTGCGGGTCGGTATTGAGGCGGATTTCGGCGGTCTTGTCGCGCATGTTGTTGCGCCACACGCGGGCCCAACTCAGGAAGAAACGCTGATCCTGGGTGTAGCCGTCGATCTTTGCCGCGGCTTCGTCCGGATGGTCGGCGAGGGCCTTTTGCAGCGCGGTGTAGGCGATGTTGAGGCCACCCAGGTCGGCGATGTTCTCGCCCATGGTCAGCTTGCCGTTCACATGCAGGTCCGGCTTGCCCTCGATCGGCGCGTAGGCATCGAATTGCTTGCCCAGCTTGTCGGTGCGGGTCTCGAACCGGGATTTGTCCTGGTCGGTCCACCAGTTGACGTGATTGCCGTTGCCGTCGAACTGGCTGCCCTGGTCGTCAAAGCCATGGCTGGCTTCGTGGCCGATGACCGCGCCGATGCCGCCATAGTTGATGGCGTCGTCACCGTCGGCGTAGAAGAACGGCGGCTGCAGGATGGCGGCCGGGAAGTTGATGGTGTTGGTGCTGGGACTGTAGTACGCGTTGACCGTCTGCGGGGTCATGTGCCATTCCATGCGGTCGGTCTTCTTGCCGATCTTGGCGATGTCGTAGTGGTAGTTGTACTTGTCGGCTGCCTCGATATTGGCGAAGTAGCTGCCCGGCTGGATGTCCAGGCCGTTCCAGTCACGCCACTCGCCCTTGTCGGGGTAGCCGATCTTGGGCAGGAATTTGCTCCATTTGTCCAGCGCCTTCTGCTTGGTCTCGTCGCTCATCCAGTCCAGATGCTCGATGTGTTCCTTGAGTGCGGCGCGCACGTTTTTCACCAGTTCCTCGGCGCGGGCCTTGCTCTCCGGCGGGAAATATTTTTCCACGTACAACTCGCCCAGACCCATGCCCATGGCGCCGTTGACGCTGGACAGCACGCGCTTCCAGCGCGGGCGCTGCTCGGGTTGGCCGTGCAGGGTCTTGCCATGGAAATCGAAGTGGTTGTTCTCGAGGTCCTCGCCGAGATACGGCGCTGCGTCGTCGACCAGGTGGAATTTCAGGTAGGCCTGCCACTGCGCCACCGGCGCGTCGGCCAGCAGTTTGTCGAACTCGGCGATGAACTTGGGCTGCGACAGCGAGAAGCCGTCACCCACGTCCACGCCCTGGGCCTTGAAGAATTTCTCCCAGCTGAAGTGCGGGCTGACCTTGTCGGCCTCGGCCACGCTGACGTAGTGGTACTGGTTATCGGTGTCGCGCAGCTCGGTCGGCGCCAGCGAGGCCTTGGCCAGTTTGGTCTCGAAATCCAGTACCGATTGGGCCTGCTTCTTCGCCGCCTCGGCGTCGGTACCGACCAGTTCCAGCGACTTGGCGATGTATTTCACGTAGGCATCGCGGATGTCCTGGTGCTTGGCGTCGGTGTAGTAGTCGCGCGTGGGCAGGCCCAGACCGGACTGGAACACATAGGCGATCTGGCGGGTGGCGTCCTTGAAGTCGGCGCTGGAGCCGAAGCTGAAGACGTAGCCGTCGCCTTCGTTGTAGCTGGTGGCGATGAAGTCGGCGATGTCGTTGCTGTTTTTCAGGCCATCGATGGCGGCCAGCTTGGGCTTGATCGGCTCGAAGCCCAGCTTGTTGATGGCATCGGTGTCCATGCCGGCGGCAAACAGGCGACCGATCTTCTCCTCGATGGAGCCGGAGGTGGCCTGGTCCAGATTTTCCACGGCCTGTTTGACCAGGGCGTGTTGCTTGTCGAGGCTGTCCTCGCGCAGGGCGTCGAAGGCGCCCCAGCTGGTGCGGTCGGAGGGAATGGGATTGGCCTTGACCCAGTTGGCGTTGACGAAACCGTTGAAGTCGTCGCAGGCCTGGATGCTGTCGCTGAGTTCGGCGGCGTCGAATACCGGTTTGTCAGCGTCGTTGTCGGCGGCCACCGTGGTCGCGGCGGCAGGTGCGCTGGACGAGGTGGCCGTATCGTCGGCGGGAGCGCCTTGGTTGCTGCAACCGGCGGCGACGAGCGCCAGGCCGACGGCCAGGACGAGGGGTTTGATTAGTGGCTTGTTCATGGCTTTCCTTGGGGGACATGCCGGAAGGGCACGGCCGGAGTGGATAAATGGGCCGGTCGGTCGAGCCGCCGGCACCTGCATGCAAACTTGCACGAGGCTAGAGCCAACGCGTCGGCAGCATACAGTGTCGAAGGTCATTGTGGGGCACGTGCGGTGGGGATATCCGGCACGTACCCATCGCGGCCATGGGCCGCTCCCACAGGGAACCTCGAAATACCGGACTTTTTTGCGGGAGCGGTCTCAGCCGCAATGGCAAGATACCCGCAAGCATTGATCGCGGCTGAAGCCGCTCCCACAGGTTGATGTCCCGTATCCGGTTTTTCGAAGTGCCCCACAAGGGGCTCATGGTATTCCACAGTCGGGTGTAGGAGCGGCCCATGGCCGCGATTCCACAAGGATTCCACGATGTATCACGCGAGCCCTATAGGACCATCTCACCGGCATTGCACGAGGCGCTCCCCGCAAGCAAAAAAAGCGCCGCCCGGAGGCGGCGCTTGTCGGGGGGTGTGAATCACCAGATCTTGACGGGATCCTTTCGCACCATCTTCGAATCCGGCTTGCACTGGAACGCCTTGGCGAAGGCCGGCATGTTGGAGGCCGTCGCGAAGGCGCGAATCTGCGCCGGTGCGTGCGGGTCCACGTTGAGCAGTACCTCCGCGTGCTTGTCGCGGGCGGTGCCTTCCCAGACGCGGGCCGAGCTGAGGAAGAAGCGCTGGTCCTGGGTCAGGCCGTCGATCTTCTTGCCGGCTTCCTCCGGCTTGGCTTTCAGCGCGTTCTGCAGGGCGGTGTAGGCGATGTTGAGGCCGCCCAGATCGCCGATGTCCTCGCCCAGGGTGAGCTTGCCGTTGACATGCAGGTCCGGCTTGCCCTTGATCGGCGCGTACTGGTCGTACTGCTTGGCCAGCTTGTCGGCCAGCGCGTCGAAATGCTTCTTGTCCTTGGCGGTCCACCAGTCGGCGCGGTTGCCTTCACCGTCGAACTGGCTGCCCTGGTCGTCGAAGCCGTGGCTGGCCTCGTGGCCGATCACGAAACCGATGCCGCCGTAGTTCACCGCATCGTCGCCGTCGGCGTAGAAGAACGGCGGTTGCAGGATGGCGGCCGGGAAGTTGATGGTGTTGGTGCTGGGGTCGTAATAGGCGTTGATCGTCTGCGGCGTCATGAACCATTCCTTGCGGTCCGTCTTCGTGCCGATCTTGCCGATGTCGTAGTGGTAGTTGTACTTGCTGGCGGCCTCCAGGTTGGCGAACCAGTGTCCCGATTCAATGTCCAGGCCGCTCCAGTCGCGCCACTCGCCCTTGTCGGGATAGCCGATCTTGGGCAGGAACTTGCTCCACTTGTCCAGCGCCTTCTGCTTGGTCTCGTCGCTCATCCAGTCCAGGTGCTCGATGTGTTGCTTGAGCGCGGCGCGCACGTTGTCGACCAGTTTCTCCGCGCGGGCCTTGCTTTCCGGCGGGAAGTACTCCTTCACGTACAGCTCGCCCAGGCCCATGCCCATGGCGCCGTTGATGGCACCCAACACGCGCTTCCAGCGCGCGCGCTGCTCGGGCTGGCCGCTGAGGGTCTTGCCGTAGAAGTCGAACTGGTTGTCCTGGAAGTCTTCGCTGAGATACGGCGCGGCATCGTCGACCAGGTGGAATTTCAGGTAGGCCTGCCACTGCGCCACCGGCGCGTCGGCCAGCAGTTTGTCGAACTCGGCGATGAACTTGGGCTGCGACAGCGAGAAGCCGTCACCCACGTCCACGCCCTGGGCCTTGAAGAATTTCTCCCAGCTGAAGTGCGGGCTGACCTTGTCGGCCTCGGCCACGCTGACGTAGTGGTACTGGTTGTCCAGGTCACGCATTTCGGTGGGTGCCAGCGACGCCTTGGCCAGGCTGGTCTCGAAATCCATCACCGACTGGGCCTGTTTCTTCGCCGCCTCGGCGTCGGTGCCGACCAGTTCCAGCGACTTGGCGATATATTTCACGTAGGCATCGCGGATGTCCTTGTACTTGTCTTCGGTGTAGTAGTCGCGCGTGGGCAGGCCCAGGCCGGACTGGAACACGAAGCCGATCTGGCGGGTGGCATCCTTGAAGTCGGCGCCGGAGCCGAAACTGAAGACGTAGCCGTCGCCTTCGTTGTAGCTGGTGGCGATGAAGTCGGCGATGTCGTCGCTGTTTTTCAGGCCGTCGATGGCGGCCAGCTTGGGCTTGATCGGCTCGAAGCCCAGCTTGTCGATGGTGGCGCTGTCCATGCCGGCGGCGTACAGGTGACCGAGTTTCTGCTCCAGCTCGTCGCCCTTGTTCGCCTTGGCGTCGGCGGCCGCGGTTTCAAGAATCTTGCGCTGTTGCTCGAGCGCGCGCTTGTGCAGGATGCCGAAGGCACCCCAGCGCGACTGGTCGGAGGGAATCGGATTGGCCTCGTTCCATTTGGCGTTGACGTAATTGGGGAAATCCGTGCAGGCCTCGTACTGGTCGTCCAGCGTAAAGGCCAGCGGCTGCGCGGGCGTGATGGCGACGGTGGATGCCGTCGCCGGCGCGGTGGTCGACGCGGCGGTGGTGCTCGAGCTGGCCTGGGGGGCCTTGGCACTGTCGTCCGGGGCCTGCGGGTTGCTGCAGCCGGCGGCAACAAGCGCCAGACCGACGGCCAGGGCAAGTGGCTTGATCAATTGTTTTTTCATGGGGTTCCCTCTGGATGCGCGGGCACGGTGGGTGCGCCGCACGGTAACGGTATGGACGTCGCCTGCCGGCATGTACGGACCGACGCGATGCCTCCGACCCGCCGAGGCTAGGACGAAAGTCATGGAAGCATACAGTGTCGAAGGTCATGCGCCCTGAATCGAATGGGCGGATCGGGTGGGATGGCGACAGGCGGGCCTACTTCTCGATGCGGTAATTGAAACTGGCGCGGCTGAACTCGGTGGCTTGCTCGGCCTCGAAGTTCCAGCGGCGGCTCAGGATGTAGCGCAGCGTGATGACCTGGCCCGGATCGAACAGCCCCACGCCATAGCTCAGGTACAGGCGTGGTGACAGGTATTTGCCGACGGTGAAGGCGGCCGTGCCCAATGCCGCGCTGTTGGAGACACCGGCGTCGATGCCGAGCTTGGCGCCGACACCCTTGGCCAGCAGGTCGCCGGTGGCCGAGCCCAGGGCCTGTGCGGCGGCATTGACCATGTCACCCTCGCCGCCTTCGACGGACGACAGCGGCTTGCCGGTGATGAGGTAGGAAAGGGCGTCGGATTGTTCCATGGCGGGATTGGAGAACACCGTCATCACCGGACGTCGCGCGGTGCCGGAAATCAGCAGGCCCACTTCCTGGCCTTCGTCGATGGTGGCGTTGGGATTGAGCTTGCGCACGGCACGGATATTGAGGCCGGGATTGTCGACCGGCGTGCTGGCGAACAGCAACCGGCCCTTCTGGATGGTGAGATCCTGGCCGTAGGCCTTGTAGGTGCCGTCGACCTCGATCTGGCCGCGGCCGGTGGCGGCGCGACCGGGCCGTTGACGCACGTTCAGCGAGCCGCTGACACGGCCGTTCATGCCGTAGCCTTCCAGGTGCGTCCGGCGGCCCAGGTTGACGGTGATGTCGGCGGTGACGGGCAAGGCGTCTTCCTGTTCGGCTTTGTCCTCGTCATCGACCACGACCACGTCACGCGACGGCTGCACGCCTTCGGTACCGCCGCCGGGCAGTTTTTCCAGTTTGACGTCGGCCTTGTCGATGCCCAGCGATCCGGTCAGATTCATGCCCTTGTTGTCACGCGTCAGTTCGAGGTCGGGTGAGATGGTGACCTTGGCGGCGGGAATGTCGGCCGCCTGGATACCCTTGCCGCGCACGGCCAGGTGCGTGCCGCTGTCCGGCCCCAGCCCCAGCGCGCCTTCCAGGGCCAGGGTGCCGTCACCGGAACCGATATGCCCCGTGATGTCCAGCTGACGGGCGTCACTGGTGGCGACCGTGACCAGCCCGTCATGCAGCTTCAGTCCCAACGCGGGCAGCTCGGCGGCGAATTGCTCCAGGCGGGCCTGGCCTTTGACGTCCGGCTCGGCCACCGTGCCGGCAAGCTCGAAATGGCCGTCCAGATGGCCCTTGACGTTGGCCACTTCGTTGGTGAACAGCTCGACTGCGGCCAGGCTTTGCAGACCCAGGTCGACCCGGCCCGACAGCGCCTGCTGCGGACCGCTGATGGTGGCCTCGCCGTCCAGGTGTCCGCCCTGGTCCAGCTTGGTGCTCACCGTGACATGCTGGCGGTCCGCCGCCAGGTCGGCCTGGACGTTGAAGTCGCGGTAGCTGAGCAGCGGCGTGTCGGGCTGGTCGGTGTAGCTGATGGTGCCCTCGCGGGAGCTCAGCGTGGCTTTGCCACCAAGATCGCCGGCAGCGTCGCGATGGATTTTGCCTTGGCCATCGATGACGCCATCGGCCCGCATTGGAAGATCGTCGCCGACCGCGGTGACGATCAGTGCCAGAGGCAGCCTGGCCAGTTCGTAGCTGGCATCCAGCGCGCCGTTGGCGGCTTGCTCGGCGGCCACGCACAGGCGCGGGTCGCCGGCCGTCAGGCAGGTTTGCGACAGGCTGGCACGGCCGTCGTCCCAGGCCAGGCGGGCCGGGTTTTCCAGCCGCCATGCCGGCATGCCCTGCGGCTCGATATCCAGTGTCGACAGCGTGCCGTTCCAGGCCTCGCCCTGCATGTGCCCGCTCAGGGCCAGGCGCAGCGACAGCGGCCCGCCGCGGGCATCGAGGGTGAGCCGGTGACGATCGGCGTTGCCGTTGCCATTCAGGGAAAGGGTCTTGAAGGCCAGACCGGCGGCGGCCAGTTCGCGGCCCTCGAGGTTCAATTTGCCGCCCGGATGGCTGATGTCGGGGACGTTGAAGTCTACGTCGACCTGTTCGGCGCGGTTGTCGTCCATGGCCAGCTGGCGGCCACGCAATTGGCCGCGTGCGGCCAGTTGCGGCCATTTTCCGGTGACGGTCACGGTACCCGCAAGCGAACCGCCGGCATCGGGAATCCAGTCGTTGAGAGACTGGATGGCCAGTTTCAGGTCGACATGATTGCTGGATTTGCCTTGTGCCTTGATGTCGACGGTGCTGTGCCCGGAGGCCAGAGCCAGGGTGCCGTTGACGATGCGCTCGGGCGTGACGTGGAGTTTTCCGTGCCCGCGCAGCTGGCGTTGGCGCAGCGTGCCCGACAGCTTGTTCAGGGCCAGGGTGGCATCGGGACCGGCATCGGCCAGTTCACCCTGGGTGGCCAGGTCGATGTCCAGGGCACCATCCCAGCCGGCCAGCAGCTGGCCGGGGTCGAAGCGCGTCCCTTTCACGGTGAGGTCCCAGCCGGTTGCCGGCTGCAGCGTCAGCGTGCCACGGGTTTCCAGTTCACCCTTGGGCTGATGGATGGCCAGGCTGTCCAATTGCACTTGTTGCGGCGTGCCGTTCAGGTCCAGGGTGATGTGGGCAACATGGTCGGGCGGCCCGGCGTCGACCTTGCCCTCGACCCGGTAGGTGTCGGCACTGCCCTTGAAGCGGATGTCGCCGTCGCTCGCCAGGTCCTGGCCGGCGATGTCTTCCGGTACCAGCACCTCGCGCCAGCGCAGGTGCATGTCGGCCCCGACAGGGTCGGCGGCCAGGTCGACGCGGCCTTCTCCTTCCAGGGTGCCCTTGATGTCGGGCGAGGTGAGGACCAGCTTTTTCAGCGTGACCAGCTGCTTGTCCACGTCGTAGCGAAGGTCCAGCGGCTCGACGTGCAGACGGGTGTCGTCGACATCGATGTCACCTTCAAGGGCGCCGCCCTCGCGGTTGCCGTGTGCGGTCAGATCCAGGGCCAGACGTTTCAGGGTGCCCTCGCCGAGCAGCGGCGACGGATCGGAGGCGGGCATGGTCAGGCGGGCCTGCCAGGGCATGTCGTCCTGCTGGCGCATGTCCAGGTCCAGATGCACCGGCAGTGGCCGCGACAACACCAGCGACAGCTTGGCCCGCTTGCCGTCGCTGTTGGCGTCCAGAGCACCGGCCCACACGTCGTCGCCCACCTTCCATTGGAATTCGCCGTGGCCCTTGCCACGGTAGCCCGGTGCCAGGGCCACCCGGCCGGCAAGATCGGCGTGGCCGTCGGGCGAACGCAGCTTGAGTTGCCGGAGGTCGAGACCGTCGGCGGTCCAGGCACCGGCCAGATCCAGTGAATCGGCCTGGAACACGTCCTGGTTGTTCTGACGCACCTTGAGGTCGCGTACCGCGACCCGGTCCAGCACGATGTCGATCGGCGGCTCCAGCGACAGCGGAGCGGAGGCCTCGTCCTGCTCCGGCTCCTCGGTACTCTTGAGGGCGACCCGCGTGCCGTCGACGGACAAGTTGACCAGTCGCACCTGGCCGGACAGCAGCGACCACATGGCGATGTCGGTGTCGATACGGCTGATGTGCGCGTTGATGCCGGCATCCGGATCGCGGTAGGTGACGTCGGTCAATTGCAGCGGCCCGGCGAGGGTGCCGCTGGCCGATCCCACCGCAAGCGCCCCGTGGGTGATGCCGGTGGCCCGTGCCAGCACGAAGCGCAGTCCGCCCTGGCTCCCCAGCAGCCACCACAGGAAGACTCCCAGCAGGACCAGCAGCACCGCCACGGCGATGCCGATGCGTTTCAACCAACGGCGTAGGGCGGGATGCGTACTCACAGGTCGGGCCCTATCACGATGTTCAACTGGATGCCGTGGTGGCGATCGTTGCGAATCGGCGTTCCCAGGTCGAGACGGATCATGCCGACCGGCGAGACCCAGCGCACGCCCAGGCCGGCCCCGATGGCCGGATCGAAGTCGGTGCCGCTGAAGGCGTTGCCGGCGTCGATGAACGCCGCCATGCCCCACTTGGGTGTGAAGTAATGCTCCATGGTCACGCCGGCGGCCAGCAGGTGCGTGCCGCCGATGACGCGGTCATAGCTGTTGCGCGGTCCCAGGGCCTGGTAGCCGTAGCCACGGTTGGAGCGGCTGCCGCCGGCAAAAAAGCGCAGCTGCGGCGGCAGGGCGCTGAAGTTGCCGGCATGGGTGACGCCGGCGCTGCCCCGGATCAGCAGACGGTTGCGGCGATTGAAAGCGTGGATCCACTTGGCATCGGCCGTGATCTGGTTGAAGTCGGTATCCGACAGCAGCGAGCCGATGGTGCTGCGCGCGGCCAGGGTCAGCGACCAGCCGTGGAACACGAAATTGGGGTTGTCGGCGTGTTTCTTCACTATCGACACTTCCGGGTACACCAGCGTGCTGGTGCCGCGCTCGATGCCGGGTTCGCTCTTGGATTCGCCGCTGCGCTGGCCGACGGTGAAGGTGCCCGACAGCACGTGCATGCCCCCGGTGACCAGCCAGCCATGCCACATGAGAGTCTGGTTGGCGATCAGCTCCAGGGTACGTGAATGCGAGGTGTCGGTGTCGGCGTCGCGAAAATTGGCGCCGAAGTTCCAGGCCCGCTCCACATCCCCGGGCAGGGGGATGGTGTACATCGTGTTGAGCATCTTCAGGCGCTGCGCCAGCACCAGCCGATTCTTCCACTTGTGTCCACGGTCGTTGACCCAGCGCCGGTCGAGCCCGGCCTGGATGCCGAAGCCGGTGTCCGTGCCGATGAACGGACCGCCGGTGTAGACGCTGCGCTTGGCCGGCTGCAGCTCCACGTCCAGGTCCACGATGTCGTCATGCTTGTGATCCAGATCCGGCTGCACGTTGACCACGCTGAAGTAGTCGGCGCCGTTCAGGCGCTGCTGCAGTTCGAGCAGGTCGTCCTGGTCGAAGAAGTCGCCGGATTTCCACGGCACGTATCGTTCCAGGAAACCGTCACGGAACTGCGAGCCTTTGAAGCGCACCTCGCCGAAGTGGTAGCGCGTGCCGACATCCCAGGCCAGGTCGATGCTGGCGCTGCGATCGGCACGGGTGACCTCGACGCGATGCTTGGTCATGTTCGCGTCGAGGAAGCCGGCGGCGATCAGCGCGCCGTTGATGTTGTCACGCGATTCGGTGTACTTGCCCTGGTTGAGCACATCGCCCTTGGCCGGTTTGAAGCGGCGCACGGCAAAGCGCACGGTACGCAGGTCGGTGGCCACCTTGGGGAGGTCGATGTCCAACCGGGACACCTTGACCGGTTCACCGGGAACGACGTGCAGGGTCACTACCCAGTCTTCGCCGGCCTGTTTGATATCCCCGTCGACCTTGGCCTCGAAATAGCCGTACGGGCGCAGGGCCGAACGAACCTGGTCCGGCGCGCTCCGGAAAAGTCGACGGACCTGCGCCTCGGTGACGTCGTCCTTGTCCTTGTACTGGCTCAGCTGCACGCTGGCGGCGACCACCTCGGACAGGGGTTTCTCCAGGCCGTCCACGTGAACCGTCACGCCGGCATGGGAGAGGGGCATCCATGCCATGATCAGCCATGCGGGTAGTGAGCGTCGTATCGGCGGTCGCATGCAACGTACGGGTCAGGCCAGTGTGTCTACCAGCATAACGGTCTGCGCCTGAATAGGGGCCGCCGCGGAACAGCGCGCCGCGACGGCATCGGGTCAGTCGGCGTCACCGGCGCGGTGGGCCACCCAGGCGCCGACGACGGCCGACAGGTACGGAATGGCCTGGGCGCACAGGATCACCACCCACAACTTGCCTTCGATGTAGTCGCCGCCAAAGGTGAGGACCATGCCGATCACGGCCAGACTCAGCGCGATCGCCATCAGCAGTTCTTCACGCACGGGGGCGAACGCGGCGAATCCGGAGCCGCCCAGGCGCCGGCTCTTGGCGGTGACCACAAAGGCGGTTTCCTTGCGCGTGAGACCATGCAGAATGCCGCGTGCGATGGCGTGCGACAGGCCCATGCTGGCGATCGAGGCGGTGAGGGTGTCGCGCCAGCCGCATGGCACGCGTGCGCGGTAGAGCACGATGCCGAATACGGCCTTGGCCACGAAGAAGCCGATCACCGGGATCAGAAACAGCTGCATCGGCAGGCTGAACAACTGCGGCATGCCGATCATGCCGGCGGTCCAGAACAACGCCATCAGCGTGAAAATGAGGTGCAGAGCGTCGGCGAACCAGCTGAACCAACCGGTGAGGAAGTGGAAGCGCTGGCCAACGCTGAGCGGTCCTTTGCGGGTCATCCAGTCCCAGCGGCCCTTGAGAATCTGCATGGCGCCGAAGGCCCAGCGGTAGCGCTGGCTCTTGTAGGCCTTGAAGTCGGCCGGGGTCAGGCCCTTGCCCATCAGCTCGTCGACGTACACCAGCTGGTAGCCGGCATGCATCAGGCGCAGGCCGAGCTCGGCGTCCTCGCAGATGGTCCATTCCGACCAGCCGCCGGTGCCTTCCAGCGCGCTGCGCCGGACCATGGTCATGGTGCCGTGCTGGATGATGGCGTTGCGCTCGTTGCGGTGGTGCATGCCGATGCGGAAGAAGCCGTCGTACTCCCATGCCGTCCAGCGCCGGAAGGTATTGGAGTTGAAGTCCCGGTGCGCCTGGGGGCATTGCACCACGGCCACCTTGGTGTCGTGGAAGTAGCCGGCCAGGCGCGACAGCCAGTCCTCGCGCACCACGTAGTCGGCATCCACCACGGCGACCACATCCGCTTCCTTGGCGGTCTGTTCCAGGCCGTAGTTGAGCGCGCCGGCCTTGAAACCGGGCCACGGGTCGAGATGGAAGAAGCGGAAGCGCGGCCCCAGCTCGGCACAGTAGTCGCGCACCGGCTGCCAGACGTCCGGGTCCTTGGTGTTGTTGTCGATCACCAGAACTTCGTAGTTCTCGTAGTCCAGCGCCGCCAGCGAATCCAGCGTCACCTTCAGCATTTCCGGTGGCTCGTTGTAGCAGGCCAGATGGATGGACACGAACGGCTGCGTGGCGGGCGGCTCCGGATCGCGCAATCCGGCATGGCGTATCCAGCGCTTGCGCCACAACACCTCGGTGAACTCGAAGCCGTTGATGAGCAGTACCGCCAGAATCGCGATCTGGGCGGGGAACAGGAATATCAGCATAGCCCAGTCGAGTGGGCCGAGATAGAAATTGAACGGCAACGTGGCCGACCACACCACCAGCCCCGCGGCGAGCTGGATCAGGCCCATGAAGAACAACCGTCCGAACAGTTTGAAGCGCGAGAAACGCACCGCGAACCACAGCATGGGCACCAGCGCCAGCAGGACGGCGGCCAGCGCTTTCCAGGGCCACCCCGTATCTTCGGTGACCGGACCGGTGAACGGGAACTTCAGTTGCCGGTCGGCGTTGAACATGCCCCAGTAGGCACCGGTACGGCCTTCACCGAGTCCTTCCTTCCATGGCTGGTCGAAGGCCTCCATGATGTAGTACTCGATGTGGTTCTCGCGGGCCACCTGGAACCACTGGCGCAGGAAGATCGCCTCGTTGGACACCGACGGCTCGGCGTTTTCGAAACGGTCGCCGTTGGAGGGCCAGCCGATCTCGCCGATGATGATCTTCTTGTCCGGATACAGTTGTTGCAGGTGGCGGTACCGCATCATCACGTCGCCGATGGCCTCGCGGCGCGGCACGCCTTCCCAGTACGGCAGGAGGTGCACGGTGATGAAATCGACGTGTTCGGCCAGTTCCGGATACTTTTCCCAGATGTGCCAAGGCTCGGCCGTGGATACCGGCTGCCGGATCGCGG
This sequence comes from uncultured Rhodanobacteraceae bacterium, assembly GCA_964566965.1. GTDB lineage: Bacteria > Pseudomonadota > Gammaproteobacteria > Xanthomonadales > Rhodanobacteraceae > Oleiagrimonas. The sequence continues at coordinate 31,209 of CAZMKO010000008.1, forward strand.
CGCGGGCCCGGTCCAGATAGGCCATCAGTTCGGTCGGCTCGATGTCGTGGCGCAACAGCACCTCGTTGCCGACCTCGACGCGCTTGATGGTTTCCGGGTAGCGCCGTGCCTGATGGATCAGCGCGTCAAGTTCCAGCTCGTTCTTGTGCTTGCGCGGGTCGATCCAGGCGCCGGCCAGGACATCCAGCCCCGCCTTTTGCGCCAGGCGATAGACCTGCGGATTCTGAAACGAGGAGTAGGTCCGGATGTGGTTGCTGTACTTGGACAGCAGCTTCAGGTCCGAGGCCAGCTGCTTGTCGCTGGGGAAGGCATGCGACATGCCGGCCGGGTTGTTCTCCAGCGGACTCTGGTGGCGCTGGAAGAAGCTGACCGCGAAACCGCTGATTTCGCCGTGCCAGTTGTTGGGGCCTTGCGGGCGGTTGCCCCACCACCACAAGCCGACATTCAATGCCACCACCACAATGGCCAGCAACACGGCGGTGATCCAGGGGTGTCGACTGTCTATGGCTCGGCTGGCTTCTGCGCTCAAGAGGATCCCCGGGCCACGGCGGCCGCAGTATCTGAAGTATCCGTGCAAGCGTAGCGATGCCGGCGTGAATGCTCAATGCACACCGGAGCGGATGGTCAGGCACGGCTCATGCCGTCATCGCGCATGGCATGCGATGTATCACGACGACGGCGTGGTGGATCGATGTGTCGCTAGCGCCGACAAAATGGCTTTGCAGTGACGCAGTTCGCATATTTGCCGATTTCGTCCATTCGCGACGCGACACAGTCGCTTCAATGTAGCCACGGTTTGGATGCGATGGGGGTGTGATTGTTCCTGACCGTCTTGCGGAGGTGGACGGCAACCCGGGGTGGGGGGGGTGCCGGCACAAGCCACGCATTCCCCTCGATCGACGCATCCGGCAAGGCACGAATTTCCACGTTGCTGCTATTGAGGTGCACCCATGAACACCATTTACCGCATTGTATGGAACCGCTCGCGCCAGGCGTGGGAGGTGGCATCGGAGCTGGCCAGACGCGGGCACGGTGGCGCCGATTCGGTGGCGGTGCGTACCGCTGGCGGCGGACGTTTGCGTCGTCTTCCCCTGGCGCTTGGCTACATGCTCGGCGGGTGGCTCATGGTGGCCGCCATGCCGGTCCATGCCGCTGATACAGATGCGGCACAGATGCATCAGCGGATGCGGAAGGTCGACACGCGGTTGGCCGACCTCAGCGACCTGATGGTCAAGTACGATGACGGCGCAGCACCTCCACGCGCCACTTCCGCGCCGGAGCGGCAACCGGCGGCGGCCACGCCGCCGGCGCCTCGACCCAATGCGACGGCCGTGGTGTCGTCCGTGGCGAAAGTGTCGAGTGATTCCCCGGCCTCGTCGGATACGGCACCACCTTCTTCCGCTCCGGCTGACCGGTCGGGCAGGGTGAAACACGCGGTCGCGGCGTCGCACACGGCGTCCCGGACGGATGTACGCTCGCCCCACCTTGCCAGTGATGCGCAGATCGCCGCCGTACTGGCGGCACGCGACGGCCGCTCCGCCGCGGCTTCGGATAGCACGGCGCGCAGCGGGTCGGTGTGGGTCGTCGGCAGTGACGGGGCGTTGCGCGTCACGAATACGGCAGACAGCCGTCCCGCGGCGTCGGCACCAAGGGTCGCCGCGGCCGCGGCGCCGGCACAGCACGCATCCGGCGTCATGGCGCCCCGGGATGCGAACGTGTCAACGGACGGTGAAGCGACCGTTGCCGTGGCGGCGGATTCGCCATCGCTGCCGGATGTCGATATCGAGCGCACCGCGACGATCCGCATGCCATCGGCCGGCGCACTGGCGACTGTTTCCACCAACGTTCCGGCATCCGTGCCGGATACGGCCCGGCGCGGCGTCGACGCGGCCGGTTTGCCGTCCGCCCCGGAACCCGTACCGGCTCCCTTGCCGCCCCGGCCCGATCCGGTGATGAAGCAATCCCTGGTGGCCGATGTGGCCCATCCGGCGGGCGATGCGGCCGTGGCGTCGCAGACCTCGAGCCTGGTGCTGGATGTCAATCCGTCCGATGTCAATCTCGCGGTGGCCGGCATGGATCGGGCGCGTGGCAGCCTCGAACCGGCCGCGGACCTTGCCGATACCGGCACCGCCACGGCCGGTGACAGCGGGCGCATCGTCGCGGCGGCAGTGGACGAACCGGTGCCGTACCGTTTTTCGTCGGGCGATGCGCAGGGCATGACATTCAGCTCGTCGGCCATGCGTGGCTCGGCCATGGCGGTGACGCCGATGGCGTTGCAACCGGGCGATCCCCGGCGCCCGCGGCCCATCGAGACACCGGCGCCCGGGCTGATCGTCAGCAACAATGGCCTGGTCGGCGGCGCCCTCGGGCTGCTCGGCAACAGCACCGACAGCCTCTTCAACGGCGGGGGTTCCGAGCATTACGTCTCCGCCGGCAGTCTCCGGGTGAGCAATGCCAACTTCAGCCAGGCCTATGGTGTGACGTCGGTGCTGGGCATTCCGCTGGTCAACCTGACCCCCGTGGGCAGCGTCCTGGAAGACGTCGACGGCGACCTGGTGGGCGGCACGGGCAGCAATTCCCATCTGACGTTGATCGGCGGGGTCACCTCCGGCAATTACATTCGCAACATCAACAACGGTGCCGCCGGCGGCCTGCTGGGGCTGCTGCTTCCCGACGAGGCTCCCGATTGGGCATCCGAATGCATGAACGTGCTCGGCCTGGTGAAGACCGAGTGCTGGGGCGTCAACGCGGCGCAGGATTACCAGGTCCTGGTGGGTGACGGCGCATCGGCCAACGGGTCGAAGGAAGTGGTCATCGGCACCAATGCGAGCCATACCTTGGCCGAGGTGGATGCCGACGAGGCCTTTCCCGGAGATGGCCGGAACGACGAGACCAATCCCTCGGGCGTGCCGACATCCGATTATGCCGCCCGCCTGGGCCATTCGGTGGTGATCGGCGATGATGCGTCCGGCAACAAGAACGGGCAGACCATCCTGGGTGCCGAAGCCACATCGGACAAGGCCAACAGCGTCGCGCTCGGTTACCAGTCGGAGGCGGTGCGTGGGGGGGACCCCGACTATGACAACGCGTACGGCTTGCAGGGTCTGAGCCAGGCATCGGCCGGCGAGGTGGCGGTGGGCCGTGCCGGAAGCGAGCGCCAGATCACCCATGTGGCTGCGGGTACCGAAGACCATGATGCCGTCAACGTGATGCAACTGAAGGGAGCCGTGAGCGGCGCCGTTGCCGGCGCCGTCCTGTACGACGTCGATGCGGGGGGCGATCCGCTCAATCACGTGACCCTGACCGGCGACGGTACCGGCGCGCCCGTCGGCATCGGCAACCTGGCGGCGGGCGAGGTGAGCGCGACCAGCACCGATGCCGTCAATGGCGCACAGCTGGCGGCCTCCAACACGGCCATCGTGGATTATTTCGGTGGCACCACCGCCTACGACCCGACGACCAACACCTTCACCGGTCCGACATTCAGCATCACCGACGTGGACAGTGACGGCAATACCACCTCCAACGACTACGACAACGTCACCGATGCTTTCGCGGCGGTGGATTCGTCGGTGACCACGGTCAACGACCGCGTGACCAACATCTACGAGACCGGCGTGAAGTATTTCCACGCCAACTCGACCGGAGCGGACAGCGATGCCGGCGGTACCGACGCCATTGCCGTGGGGCCGGCCGCCACGGCTGGCGGCACGGATGCCATCGCGATCGGCAACGGGGCCGACGCCGGCATGGACGGCAGCATTGCCCTGGGTGCTGGTTCGGTGACCAGTGTGGGAGCACAGACCGACTACACGGCCTATGGCTTGAGTGCACCGCAGACGTCCGCGGGTGAGGTGAACGTGGGCAACCGCCAGATCACCGGTGTGGCTGCCGGCGACGCCGACGACGATGCCGTCAACGTGGCCCAGCTCAAGGGCGTGGCCGACGTGGCCAGCCGTGCGGTGCAGTATGACGGCGTCGACAAGGCGCAGGTGACCCTGGCCGGTCCGACCAGCGGTGACGGCGGCCTGACCGACGGTACCGTCATCACCAACCTGCGTCAGGGCGAGGTGAGCGCGACCAGCACCGATGCCGTCAATGGCGCACAGCTGGCGGCCTCCAACACGGCCATCGTGGATTATTTCGGTGGCACCACCGCCTACGACCCGACGACCAACACCTTCACCGGTCCGACATTCAGCATCACCGACGTGGACAGTGACGGCAATACCACCTCCAACGACTACGACAACGTCACCGATGCTTTCGCGGCGGTGGATTCGTCGGTGACCACGGTCAACGACCGCGTGACCAACATCTACGAGACCGGCGTGAAGTATTTCCACGCCAACTCGACCGGAGCGGACAGCGATGCCGGCGGTACCGACGCCATTGCCGTGGGGCCGGCCGCCACGGCTGGCGGCACGGATGCCATCGCGATCGGCAACGGGGCCGACGCCGGCATGGACGGCAGCATTGCCCTGGGTGCTGGTTCGGTGACCAGTGTGGGAGCACAGACCGACTACACGGCCTATGGCTTGAGTGCACCGCAGACGTCCGCGGGTGAGGTGAACGTGGGCAACCGCCAGATCACCGGTGTGGCTGCCGGCGACGCCGACGACGATGCCGTCAACGTGGCCCAGCTCAAGGGCGTGGCCGACGTGGCCAGCCGTGCGGTGCAGTATGACGGCGTCGACAAGACGCAGGTGACCCTGGCCGGCCCGACCAGCGGTGACGGCGGCCTGACCGACGGTACCGTCATCACCAACCTGCATCAGGGCCAGGTGGTGGCGGGCAGCACGGATGCCGTCAACGGCAGCCAACTGTTCGACACCAACCGTACCGTGGCCAGCTATTTCGGGGGCGTGACCGGCTACGACGGCAGCACCAACACCTGGGCACCGCCCAACTTCACCATCACCCAGATTGACACCGACGGCACCGCCACATCGGGTGACTATGACAATGTCACCGATGCGTTCGCGGCGGTGGACGGGTCGTTGACCAACATCAACCAGCGCATTACCGATGCCACCGGCGATCTCAAGTACTTCCATGCCAACAGCAGCGGTGCCGATGCCGATGCCGCCGGTGACCGCAGTGTGGCCATGGGCGGTGATGCGGTTGCCCAGGGCAACGGCAGCGTGGCCGCCGGTGATGGTGCGCAGGCAACGACCGACGGCGCCGTGGCCATCGGCCAGCAGGCCAGTGCCGACGGTGGGCAGGCCGTGGCCATCGGCAACGGTGCGCAAGCCAGCGGCGATGGTGCCGTGTCCATCGGCGATCCCAATGTGGTGGCCGGTGATGGCGCGGTGGGTCTGGGCAAGGACAACCAGGCGACTGGCGACGGCGCGATTGCTCTGGGTCAGGACAACCAGGCCGTGGGCGAGGGTGCCGTGGCGTTCGGCAATGCCGCGCAGGCCAGTGCCGACGGTGCCCTGGCGTTGGGCAACGAGGCCAATGCCAGCGTCGCCGGCGGCATCGCACTGGGTGCCGGCTCCGTGGCCGACCGCACCGGAACGGGCCAGGAGGCGTTCACGGGCGTAGCGGTGCCGGGTACCGGGGCGGTGTCCGTGGGCGCGGATGGCCAGGAGCGCCAGATCACCCATGTGGCCGGAGGCACCGAGGACACCGATGCCGTCAATCTGCGTCAGCTGCGGGAAGTCGATTCACGCATCGGCAGCCTGGGGGACCTGGCGGTGTTGTACGACGATGCCGGCAAAACCCGGGTTACCTTCAACAACGGCGGTTCCGCGGTGCTGCTGACCAATGTGGCCGGCGGTGACATCAGCGCCACCAGCCTGGATGCGATCAACGGCTCGCAGCTGTATTTCTGGACTCAGGACACGGGCAACAGCTACAGCAACTACAGCCTGTACCAGCAGATCCAGAACTTGACCAACAGCGACGAGTTTGCCGTCAACAACACCGACAACCTGCCCAAGGCGGACGCGCAGGGCGACAATTCCGCCGCGGGTGGCGCCGGCACCGTGGCAGCGGGCAGCGACAGCACGGCACTGGGCAACGGGGCTCAGGCCGAAGGTGACAACTCGGTGGCATTGGGTGCCGGCTCCGTGGCCACGCGCGACAACGCGGTGTCGGTCGGCTCCAAGGGCCATGAACGGCAGGTCACCCATGTGGCTGCCGGCAGCGAGGATACCGACGCGGTCAACGTGGCGCAGCTCAAGCAGAGCACGGCCGGAACAGTGCAGTACGACAAGAGCAAGGATGGTTCGGTCGACTACGGCAGCATCACGTTGGGTGCTCCGGACGGCCGATCCGCGCCGACCGTGGTGCGCAACGTGGGCGACGGCAAGGCCGACACCGACGCGGTCAATGTGCGTCAGTTGCATGCCGGTGTCCAGGAGGCCGAGAACTGGGCCAAGAACTACACCGACGAACAGATTGGCGGCCTCAGCAGGCAGTTGAACAACGTCGGCAACAAGGCCTACGCGGGCGTGGCTTCGGCCATGGCCATGGCCGGTCTGCCACAGGCATACCTGCCGGGCAAGAACATGGTTTCGATTGCCGGAAGCAGTTTCCATGGCGAGTCCAGCGTCGCGGTGGGCGTGTCGATGATTTCCGAGGGCGGCAAGTGGGTCTACAAACTCAACGGCACCGACAATTCCAGGGGCGACGCGGGCGTTTCCGTCGGTGTCGGGTTCCAGTGGTGAGGCGGGGCGTGGCAACCAAGGTCCGGGAGGTCAGGGCATGAAGATGAAACGGATACTCGAAGCGGCATTGCTGGGACTGACCATGTTCGTCATGGCCGGGTGCGGCACGGTCAGCAAGCACGTGGCGAAGGACGGCAGTGGGGCGGGGGAGCTGATATTCCCGGATCCGGCCAAGGCGTCGATCAAGGGCGGCACCTTTCCGGATGTCGCCGATCTGCGCAACGTGGCGCCGGGCATGACCAAGGATCAGCTCTATCAGATGTTCGGTCGTCCGCACTTCAACGAAGGGGTGCTCGGTGTACGCGAATGGGACTACCTGTTCAACTTCAGGAGCGGCCAGGGGGATCAGTACGTGACCTGCGAGTTCAAGGTCCTGTTCGACCGGCAGCACCTGGCGCAGAGCTTCTACTGGAAGCCGTCCAGCTGCGCGGATTTGATTCACCCCAAACCGGTGGCGGAGGCGCCGCCACCGCCGGCTCCGTTGCCCGAGAAGCCGATCCGTCTTGCGGCCGACACACTGTTCGCGTTCGACAAGTTCGAACTCACGCCCGAAGGCCGGCATGCGCTCGATGGTTTGCTTGACACGATTCGCAGTGCCAGCGAAGTCCAGAACATCCGCATCGTGGGATACACCGACCGCATCGGCAGTGACGCCTACAACATGAAACTGTCCCGACAACGAGCCGGGGCCGTGCGCGATTATCTGGTCGGGCACGGTGTATCACAGGAGGCGCTCAGCACGGAAGGACGAGGCGAAGCCGATCCCGTCGTTCCCTGCGACGGTGTGCCTGCCGCAAACCTGATCGCGTGCCTTGCGCCCAATCGCCGCGTGGAAATTTCCGGTCAGGCCCGGCGCTGAGTACTCGTCGCGACGGGTTTGGTCGGCATCTTGCGGCCCAGTGGTCCATATACCTTCCCCCTGGTAAGCGGGAGTGCTCTCCCGCGTATGGCCACCCTGCAAGGTGCCGACCAAACCCGTTTCACCGGTTTCGATCCGCCGGCGGCGTGCCGGTGATCGCCGGGGCCGGTTCAGGCGCCGCCGCGTGACAGCGAGCGACGCAGGCGCGAAAACATGCGCTTGCCGTCCGTTTCCACGGGAGCATCGGTGTCCGGTGTGATGCCGGCCGAGACATGGCCGGCCATGCTGTAGGCGTTGATGAAGTCGGCCACGTCGCCGACAGGGGCATTGGCGGCCGAGGCGATATCGCCCAGCGTTCCCGGGCCTTTCATCATGGCCGTGGCGATGCGGAAGTGGCGGGGGAATTCCCGTTCGATCTGTGGCCAGCGGGTGAGCCGGTAGGTGGCGTGCGGATCGAGGTCGGGCGACAGGCTGCCGGGAGTCGCGCACAAGGCGGCGAACCACAGCAGGCGGGTCATGGGGATGACCGCCTCCTGGCGCATGCCTGCCACTTCATCGGCACCCAGGGCGCGTACCGAACTGATCGGTTGATCCAGTAGCGAAACCAGCGGCTTCAGGGTGGTCGATCCGGTGTATCCGCCGCGTTCCGGATCCAGGCGCAGCCGTACGCCGTCATGGTCCAGTTCGACCGCATGCTCCAATTGCCCGCGCATCAGGCAGACCCCGAGGGGCGTATCCGGCGACGGCGTGTCATGGTCGGACGTGGCGTCGACGGCGTCGGTGCCGGTGTCGGGTTCGGCCGGCATCCCCGGCGCGATGAACTCGCTGGCCGCGAACGGGTCATCGGTGGCCGTCGGCGCGGCGGCCGGAGCCGGCGATGGAGCGGGAGCGGCTGGCGGTGCGGCGACCGGCGGTGCAACGGATGCCGCCGGCACGCCGTCGCCTTGTCCGGCGGCCAGGCTGTCGAGCATGTCGGCGAGGTCGCGTGTACGCAACGGCTTGTCCAGTGCCAGGCCGTCTCGATGGGCACGGGTGTCGTTGCTGTAGGCGACCACCGTTTGCCCGCCGCCGACGGCGCGCAGCCAGTCCATGTGACCCCATACGGTGTCCACGTCGACCACCAGGAGCACGGCCGGTGGCGTGTCCACCAGCTTCCACGGATGAGTGGGCAAGGAGCCGAGCGCGGCTTCGAACATGGCGGCGTCCGTGTCGGACAGGCCCGACAAGGCGATAGTGTGATCGTTCATGTGTGTCCCCCTTGGTGGCCGCCATGTCGGATCCCAACCCGTACACGCGCGCCGAAGCGTCGAACCGTTTTTTCGTCGCACCGGTCCATGACCGTGACCGAGGCCGTCACCGTGACGACCGCGCCGCGGCGAGCGGAATGCAGCCTGCCTGGCGGGCAGCGGTCGCCGGTCCGCGACATGAAAACCCGCCTATTGTCGTTGTATTTCGGTGCGCGTCAACGTTGTGGCCGCGATCCTGTGAGCCAGGTCGGGTTCATCGGGTCGTTGCCGGCGCAGTCGGTGCATGCTGCACCGGTGGAACAGGCACGTTGCATCGCGTTGGGGTACAGTGGCGGCGTCAGTCGTTGCCTTTTCGACAGTTCACGGGAGAAAACCATGAAGTGCCTGGCATGGGTTCTGGCGCTGGCATTCGCCGGCACCGCCGTCGCGGCCGATGCGCCGTCCACGCACACCGCCCCCGAGGGGGCCGAGGTGTATATCATTTCGCCGGCCGACGGGGCGCACGTCAGCAGCCCGTTCACGGTGAAATTCGGTTTGCGCGGCATGGGCGTGGCGCCCGCGGGCGTGGACAAGCCCGATACCGGCCATCATCACCTGCTCATTGACGTCGATACCCTGCCACCTGCCGGTCAGCCGATTCCGGCGGACGACAAGCACGTGCACTTCGGAGGCGGCCAGACCGAGGCGGAAGTGACCTTGCCGTCGGGCACGCATACCTTGCAACTGGACCTGGGCGACATGAACCACGTTCCCTTCGATCCGCCGCTGGTATCCAGGAAGATCACTGTCCACGTCGACTGAAACGTCGTCCCGCATGCGGCGCTGCCCTCAGTCGCCGAAATACACCGCCAATCCCATGCCGCCTTGCCATGGGTCGACATGGCCTCCCAGGCGGTGGCGGGCGCTGATGTCCCATTGCACACGCGGCGACATGTTCCAGACGAGGCCGGCGCCGGCCATGCTGCCGCTGCCCTCGTCGTGGGCATGCTGCAGGCCCAGTTCCACGTAGACCGCGACGGACGCGCCCCATTGCCAACCTTCGTTGATGGCCAGCAGCTGGTGACTCGCGTTGCCGCCGGCCAGTTCCGCGTACAGGCCGCTGGAGCGCCCCGCATCGTGGTCCCAATTGAAGCTCGCGCCGAGCAGGTATTGGCGGTCCGGATTGCGGAAGGCGCGGGCGCCGTCGGTGAGCTCCACGCTTCCGAGCAGCCCCCAGCTGAAACGGCCACGCGCGGCCGGCGCCCATTTGACAGCCAGGGACGTATCGGCGCGGCCGTCCGCGTGTCGACCGTGCCCGTCCAGTCAGCTCCACCCGGTGCCGGCCTGCAATTCCAGGGCATGCCCGATGCCGACACGCAGCAGGGTATCGGCATCCAGATTCGAGAGGCCGTCATCGTGGCTCAGGTCGGGAAGCCCCTGTTCCAGCATGATGTCGCCGGTGTCCAGTACCGACGGGGTGAAGCCCAGGCCGGGGCGGTCGTAGCCGGGATTGTTGTCGGCCTGCGCCAGTGCGGCCGGCGAAGCGAGGAGCGAAACGAAGGCAAGGACTGGCCCCGTGTATCGGTTAAAATGCATGGTTTATTCCCCGTTGGACCGTTGTGATGAGCTTCCGTACCCGTTTCGCCCCCAGCCCCACCGGATTCTTGCATATCGGCGGCGCCCGCACGGCGCTGTATGCGTGGCTGGAAGCACGACGCCACGGTGGCGAGTTCGTGCTGCGCATCGAGGACACCGACCGCGAGCGCTCCACCGATGCGGCGGTACAGGCGATCGTCGACGGCATGGCCTGGCTTGGTCTGGAGCACGATCTGGGGCCGTACTACCAGACCCGGCGTTTGGATCGTTACCGCGAAGTGGCTGCCCGGCTGCTGGACGAGGGCAAGGCGTATTACGCCTACGAGACCAAGGACGAGATCGAGGCCATGCGCGAGGCGGCCCGCGCTCGAGGCGAGAAACCGCGCTACAACGGCTATTACCGCGACCGCAACGAACCATACCGGGAGGATCCCAATCGGGTGATCCGTTTCAAGACCCCGCGTGACGGCAACGTGGTGTTCGAGGACAAGGTCAAGGGCCGCATCGAGATCGCCAACAGCGAGCTGGATGACCTGGTGATTTTCCGTTCCGACGGTTTTCCCACCTACAACTTCGCGGTCGTGGTGGACGACATGGACATGGGTATCACCGAGGTCATCCGCGGTGACGACCACGTCAACAACACGCCGCGACAGATCAACATCTACCAGGCGTTGGACGCGCCGGTGCCGACTTTCGCGCACCTGCCGATGATCCTCGACAAAGACGGCAAGAAGCTGTCCAAGCGCACCAACGCGGTGAGTGTCATGGACTACCGCGAGCAGGGGTTCCTGCCGCATGCGGTGCTCAACTACCTGGTCCGCCTGGGCTGGTCGCATGGCGACCAGGAACTGTTTTCCATTACCGAGATGCAGCGTCTGTTCGATATCGGCGACGTGCACAAGGCCGCCGCGCGCTTCGATACCGAAAAACTGGCCTGGCTGAACCAGCAGTACCTGAAAAACGACGCGCCGGCGTCCCTGGTGTCCGAATTCACTTGGCATTTGCAGCGTGCCGGTATCGATGTCGCGACCGGGCCGGACCCGGCGGCGGTCATCGTCGCGTTGCGCGAGCGTGTGCATACGCTGAAGGAAATGGCCGAGCGTGCGCGTATCTGGTACGGGCCGATCACGGCGTGGGATCCCAAGGCCGTACGCAAGCATCTGGGGGCGACGACAGCACCCGACGTGCTTGAGGCGGCGCGCGTGGCGCTGGCGGAATTGCCGGTCTGGGCGCCGGACCCGATCCACGAAGTCGTGCGTCAGGTGGCCGAAAAGCTGGATATCGGCATGGGCAAGGTGGCGCAACCGTTGCGGGTGGCCATGACCGGCACCCAGGTGTCGCCGTCGATCCAGGAAACCATCTGTCTGTGTGGACGGGACACCGCGCTGGCCCGGATCGAGGAGGCACAACGCCGCGCCCGGGCCGTGCGTGCCGAGGCCGGCTGAAACACGGTCAGCGAAACCGGCGGTGACCGGACACTTGCATTGCCGGGCGCCTGGCCGCATCTTTGCAGCATGGAAGCGTGCAGTGCCAAACCCCACGAACACCACCCGGATGCCAAGGGCTATGTCCGCGCGGTCGAAAGCGCATGCCGCGAGCGCGGCCTGCGCCTGACTCCGTTGCGGCGCGAGGTGTTGGAACTGGTGGCCGGGTCCGGCAAGCCGGTGAAGGCCTACGACCTGCTTGACCGGTTGCGTGACACCCACGGCAACGCGGCGCCACCGACGGTGTACCGCGCGCTGGATTTCCTGCTTGGGCAGGGCTTCATCCACAAGCTGGAATCCATCAACGCCTTCGTGTGGTGTCCGCATCCCACCGACGACCACCAGGTTCCATTCCTGATCTGCGACGAATGCGAGAGCGCGGTGGAAGTGTGCGACGACCAGGTGGCCGAACTCATCGCCGCCCAGGCCCGCCGCATGGGCTTCCGTCCGCGTGCGCAGACGCTGGAAGTGCATGGCGTGTGCGAGCATTGCCGCAAACGCTGAGTCGTCCCGGGACGTTCGCGGGTTCCTGCAGGAGCCTTCACAAAACCGTTACCAGGCATCCGGTGGTATCGATCGCGGCCGTGGGCCGCTCCCACAGGGGACCTCGAAAACCGGGTATCTGATATCAATCTGTGGGAGCGGCCCGTGGCCGCGAAGGCATGACGCCCTCACCGGCCGTACGTGTAGATTACCCGCGCCTTGCCCAGGCTGTGCCGTTTGATCGCGGCTTGGGCTTCCTCGGGCGACGTCTCGGCGGTCAATGCCAGCGCCGCCGTGTCCAGCGCGTATACCGTGAACTGGTAATGGTGTGGTGCATCGTCCCTGGGCGGGCAGGGGCCGTCCCAGCCTGGATGCCCGAAACTGTTTTTCAGGGCAAAGGCCCCGGGCGGCAGCGTGCCGTCTTCGTCGATGTGGTGCGTGATGACCGGGATGTCCAGCACTATCCAGTGCCACCAACCGCCATCGGCGTCCGGATCGTACACGGTGACGGCATAACCGCTGGTGCCTTCCGGCGGGTTTTCCCAGCGTAGCGCCGGTGAATGGTTCGCTCCGTGGCATCCGGAGCGGTTGTAAACATGCCGTTTCTCGATGTGGCCGTGTTCGCCGGCGGCATCGACGGTGAGCTTGAATGCGGCGGCGTGCGCGCTTCCGGCAACGACCAACAGCATGGCCATCAGGACAATTCGGAACATGGCGTCTCAGACAATGCGGGATCTGCCGATACGATAAGGCACCCGGCATGAACATGACAGCCGGGGACTGTGTGCTCAGGCGTCGACGGGTGCCGCCGTCACCGTACCGGCGGGAAGCTGCATGGTCATGCAGTGCAGGCTGCCGTTCTGCCAGATCAGGGCTCGGCAGGGAATCTGGACGATGCGGCGCCCCGGATGCGCGGCGCCGATCACCTCGGCCGCGCGATCATCGGCATCGTCGCCGTAGGCCGGTACCAGAACGCCGCCGTTGACGACCAGGTAGTTGGCATACGAGGCCGCCAGACGGCGGCCCTGGTCCAGGATCGGTCGTGGCCACGGCAGGGGGTGCAGCGTGTAGGGCTTGCCGTCGGCCGTGCGCAGTGCGGCCAGTTCGTCGGCCATGACGCGAAGCTCGTCGTGGTGGGCGTCGTCGGGGTCGTCGCATGCCTGGTACACGATGGCCGCGTCGGGTGCGAAACGTGCCAGGGTGTCGATGTGGGCATCGGTATCGTCGCCCTGCAGATAGCCGTGATCCAGCCACAGGATGCGCGTTGCCGACAGATGATGCTGCAACGCGTTGGCGATGTCCTGGCGCACCATCGCCGGGTGACGTTGTGTCAAGCAACGCCACGTGGTGAGCAGGCTGCCGGCCCCGTCGCTTTCGATGCCGCCGCCCTCCAGGGCCCAATCGATGCGTTCGTGCACGGCGCCGGCAAACAGCCCCGCTTCGGTCAGCGCGCCGACCAGCGCGTCGTCCAGCGAGGCCTCGAACTTGCCGCCCCAGCCGGTGAAGCGAAAATCCAGAAGGCGGCGTCCCCCCTCACTGCCGCACAGCGTGATCGGTCCGGAGTCGCGCAGCCAGGTATCGTCGTAGGCGGCCTCGATCAGTCGCACCCGGCCCATGTCGGCACCGGCGTGGTTGAGAAGAAAATGCACCCGCTGGCCGAGGTTGGCATCGCCCACACATATCAGCAGCGGCTGGAACTGCGTGATGGTGACCGCCATCGCCACACAGGTACGCTCCACATCGGCCAGCCGTGCCGCCCAATCGGTTCCCGCATGCGGCCAGGCGATGACGATGGCATCCTGCGGCTCCCATTCGGCGGGCAGGCGGAACGACTCGGGGGCATGGGGCATGGACGGTTCGGCTCGCGACATCGACATGCGCGGATTATCGCAGAATATCCGCACACCTCGGCACGGCGCGGTTCCGCCCCGGCATGCGGCCGGGAAAAAACTTGTCGCCGGCCATTGACCGGTCCTCGGGTTCTGCGTAGAATGCTGCGCTTCCACCGGGGCGGTTAGCTCAGTGGTAGAGCACTGCCTTCACACGGCAGGTGTCACAAGTTCGACCCTTGTACCGCCCACCAAACATGTCAAACACGAACGCCACCCGACCGGGTGGCGTTCGTGTTTGTGTGCCCCGGGAAATATGCGTTTCTCTGGAGTTGGCGCAGTTTCATCTGCATGCGCGTACATTGGATGCGGTTCCAGGTCCGGAGGCCCCCATGGAAATTGATCACGTTTGTGCCAACCCCGCCTGCGACTGCCATGTCGCCAATGCCGGCGACTATTGCAGCGATGCGTGTCGCCACCAGCACGAAAGCGGTGGCGGAACGTCCGGACACTGCGCCTGCGGGCACGGCGACTGCGGTACTTCGACGCCCGGCACCCGCGGCGTGCCGAATCAGAACGGCGACGATTAGCCGCTCCGACAACGATATGGCGCCCCGAAACATCGTCTGCGACCCGCCGATCCTTTGTCCGGCACGGGGGGCGACGATGGAGGCGTCAATCACGTTTTCCCCAAGTCGCCCCGGTCGCGTCATCCCGTCGCGACACCTTAACGGAGACATGCACATGAACAACGACCGTATCAAAGGCAACTGGAAGCAACTCACAGGCAAAATGAAGGCGCAATGGGGCGACCTCACCGACGACGACCTGAAAAAGGCCGACGGTGACCGTGAATACCTGGCCGGCAAGCTGCAAGAACGTTATGGCATCGCCAAGGACGAGGCGGCACGCCAGATCGACAGGTTCCTGAAACACTTCGACTGAGCCGTGCGGCCCTGCGTTGCCGGTGACCCGGCAAAAAAACCATATCAGGCGGGCATATGGCCAGCAGTTTTCGCGGACAACGGGCCCGGATGACCTGATGACGCAACATCACGTGGTTTTGTCACGCTCACGCCATGCGTGGCCGGCGCCTGTTACCAGCAATTGCCGTTGCTGTTCAGTTCGGTGTTGCTGGCATCGGGCTGCTTGTCGCCGGTGTTGTCGATGCTCAGTGCACCGCAGACGTCCGCAGCCTGGGCGTTTTGCGGCGTGGCGGTGGCCGTGAATGCCTGGTCATTGTTGCCCAGGGCCAGGGTGACCTGATAGTAGCCCTTCTCGGATTCGATCGGATCTCCGTAGCCCAGTTTGTCCGGGTCATCGGTGTATTGGTTGTAGGTGGAGTAATAACGCTCCTGGGCGGTTGCCAGGTGCATCAGCACGTTCTGGCCGTCGCCGCGGCGGGCACGGTACGCATAGCGCGAGTACGCCGGATAGGCGATCGAAGCGAGGATGGCGATGATGACCACCACCACCATCAGTTCCAGCAGAGTGAAGCCGTTGGTGCGTGTCACGGTGGCATGCTTTCTCATGGTTGGATTTCCAGGTTGGACCAGGAGCGGCGGCGCCAGATCGGTGAATCGATCTGCATATTGGCTGTATTGCTGCTGTCGGTACCAAGGATGGTGGTTCCAGGAAGGTATACGGTGCCTCCACCCATGGTGCTGACCATCGGCAACGAGCCGCCGGTCCTCACGTGTGACACGCGCGCGCCAACATAGGGAGATCCACCAAAGATCGACAAGCCGTTGCCGCTGGGGCCGCCGTTGGTGGCGTCGAGGGACATGATCGCGCCGGTTACAGAGGGGTCGCAATAATTGTCGTTGCCCGGGATCAGCGTGCTGACCACCGCGGTGTTGGTGCTGAACAATGCGCCGGCTGTGACTACTACGCGTTCGCCGGCGTTGGTCACGGTATTGCCTTGCGCGGTTTCAAGATCGAAGTACCAGCCCAGGGCATCCGGAGCGAGTGAATCGGCGGTGAGCTTGCGGCCCGTGGCACCGGCAAAATCACCCGTGCTCACCGTGTCTTCCGACAGCGTTTGTTCCTGCAAGTCATCATGCGTCACCGTGACGGGGTGACCGTTGCTGTCCATGACATCACGGATGCCGTAGACCGCCTGTGGCGGAATATCCGTGGTGTTGTCGCCGGAACCCAGGTATTTGCCGGTGCCGACAACCACGATGAACCTGTTGGTGGCCGGATCCGGGAACAGACGCGGCATCGCCGTGATGGGCTGGATTCCCTGGTGGTCTTCCTTTCCGGTCTTGCCTTTGTACGCCAGCGTGACCGTCCAGTCGGCGGTGTTGGCGGAGCTGAGGTCGAAACGCCACAGGTTGCCCTGCAGATCACCGGCAAAGGCCACGTCGTCGATCTGGTCGTTGTTGTAGTCGCCGAGCACCACCGAGCCGAGTCCGAAGCTGCTGACGCCCTGGATGTCGGTCGGGGTTTTCAGCTCGGCCAGCATTTTACCGGTCTCGGCATCCAGTACGAACAATGCGCTGTAGGGTTTGTTGTCCTCGCGTGGTGTCTGGGCGGCGATGGCCTTGCACGCGGCCTTGTTCCCCTGCTCGGGTTCGTGGGTCGGCGTATCGGGTTGCGAGCAGTCGGGGAAATAGCCGTTTGGAACCACGACCACCCAGCGGCCGTTGGCAAGCCGGCCGATATTGGACTGCGGCACGGTGTAGCCGAGGTCGGTCGCCTTGCAGTCGCCAAAAGTGGCGTAACAGCTGTTGCCGACGTCCATGTCGCTGTCGAATTCCCACAGCACGTCGTCGGCGGCAAAATCATCCTGGTCGGTGATGTTCAGTGCATATACGCCGCGGCCGCCCAGCCCGACGCCGCCGACCAGAATGGTTTGCCATTGTTTGGAACTGCCCTGGCTGAAGAAGATGTCACGGCTGATGGGCGTGCCGTCGACGGTCGGTCGATAGCGAAAATCGGCCTTGTTTGTCAGGTTGCCGAGGTTGGCATAAACGGCACGCGGCACGAAGGCCCAACGCTCTTTGCCACCATTGCCGTAGTCGCAGGTGGTGCCACTGAGCGTGGTGGTGCACTGCGGGGCGGGTGCGGAAAAGGCGTGCAACATGCCATCGTTGGCGCCAATGTATACGGTGCCTTCGCGATCGGCGTGGTCGACCTTGAACTTGCTGTAGCTTTTCCCGTTGTCGCGTGCATTGGCCTCGGGGGAATTCGCCGGCCATGTATCGTAGTAGCCGCTGGCCGGGTAGGACACATAGAGCGGTTGCGAGTTGATGATGGCGCCGAGGCGGTGATCACGCTGGCGGTACAGGGGTTTGTTGGCGTCGCTGCCGAGAAGGTAATCGATGCGATTCTTGATGTTGTCGGCACCTGATGCGAATGCGGGGGAGCCGAGGCCTGCAGTCTGCACGCAGTCCAGCGCGCCGCTGTTGCTGGCGGTAAACGACAGGCCGTGCGCGAACGTCCCCGTCGCATTGGCGGGATCGCCACAGCCGGACATCTCGTAGCTCGCCGTGTACACTTTTCGGCTGGAAGGCGAGCGGCTGTCAAGCTGTTCACCGGCATCCCATTTCACCTCGCCGGTACTGCTGTCGCCCTTCAGCTCGACGGCCTGGAATGTGCCGTTCCAGTTGCTGGTGTT
The DNA here is from genome assembly GCA_964566965.1 of uncultured Rhodanobacteraceae bacterium. Taxonomy (GTDB): domain Bacteria; phylum Pseudomonadota; class Gammaproteobacteria; order Xanthomonadales; family Rhodanobacteraceae; genus Oleiagrimonas. The sequence continues at coordinate 48,985 of CAZMKO010000008.1, forward strand.
GTAGCCCGTGTTGAACGTGAGGGCACCAGATACCGCCACGCCGGCGTTCACCGAGCTGGCCTGCGGTGCCACGTTGCGTTCGGTAATTTGGGCGATGGCCCGGGCGAAGCCGTTGGCCAGCTCCTGGGGGTTTTTGGCACTGAAGAAATCGCCGTGGCCCGTGACTGCCGCATGTGCCATGTCGGCGATATTGGTGACGTTGTCGCTGGATGGTGTAGGCCAGGAGAAGCCGGATACGGGATCGCCTCCGCGAGCCCAGGAAAAGATGTCATCCATCGGAATTTCCGGCCCGTTTTTACGCTCAACCGGCGAAAAACCGATACCCATCGTGAAGGTGGTCATATGTTGCCAGAAGGCCGGGTCGTTGTTGTTTGCCGGTACGAGATTGTCAATATTGGTCTTGAGGTCTTTTTTCCAGTAATACGCCGCCACATCGGCTAGCGATGCGGAATTGTTGACACTTCCACCGCTGTAGGGTGGTTCGGCTTCGTACTTGACCGTGTCGCCTTTGGCATTGGTATAGGGCTCGCCATCCTCACTGGCAGCGCCATTGACTGTCCAAGTGGGATTGCTGCCATTCCAGAATCCATCGGTGGTCAAGACGGTGTAGGACGCTCGGCAGGCAAGTTTTTCGCTGTTGTTGCCGCCCTTCACATAGTTGGGGTCACCTTCCATGGTTTGCCACGGTTGGTCTTTTTCGTAGTATTTTCCGGCCGCCTCGAGTGCGCGACGCAGTGGCGTTCCTCCATTCGGATCCATGCTGGCAAGCCAGTCCCAGAATGCTTTTTTCTGGGTGCCGTTGGACCCATCACCGAATGGCCTCACTTCAGCGATGTTGATGCCAGTATTCACCGAGTGGGGGAGTTTGTTGGAATTTCGGTTGTTGATGGCTCCAAAACCGAAACGGTAGTTTGGTGACAAGGAAACGAGAGCCGTCATCAAACCGCTTTTGGCCATCAGGATGCGATTGTGGTAATACGCAAACCAATTGGCGATATTGGTGCCGGCCCGAATGCCTTCGGGGGCCGCGGCACCGCTGGTGTCGTCTTCCGTCACGCAATGGCTCAGATTGGACACGCATCCTTGGCCGGACGATGCAACATAGTGCATGGTCTGGCTGCTTACGTTGCCAGTGGCGAATACAAAATAGTGCTTGCCGTATACCTTGCGATAGAACGGAAATGAGTTGTTGTAGTGCTGCTGTGACCCTGGGTGCGTAGTGATGTTTTCGTATGACAGGTACGTGCTGAAACCATCAAAAGGAGTATGTGTAATGTCCGTGTATTCAGGGTAAAGGGAGCCGTCGGCCTTGGGAGGCGGCGTATACTCCACCGTCGGGTCGTAATAAACGTAGTTGTTGGACGAGTTGATGAGCGCGTTGGTGGTGTAGTTGAGATAGCCACTGTCCGGCATGTAGTTCCATTGCATGGAACCGGAGTCATCCAGAATAAGCACGATATTGGGCGGGATCGCCGTCGTGTTTTGCGGTGGCGTCGGGCTCAACTCGACACAGCCGTTGAGGTTGTCCTCGGTACAGTTCTCGGCGGCGTGGGCGGGCAGCATGCTCAGACCGGCGAGGACTGCGCACGCCAGCGTGGCCATGCGCAGCGGGCGCCGGTTGCGGGATCCGTGTTTGCGTTGCGGATGGGTGGCAGACATGGGCATGATTCTCGACATCAGTTGTTGGTTTGCGCGTCAAACGTGCTTTCGGCGGCGCGCATGGTGTTGGCACGACCGCCGGTGGCACGGGCGGTGATGCGATAGGCGTGCGGGTTCATGGCACCGGGGCCGGCGTTCTGCGGACCGGTGGCGCCGGATTCGTGTTGGGGGCCGGCACCGGGCGGCAAAATGCGCCCCATGTCCTCGATGATGTAGCGCGGATTCGTGGCCAAGGTGGCCGTATCCAGGCTGTCGTCGGTGTATCCGTGTTCCTGCGGTCCGGCGTAGGCTTTGCCGATGTTTGCCGGCCACGCATGGTCGCGGCGGAATTGTGTGACCGAGCCGTCCGGCCCGTACGTGGATTCGGTTGCAGTGTTGTAAAGCACGCACCCGTCTTCACTGCTGATGCTTCCATCCGTACAGGTCAGGTGTCCGCCGACCTGGTTTGCGCTGGCCCACATCTTCCACTCGGCTCCGCGCAAGGCGGTGTTCGCGCTCAGTTCGGCCTGCTGGGCGTTGCGAAGGCTGCCCGCCATGCGCAATTGCAGCAAGGATCCGCTTGAAGCGGTGATGGCGAGGATGGTCAGCAGTACCAGAAAGATCAGTGCCATGATCAGGGCGGCACCACGTTGCTTGCCGAAACGGGGGGGCGAAGTGTGTCGAGGCGAGTGGACGCGTGTATGGACGTGACGTGTCGAACGCCGGGCGAGGTTTGAAACGATGACGTTCACGGGTTGTAGCTCCGTAGCGCGATCAGAGCGGTAAATTCGCGGCGCAACACGTTGCGAGGGAAGCCCTGATCCTCGTCGGGTTTGATGACGTGTTGATCCGGTGGCACCGGTGTGTGAATGTCGTCGTCGGCGTAGCTGTAAGCCAGTTCGTCGGGCGTCAGCGAGTGCAGCGGGACTTGTCCGTTCATCACCAAATCGACCTCGATGCTCTTGATCGCGCGCCACAGGCAGCCGTACCGGTTGGTTTTGTCGATGGGCTTGGCAACCGAGGACGGGCAGGTGATGGCGCTGCCTGATGCGTCTGTGCCCGCGTCGATTTCATCGGCGGAGAGAAAGCGGGTGCGGCCTTGGTTGTCAAGAACGCCGTAACGGAAATCCAGGCGCTCGATGCCACGAACCATTTCCTGCTCGCTTCCGCCCTTGCCGGCGTCGCCACCATTGACGCGACGGATCAATGCGCCCGTCTTGCCGCCGTTGCCATCGTCCACCACTTTCACGTAGTAGGTCACGGTCTTGTAGGCGCGATCGAAGTCGAACAGACGCAATGCCGCAGTACCACTCATGGCGCTGGGCTGGGAGAAGTTGAGTCCTGTTGGCTGCAATGTGGCCGAGCCTTGGCCCTGTACGGCAAATACCTGGGCGCTGGAGCAATTGGCCAGCATGGCGAGGCCGTTTGCACTGAAGTCGGACACGGGTGGCTCACCGGCCATCGGGGCCAGATGGATCCGGTCGATCTGGCCGCTGGTGGTTGCGTCGATGCGACTACCTCCGGTGCGACCGATTTCCCAGCCGCTGGCAGGGTCGAGATAACGCAGCGTGAGCACTGCCGTACCAATTGCCCGCTTGCCGATGTCGGTTCCCGGGGCGGGGATGCCGTTCAGTTCGGTGGACGGATCTTCCGGTGTACATCCGTTCTTGTCGCAGTCGTAGCCGCGCATGGACAAGAACTCGGGGATCATGAACGGTGCGCCGGGCTTGGCCGGGTAGGGCGTTCCCCACTGGGTGGTCACGTCGGACAGTGCATTCATCAGTAGATTGCTGCTGTCGCTGTGCGCGTAGACCATCGGTGCGCGCAACTGGTCCAGAAAGGGGCCGGCAGCGCTCTCGGCGGCATTTCCACCACTGCTGTTGCAATACTGGTTGTTGGCCATGCTGATGTCGCGGCCCAGGCGTGCCACCGCGAAGCGGCCGTCTTCCTGCAGTCGCGCCAATTGTTGCTGCGCCTTGTTGCTTGCGGATGTGGATATGAACACGGTAATGATGCCGCCCGTCACAACCAGGCCCAGCACCATGGCCACAAGCAGTTCAACGAGAGTCAAGCCGTATTGGTGATACGGCCGCGAGCGCCGGAAAAGGTTCATGGCTGGAACTCCCAGGCAAACGTTTGCGGTTCGGTGTCACGATCATCCCTGCCACCGGTACCGCGATCGCTCCACTGGATAGTCATGTGGCACGAGCCGCCGTAGGGAGGACGCTTGTTCACCTGATTGTTGGATACCGGGTCGTAGCCCAGGCCGGCGTTGGAGCAGGTGATGGTGGCCTGCGGGTTGGGCAGGAACGTATCCAATTGGCGGCTCCACAATTGCTGGTCGTGGGTGGCAAGCTGGGCGGGTGTGCAGCCGGCGGCGCAATCCTGCATGCCGGATGTGCTGACCGGATAGCTGTCGCTGTTGTAGTTGCCGCTCCATACCGCGATCGGGTTGGCACTCATGCGGTCGGCCATGTTTTGTGCCATGTATGTGACCTGGGTGCGCACGTAGGCGCCATGGTTGGCGCGGGTCGCCATGACCAGCAGCCCGGCCAGGCCGATCATTCCGATGCTGAAGATCAACACGGCGACGAGCACTTCGATGAGCGAGACGCCGCGTTGGCGGCGCGGAGAGAGGGTCGTGGTCATGGCGTGGCCGTGCATTGCGAAACCGAGTGAATGGCCCCCGAGGGGAGGATTTCGATATGGCTTGGTGCGGTATGCGCGCTGGTGTCGTCGGCCGCCAACGTGAAACAGGTGCTGTGGTCGAGCGTGCTTCCGCCCTGGGAATCGAACGACACCCGGGTCGTGCCATTCGGGGTAATGGCGATGGTGTAACCGTCGCGCAACGGCTCATGGCGGCGCAGCATGACATCAGTGCCGGCACTGGCTGCCGGCGCGACTGCCTGCCAACCGTCGCCCCATTGGCCGCTGGATGATGCGTTGACGGCGATTTGCTGGCCGCGGCTTACCGCCTCGGTACGCGCGTATTTCAGTGTCGCCAGCAGGTCGTTGCTCGCCCCCGACAGATGCGTGCTCTTGATGATGTGTTTGAAACTCGGCACGGCGATGGCGAGGAGGATGGCGGCGACGAAGATCGTCACCATCAGCTCGATGAGCGTGAAGCCATGTGGCGTTGGCGCGCGGGTGGCTCTGGCGCGAGTACGGTTCATGCAGGTGGTCCCCTTGTGCCCCTTGGCAAAAGCTTCGGCGAAGCGTGCGTCAATGGCCAGAGATTGTCTGACGAGCGGTAGTGATTTTCCGATGAGCGGCTTTTTGCGACGCCAATTGTGTGCGGCGCATCACAGGTGATGGCGGGGCGGGGGCGTGATGTGGCGCGGAACATGGAACCGCGTTGCGGCATCTGATAAAAATGCCGGCATACGGCGCGCCTGCGCCGGCAACGGAGGTTTCAACATGTTCAAGGTAGTCCTGCCGGTCGTGGCCCTGGGTCTGGCCGCTGCCGCGTTTGTCGCGCCGAACCCGGCCCATGCCGACGATTTGCTGATCAAGCGCCTGCAGCAGGAACGCACCATGCAACTTCCGGCCCGCGGAATGACCATGGCCCAGGTGCAGCGCAAATACGGCGCGCCGCGGCGCAAGCTGGAATCACGCGGTGGCGACAGTGCCCGGCATCCACTCATCAAGCGTTGGGAATACGAAAACTACATCGTGTATTTCGAGCACGATCACGTTATCCACAGCGTGTTGAACACGCCGGCCGGCAACAATCTGCATCCGGCACAGGCGAATTGAGCGGCACCGGTCAATGAGGGCGGTGTGACTTGTTTGCCCGCCGGCATGGTGCCAAGCTGGCGTCATGGTTCGTTGCCCGGAGTGATCCGAGGTTCCGTCATGTCGCGTTTTGCCGGTTTTCGCCAGTTTTACCCGTTCTATCTTTCCGAACATCGCACGCGCATGTGTCGACGCATGCATTTCATCGGCAGCACGGGGGTGATCGTGGTGTTGGCCGCGGTGCTGTTCGGGGCCTCGGCGTGGTGGCTGCTTCTGGCACCGGTGCTGGGGTATGGCTGCGCCTGGATCGGCCATTTCGTGTTCGAGAAAAACCGCCCGGCAACCTTCCGGCACTCGGTTTACAGCCTGATGGGCGACTGGGTGATGTTTGGCGAGATGCTGATCGGGCGACGCCGTTTTTGAGGTGGACGGCCACGCGCAACCGGGACTCGTATCTGTATGTGCAAAAACGCTGGGAGACACGACCGGCCGTGGGAAGGCGTGTCTTGCGGCAAGCCTGATCGCGGCTTCCACCGCTCCTACACTTGGATTCGTGCCTTGAGGCTTGCCTGTTGTAGGAGCGCTGGGAGGCGCGACCGGTGAGGCGGGGAAATGACGTGTCGTGCGGCAAGCCCGATCGCCACGTCCGCCGCTCCTGTAAAAGATACGGTCAACCGTGGTGGTTTGGTGTGATCAGCGGTATTCCATGTGGCAGTCGCTGCAGTGCTGACCGATGGTGTCGAGGGCGGTGGCAAGTGCGGCGCAGTCGGCTGGCGGGTTTTGTGACGCGTCCTGCAAAGATACATGCAGTTTGTCTGCGAGCTCATTGAAGTGCTTGTCATCGGTACCAAACGCGGCACCGATGTCGCGTGATGCCACATACATCGTCTCAAGGTGCTCGGCGGTGGTGTCCGGGTTGCATTGCTTGTTCTTGATGCCATTTTTCATGGCGCCGACATGGTGCGCCATCATGTGCATCACCGCACGCGGGTAGGCGTGGCGGGCGTTGATGGTGCGCTCGAGCATGTGTGTGCCGAAGGCGCCGACGACGAGACCGATGACGATGAGAATCACTGCGCGCATGGGGAAGCCCTTGAATACCGGATGCGTGACAACGGGGCGGCGCGGCAAGGGCCACGCCGGTCTGGTTCAAGCATAGCCGACCGCTGCTAAACTTTCCTGTTTCCCCGGCAAGAGTGCAAAAGGTGGATGAGCAGCGTTTCCAGGGTATCGACCGGCTTTACGGCGCGGGCGCCGTGGCGCGCTTGCGTGCATGCCATGTGTGCGTTGTCGGCATTGGCGGGGTGGGGTCCTGGGCGGTGGAGGCCCTGGCTCGCAGCGGTGTGGGGTACCTGACGCTGATCGATGCCGACGAGGTGTGCGTATCCAATACCAACCGCCAGCTGCATGCCCTGGATGGCCAGTATGGTCGTCCCAAGGTGCAGGTGATGGCGGAGCGCGCACGGGCCATCCATCCGGATATCGACGTGCGGACGGTGGAACGTTTCCTCACGCCGGCGTCGCTGGATCTGCTCGATGGCGGTTTCGACATGGTGCTGGATGCGTGCGACGCGTTTCGGGTGAAGGTGGAAATGGCAGCCTGGTGCCGGCGTCGCAAGTTGCCGCTGGTGCTGGTCGGATCCGCTGGTGGGCGTACCGACCCGACCCGGATTCGCGTCCGTGATCTGTCACGGACCGAGCACGATGCCATGCTCAGTCTGGTGCGCAAGAAACTGCGTCAGGAATACGGCTTTCCGCGCAATCCGAAGCGGTTTTTCAGCATCCCGGCCGTGTACTCGCTGGAAAACGTGCAATATCCGCAGGCCGACGGCAGCGTGTGTGGCAACCGGCCGCAAATGGATGGTTCCATGGGGCTCGATTGCGGGGGCGGGCTGGGCGCCGCCACCCACGTCACTGCCAGCTTCGCGTTCGCCGCGGTGGGCAAAGTGCTGGAAAAGCTCTGCGGGAGCGGCTTCAGCCGCGATTGAGCTTGCCGATAACCGGCGATCGCGGCTGAAGCGGCTCTCACAAAAAAAGCCTGGATTTTCATCAAGGCTACTGTAGGAGCGCTGGAAGGCGCGACCGGCCATGCGGGGAAATGGCGTGTCCTGCGGCCAGATTGATCGCGGCTTCCACCGCTCCTACAAATGGTCGGGCGTTATTCGACGTGCCCTGTG
>CAZMKO010000009.1:0-54446 GCA_964566965.1 uncultured Rhodanobacteraceae bacterium
CAGGCCGGCGTCGAGCAGGCTGCCGATGACGAAGGGCATGCCGCCGGCGGCGTGGAAATGGTTGATGTCGGCGTAGCCGTTGGGATACACGCGCGCCATCAGCGGCACCACGCGCGAGATGGCGTCGAAGTCTTCCAGCGTGATGCGGATGCCGGCGGCCGCGGCCACAGCGGTCAGGTGCATCAGGTGGTTGGTGGAGCCGCCGGTGGCGTTCAGGCCGACGATGCCGTTGACGAAGCTGCGCTCGTCGAGCATGCGCCCGAACGGCGTGTACTCCTCGCCCAGATGGGTGATGGCGGCGGCGCGCTTGACGGCGGCGGCGGTCAGCGCCTCGCGCAGCGGCGTGCCGGGGTTGACGAAGCTGGCGCCGGGCAGGTGCACGCCCATGATCTCCATCAGCATCTGGTTGGAGTTGGCGGTGCCGTAGAAGGTGCAGGTGCCGGGCGCGTGATAGGACGCGGCCTCGGCGTCCATCAGGTCGTCGTGACCGGCTTCACCGGCCGCAAAACGCCGGCGCACGGCGGCCTTGTCCAGATTGGGCAGGCCGCTCGGCATGGGGCCGGCGGGGATGAACACCGCCGGCAGATGGCCGAAACTGAGCGCGGCGATGAGCAGGCCGGGCACGATCTTGTCGCAGATGCCGAGAAACAGCGCGCCGTCGAACATGTCGTGGGACAGGGCCACGGCGGCGCTCATGGCGATCACCTCGCGCGAAAACAGGGACAACTCCATGCCCTCGCGGCCCTGGGTGATGCCGTCGCACATCGCCGGCACGCCACCGGCCATTTGCGCGGTGGCGCCGGCTTCGCGCGCCAGGCGGCGAATCAGGGCGGGGTGATTCTCGTAGGGCTGATGCGCCGAAAGCATGTCGTTGTAGGCGCTGACGATGCCGAGGTTGGGCTTGTCGCCGGCGCGCAGGTCGGCCTTGTCGGCGCGGTTGCTGGCGGCGAAGGCATGGGCCTGATTGCCGCAGGACGATTCGCGGCGGCGCGAGCCGGGGCGGACCGCCGCGTCGATGCGGGCCAGGTAGGCGCGCCGGCTGTCGCGGCTGCGTTCGATGATGCGCCGGGTGGTCTCGGCAATGGCAGGATGCAGGGGCATGGGGCGTTCCGGGTGTGGCGGGGGTGGAGAAATCAGGGGCACCAGTAGGTCTGGAGATGCGGCGCGGCATCGAGGACGTGGCGGATGGGCAGGTCCGCACCGTCGAGGGCCTGCTCCAGCACGTGGCGTTTTTTCAGCCCTTCGATCTGCAGATACAGCGCCCGGGCTCGTGCCAGCAGCGCCAGGCTGAGGGTGATGCGCGGCTCGCCGGCGTCGGGCGCGCGCATCGGCAACACGCGGGCCTCGCCGTGCACGTCCAGGGCTTCGGCCAGGTGGTCGCCGTCGGGAAAGAACGACGCCGTGTGGCCGTCGGCGCCCATGCCCAGCACCACCACGTCCGGTGGCAGCGGCAGGCCGTCGATGCGGGCTTCGACACGCGGCAGGCCGTTTTCGGGTGTGGGCGCGTCCACATGAAGTGGCACGAAGCGGGCCTCGCCGGCGCGCCCGTGCAGGAGGTTCTCGCGCAACAGGCGCGCGTTGGAGCGTGGATGATCGGCCGGCACCCAGCGCTCGTCCACGAGGGTCACGGTGACGTTTCCCCAGTCCAGTTCGCGGCGCGACAAGGCCTGCATGAAGCGTTTCGGCGTGGTGCCGCCGGACAAGGCCAGCAGGGCCCGGGCGCGCGTGTCGAGGGCGTGACGGAGGTCGTCGGCGACGATGTCGGCGAGGGCCTCGGCCACGTGTTCATCGGTGTCGTGTGGATGCCATTGCATGAGCGTGCCTCAACAGGAGTCGTCGTCGTGCCAGGTGCGGCCGTCGCGTTCGATCAGGGCCACCGAGGCGCTCGGGCCCCAGGTGCCGGCGGTATAGCCGCGCGGGGTGTGGTGATCGGTTTCCCAGGCCGCCAGGATCGGGTCGATCCACTGCCAGGCGGCCTCGACTTCGTCGCGACGCATGAACAGGGTCGGGTTGCCGCGCACCACGTCCAGGATCAGGCGCTCGTAGGCGTCCGGCTGGGCCACGCCGAAGGCGTCGGCGAAGCTCATGTCCAGCGGCACGCAGGTCAGGCGCAGGCCGCCGGGACCGGGGTACTTGGCCATCAGCCACAGCTTGACGCCCTCGTCCGGTTGCAGACGCAATACCAGCTTGTTGGCCGAGATCGGCCCCTTGTGCTGGCCGAAGATGGAGTGCGGGATGGTGCGGAAGTGGACCACGATTTCCGAACGCCGGGCCGGCAGGCGCTTGCCGGTGCGCAGGTAGAACGGCACGCCCGACCAGCGCCAGTTGTCGACATCGACCTTCAGCGCGACGAATGTCTCGGTGTCGGACGTGCCGCCGCCGATGTCCTCGATGTAGCCGGTCGCCGCGCCGCCGTTGCTGGCACCGGCCCGGTACTGGCCACGGACCGTCACGCGTTCGGCATGGTCGCTGTCGATGGGGCGCAACGCGCGCAGTACCTTGAGTTTTTCGTCGCGCACGGTGTCCGGGGCCAGCGAGGCCGGTGGCTCCATCGCCACCATGCACAGAAGCTGCAGCAGGTGGTTCTGCACCATGTCGCGCAGCGCGCCGGCGTGGTCGTAGTAGCCGGCGCGCTGTTCCACGCCGACGGTCTCGGCCACGGTGATCTGCACATGGTCGATGTGCGCGGCGTTCCACAACGGCTCGAACAGGGCGTTGGCGAAGCGCAGTGCCAGCAGGTTCTGCACGGTCTCCTTGCCCAGGTAATGGTCGATCCGGTAGATCTGGGCCTCGTCGAACACGCTGCCGACGGCATCGTTGATGGCACGCGCGCTTTCCAGGTCGTGCCCGATGGGTTTTTCGATCACCACGCGGGTGTGGGGACCATTGAGTTCATGCTGTTTGAGGCGGCGGCAGATGTCCACGAAGATGCGCGGCGAGGTCGACAGGTAGAACACGCGGATCCGGTCCGCGCCGGGTTCGTGCATGTGCGCGGCGAAGTCGTCCCAGCCGTCGTCGTCGGTGGCGTCCAGCGAGTGGTAATCGAGCAGCTCCAGGAAAGTGGGCAGGCACTCGGCGAGATGCGCGTCGGCACCGGCGGCATCTTCGAGCCACGACCGCACCCGCTGGCGGTAGTCCTCGGCGCCCTGCTTTTCGCGGGCGATGCCGATGATGCGGCTGTCGGCGGGGATCTGGCCATCGGCGAAGCGGCGCAGCAGGGCCGGCAGCAACTTGCGCATGGCGAGGTCGCCGGTGCCGCCAAAAATGGCCATGTCGAAGGCGTCGACCGGCTTGAAGTGCTGGGAATTCACGAAGGGCTCCGTGGGTGGGCCAGTGGAACAAGACGATACCACTACAACACCACATCGATGCAAGTCGTCTTATGGCCGCGTTTCATGTGGGTGCGGTTGCTGGAGTGGTATCGCACTGGTATCTTCCCTGCCATGGACACTCTGTTGCACTCCGAATACCGGCGTCTGTCCGGCGACTCGCGCGCGCCGGCCTATCTGTGTCTGCGCCGCGCCATCCGCAGCAGCATCGAGCACGGCGCGGTGGAGCCCGGCCAGGCCCTGCCCAGCGAGCGTGAACTGGCGCGTCAACTGGCCATTTCACGTGTCACCGTGCGCAAGGCGATCACCGGCCTGGTCGAGGACGGCGTACTGACCCAGCGTCACGGCGCCGGTACCTTCGTGGCCGAGCGCATCGTCAAGCCCCTGTCCCGGCTCACCAGCTTCTCGGAGGATCTGCGCACGCGCGGCCTCAACCCGCATTCGGTGTTCCTGGAGCGCGAGGTGGGCGAGGTTACCCCCGAGGAAGCGATGGCGTTGAACCTGTCGCCGGGGGTGACGGTCGCGCGCTTGTATCGGCTGCGCTACGGCGCCGACGAGCCGTTGGCCATCGAGCGCAGCTCCATTCCCCACGACGTGCTGGGCGACCCCGGCCGGGTGGCCGATTCGTTGTACGAGACGCTCGACGAGATCGGCTGCCGTCCGGTGCGTGCGCTGCAGCGTCTGCGCGCGGTCAATTTCAGCATCGAACAGGCACGCCTGCTGAAGGTCTCGGCCGGCAGTGCCGGCCTGGCGCTGGAACGACGCAGTTTTCTGGCCGACGGCCGCGTGGTCGAGTTCACCCGCTCCTGGTACCGCGGCGACGTCTACGACTTCGTCGCCGAGTTGCAGGGCGACATCTGATGATTCCTTTCCCTACTTGTGCCCATGACTGATACCGACAACCACCTGCCGCGCCCCGACCAGACCCTGATGCATGCCGAGGCGGCGGATGCCGCCGCCGTGCTGGAACGCCAGATGGCCGCCAACGACGGCGTGGTGGCGGCGTTGGCCGACGCGTTGCGTGAAACGCCGCCGCGGTTCGTCGTGACCTGTGCCCGCGGCAGTTCCGACCATGCCTGCCGCTTCGCCAAGTACGCGATCGAGACCCAGCTCGGGATTCCCGTGGCGTCGGGTGCGCCGTCGATCGGCTCGGTGTACGGCGTGCGTCAGCATCTGGAGGGGGCGTTGTTCGTGGCGGTGTCGCAATCCGGTCGAAGCCCGGACCTGATCCGCAACGCCGAGGCCGCGCGGGCCGCGGGCGCGCGCGTCGTCGCGATGGTCAACGTCGAGGATTCGCCATTGGCGGACGTGGCCGAGGCGGTCATTCCGCTGCGCGCCGGTCCCGAACGCAGCGTCGCGGCTACCAAAAGCTACCTGGCGACACTGGCGGCCATCGTGCATCTGGTGGCGCGCTGGTCCGGGCGTGCCCCGCTCCTGGGCGCGTTGCACGAAACGCCCGAGGCGTTGCGGCGGGCTTTCGAGCTGGACTGGTCGCCGCTGGTGGAAGGGCTTCGCGAGGCGCGCAACCTGTTCGTGCTGGGGCGTGGCTACAGCTACGGCGCGGCATGCGAGATGGCGTTGAAGTTCAAGGAAACCTGCGGCCTGCATGCCGAGGCGTTCTCCAGTGCCGAGGTGCGGCACGGGCCGATGGCCCTGGTCGGCGCGGGGTTCCCCGTACTGGCGTTGGGACAGGCCGACGAGACCCTGGATGGCACTCTGGCCACGGTGCGCGAATTTCGCCAACGCGGTGCGGACGTATGGACGGCCATGCCAGGTGACGAGTCGGAGGGCGCCCTGCCCATCGTGGACGCGCCGCATCCGCTGGTGGCGCCGCTATTGCACGTGCAGGCGTTCTACCGTGCGGTGAACACGCTGGCCCTGGAACGCGGGCACCATCCGGACATGCCGCCGCATCTCAACAAGGTCACCGAAACCGTGTGAGCCTGCCGGCCACGCGGTGCGTCACCCGATCCCATCGACACGAGCGCAGCCACCCATGACGACAGCACTGGTCAACGGCCATATTCTCACCAGCCACGGACTGCAGAGCGGCTTTGCCGTGCTGGTCGATGCCGGACGCATCAGCGGTCTGGCACTGCCGTCGGACCCGCGGGTGCGCCAGGCCGAGCGCCACGACCTTGGCGGGCGCTACCTGTTGCCGGGCTTCATCGATTGCCAGGTCAACGGTGGCGGGGGGGTACTGCTCAACGATGCGCCGACGGTGGAGGGTATTCGCGCCATCACGCGCGCGCACCGGCGGTTCGGTACCACCAGCCTGTTGCCGACCCTGATCAGCGACGAGCGCGAGGTGATGGCGCGCGCCATCGCCGCCGTCGACACGGCGGTGGCCGAGGCGGTGCCCGGCGTGCTCGGCATTCACGTGGAAGGCCCGTTCCTGGCACCGGACCGCAAGGGCGTGCATGACGCCGCCCGATTCCGAGTGCCCGACGCCGAGGATGTCGCCCTGGTCGGCTCCCTCACCCACGGTGTCACGTTGCTGACCCTGGCACCGGACCGGGTAGCGCTGGACACTATTCGGGATTTCATTGCCCGCGGCGTCATCGTCGCGGCCGGACATACCGCGGCCGATTACGCCACCGCTCGCGCCGCGCTGGATGTCGGCGTGCGCGGTTTCACCCATCTTTTCAACGCCATGAGTCCGTTCACCAGTCGTGCCCCGGGCACAGTCGGGGCGGCCCTGGAGGATGCCGATTCCTGGTGCGGCCTGATCGTGGACGGCCACCATGTGCATCCGGCCAGCCTGCGCGTGGCCATCGCCGCCAAGCCGCGCGGCAAGATGTTTCTGGTCACCGATGCGATGCCCCCGGTGGGATCGGACAGCCCGGACTTCGTGCTCAACGGCGAGACGATCAGCGTGCGTGACGGCAAATGCCAGACCGCCGACGGCACCCTGGCCGGGTCGGCGCTGGACATGGCCACGGCGGTGCGTCATTGCGTGACCCTGCTGGGCCTGCCATTGGCAGAGGCGGCGCGCATGGCTTCGACCTACCCGGCGGACTTCCTGGGCTTGTCACGCACCCACGGGCGCATTGCCGTGGGACGGCGGGCGGACTTCACGGTGATGGATGAGGACTATCGCGTGCGCGAGACCTGGATCGGCGGCGAGATGGAGACCCACGACCCCGCCTGATCCACGTCTCACTGCGAGATGGCGAATCCGGTCAGGATGCGCTCCACCGCGTCGGGTTTTTCGACTTCCGGCACATGGCCGCAGCCGTTGATGACCGTGGCACTGATGCTGGGGCTGTGATGAAGGCCGTCGCGCAGGGTGTCCAGCGCCGAGCGGTCGATGACGCGATCGTCGTGACACCAGATACCGAGTACCGGCATGCTCAGCTGGTTGAGGCGTGAGTCGAGAATGTCGTATTGCCCCGGCTTGCGCAGGGTGTTGAACACCTTGTCCAGGAACGCGCGGTCGGCCTTGTTGCGGTTCACCAGCACGTCGATGAAGCGGCCCGGCAGGTCCGGCGGCGTGTCGAACACCAGCTTGGCCATGCGCCGGAAGCCGGCGCGGTCGTCGAACACGAACGGGTTGTCGCCGGCCAGCGCCTTGCGGGCGAACGCGTTCTTGTCGAAGCTGAGGCCGAAGCTGTCCATCAGCACCAGCGCACCGACGCGGTCGGGATGCTCGGAGGCGTAGTAGCCGGCGATGGCGCCTCCCATGGAGTGGCCGACCAGCATCGGCTTGCCGGGTTGCAGGGTGTGCAGGAAGGCATTCAGGCGCGCCGCCTGGGCGGGGATGCCGTAATCGTCGCCCTCGACGCGGGTACTCTCGCCCCAGCCCGGCAGGTCGGGGATGATCAGGTGGAAATGGCGGGTCAGCGGCTTGGCGGTTTTCAGCCAGATGTTGCGGTCCACGCCGTAGCCGTGTAACAGCACGATGGTCGGGCCCTCGCCACCTTCATAGTACGTCCAGCGGGTGTCGCCGATCTGCACGTGGTGGGTGGAAAGGTCCGCGGCCATGGCCTGGCGCCAGTGGTCGGCGCGCATCAGCCATTGCGGCGCGAGCAGGTAGCTGCCGCCGCCGAGCACCAGGACGATCAGTGCCAGCGCCGCGAGAATCTTCAGGCGCCGCAGCAGCAGGCGTTTCCACAGCGGCCGCTCGGCGGAGGGGGGGGTGGGGGTCTTGCCGGGAGTCATGGCCGGGCATCATGGCAGGAACGCGGCCGTGGCGCGAGTGTCGAAGGTGACGGCAGCTGCCATCGCGGCCATGGGGCCGCTCCCGTACTGGCTCAGTGATGTGTCAGGCAAGCCATGTGGGAGCGGCCCATGGCCGCGACGGCGCCGGCCCGCCGTGTGGCGGCGGGCCATGGCCATTATTTGTTCCCGGCGCGCTCGAACAGCTTCTCCACCGCCATCTGGGTCATCGGGTGATAGCCGGCCTTGGCCTTGGCGTACACCTGTTTCGCGAACGCCAGGCCGTCCGGCGTCTTGGCCAGGGCGCCGTAGACCGGCATGGTCAGGTACAGGCGGCCGATGCGGGTCATGTGCTCGGCGGCGGCCTTCCACACGTCCTTGTCCCCGGCGGCGATGGCACGGCGGTACCAGCGCATGCCGATCTCGGCGTTGGGTGTGCCGGTGAGGTGCCAGGCGGCGTCCAGAGCCTCGATGCGCTTGAGGTCGGTCTTGTCCGGCAGGCCGTCCAGGAAGTACATCCACTCCTGCGTGTTCCAGCTCTTGGCATCCAGCTTGTCGGCGGCCAGCGAGCCGTCCAGGAACTGCTTGCGCTCGCGGTCGATGGTGTCGAAACGCGGCGAGTCGGGCACCGGCGCGTCATCCGGAATGCCGGGGCCGTGGACCCAGGCCTCCACCTCGCTCCAGTCCATCTTGCCGGGATACTTGTCGATCAGGTTGGCCTTCAGGTACTTCAGCATCTGTTCGGTGGTGATGGAGTGCCACTGGAAATGGTCGAAGTAGCTTTTCAGCCAGGCGTCGAAGTGCTCGCGCCCGAAACGTTGTTCCAGCGTACGCAGGAACCACGAGCCCTTGTCGTAGGCCACGTCGGACAGCTCGTCGTCGGCGGATCGGTCACGTGCATCGGGCGCCAGGCGCTGCGAATTTTCCGCCATGTCGCCGATGGTCTTGCGCAGATTCTGGATCGCCAGAAGGTCTTCCTCGTTGGCCTGGCGCTTGCCGTACAACGCTTCGGTGATGCGCCCCTGCACATAGGTGGTGAAGCCCTCGTTGAGCCAGATGTCGCGCCAGGTGGCGGCGGTGACCAGGTTGCCGGACCACGAATGGGCCAGCTCATGCGCGATCAGCGACACCAACGACTTGTCGCCGACGATGGCGGTCGGCGTGGCGAAGGTCACGTTGGGGTTTTCCATGCCGCCGAAGGGGAACGAGGGTGGCAGCACCAGGATGTCGTAACGGCCCCAGCGGTAGGGCCCGTACAGGCCCTCGGCCGTCTGGATCATCTTTTCGGTGTCCTCGAACTCGTGTGCGGCCTTTTCGACCACGCTGGGCTCGGCGTACACGGCACTGCGCGGCCCGGTCTCGCGCACCGCGATGTCGCCGGCGGCGATGGCCATCAGGTAGGACGGGACCGGGTGTTCCTGCTTGAACGTGAAGTCGCCATCCAAGGCATGGTCGGCGTCATTGGGTGCGCTCATGATGATGCGCGTCTGCTTCGGCCCGGTGACGTGCGCGGTCCAGGTGAAGCGCACCGCCGGTGTGTCCTGCAGCGGAATGAACGAGCGCGCGTGCGTGGACTCGGCCTGCGAGAACATGAACGGATGTTTCTTGTCGGCGGTCTGCTCCGGCGGCAACCATTGCAGACCCGAGGCCGTCGGCGCCGAGGCGTAGGTGATGCGCACGTGCTGCGGGTGCTGCGGCGCGACGATGGTGAGCTTGCTGCCCATCTGCGGCACAGCCTCGGCGAGGCTGTATTTCAGCGTGTGCGTGGCCCCGTCATCGTCGACCGCCTGCACCTTGCGGATATCCAGTTCGGAGGTGTCGAGGACCAGGTTCTTGGCGTCCGCGTCCTTCCAGTCCAGGCTCAGCGTCGCATCGCCGCCAAGGGTTTTCTGCTTGAAATCCAGCGCCAGGTCCATGTCGATGTGGGTGACCACGACCTGGTCCGGCTGGGCATAGGAATGGGGATCGGCCGCGTGGGCGGCCACCGGCAGAATGAACGCGGCGAGCGCGGCGGCGGGAAGCAATCGCATGGTGGAATCCTCGGCGAAAAACTGCCCCCGAGTATGGCATGAGTGCGCCGTACGCGGGACCGGCGGCAGCCCGTCAGTGGTCGTCGGTACGGGTGTCGGTATGCGCCCGGCGCAGGATCACCACCAGCAGGAATCCCGACACGATACCCACCGCCAATCCGATCCCCGCGCCCCACACCGCGCCGGTCTCACCGCCCAGCCACCAGCCCAGCGCCGAGCCGAGAATGAACAGGAGAATGATCGGTAGGCAGCCCATGCGCAATCTGGTGAGTGTGGGGAAACGTTGGATTTGGAACCATACCATCCACAGGTGGACTTGTGACGCCGTTGATACCCGGGTCTAACGCTTGCCCACACTGTCGGCAGGAGCCGGTACGGGCAGCCGGGTGTGGGTCGACACCGGTGTGCCGAAATCGGGTGCGCCGCTCGCAGTCCAGCGGAATGGCTGGATGCGTGGCGAGCGTTGCCGACCGCAGCCTTTGTCGGCGCCTTCGTTGGCGTGGTAGATGATCCAGTGGGTGCCGTCGGCATCGGTGAAAAAGCCGTTGTGGCCGGGTGCGTAGACATTGTTCGCCGGGGACTTCGCGAGTACCGGGTGTGGCGACCGGGTCCAGGCGTCCGGGTTCGTGAGATCGGCGTCGGCATCCGCCGTCAGCAAGCCCAGGGCGTAGTCGTCGGACCAGCAGGCGCTGGCCGAATAGGTGAGAAACACCTTGCCTTTGGGACCGGCCAGAAACTCGGGGCCTTCCAGGATCTTGCGCCCTCCCTGCATTTCCCAGGCATGGACCGGAGCGGCGATGTCGACCTGCCGCGAGGACAGTGTCCACGGATTCTTCATGTGCGCGATGATCAGGTCGCTGTGGTCGTCCACGTAGGCGGAATACACGAAATACAGTTGTCCATGCCATTGGAACACGGTGCTGTCGATGCCACTGCGATGCGTGTTGACCATGCCCTTGTCGATCCAGGTGCCGCGGGTCGGGTCCTCGGCGCTGTTTTCGAGCACGTAGGTGTGGCGATGCGCGTCATCGTCGTGGGCTTTGTCGGAAGCGCTGAAGTACAGGTACCACTTGCCGTCGATGAAGTGCAGTTCCGGCGCCCACAGTGACGTGGAGCCGGGTCCGGCATCGCGCGCGCGCCACACGGTGACCGGTTCGACCTGGTCCAGGCGCGTCAGGTCTCGCGTTTTCCACAAGGCGATGCGGTCGCCGAGCGTGTGGGTGTAATAGTAATGACCACCATGGCGGACAACCCAGGGGTCGGGCCCGGACGGAAGTAGCGGATTGGTGAACGAGGGCGGGCCGCCGGCGCTTGCCGGACTGCAAAGGATGCACAGTGCGGCGAGGATACCGAGGATGCGCCTGGTCGGGCGCGTGAGGCAGTGCGTGTTCATGGCAGTGTTCCGGTGGGGGCTCTCGAATAATCGCTCTTCTGTGGGAGCGGCTTCAGCCGCGATCAGTGCTTGTGGGTATCCGGCTATCGCGGCTGAAGCCGCTCCCGGAATTCGAAGTTCCCGGTGGGGGTGGTGTGTCGCGATCGGTTGCGTCTCTGGTGTCGGCGCAATGGCTGATGTCGTCGTGGTCGGGGCGGTGTGCCGGTGGCGATGTCAGCTCCTGGCTTTGCCGCGGGTTTGCGATTTCATGTTGTTGCGCGAGTCAGCCACCATGTTTTGCATCGTGGAGCGGGCGATCTCGGGTTCGCGTCGGCGTATCGCTTCCAGCACCTTGCCATGGTGTGGCAGGGAGTATTTGAAGTCCTGCGCGTTGCGTGCGGACAACACGAAAAACGTACCCAGCGCGGTGGCAATGACCGAGAACAGCGAGACCAGGAGCTCGTTGTTGGTGGCCGTGAGCACGGCCTCGTGAAAATCCAGGTCGGCCTCGGCCCACGCATCGAGGTCCTGTGCCGCTTGCATGGCCGCGAAGGCGTTTTCCAGTTGCTCGAGTTGCTGGGCGTTGCAGTTGCGGGCGGCGCTTGCGGCAGCGGCCGGTTCGATGATTTCGCGCATTTCCAGCAGTTTCTGCACGAAATCCGCGGTGGGCATCGATGCACACCGCCACGCCAGCACGTCCGCGTCCAGTTGATGCCAGAATCGCGCGTCGCGTACACGGGTGCCGACCTTGGGGCGGGCTTCGACCAACCCTTTGGCGGACAATACCTTCATGGCCTCGCGCAGCGCGGTGCGGCTGACTTGCATGTTTTCGGCCAGGCGCTCCTCGCGTGGCAACAGGTCGCCCGGTTGCAGGTCACCACTGACGATGCGCATGCCGAGCTCCTGTACGACGTGGCTGTGCAGGCTGCGCGCGGGTTTGTTCTGAATCATGAACTGGCTCTCCCTGAGGCCGTGGATACGGTGCGTGACAAGGGTAGTGCATTACGTGGTATGTGGTTTCATTTTGTCATACAAAATAATTTCACGACGAAAGTGCGAGGTGCTCATGCATGAGGGGCACCATAGCCGACGTAGCCCCCGGGATATGCCTGGGCGGTGGACGGTTGCGTGATTTGGTGCCTGTTCTGGGTTGGGCAAATATGAATAAAAATAAATTATAACAACATGTTACTGGCTTTTTTCTGCATTGTGTCGGTATGGACGGTACGGTCTCGACACACTTTCAGGCTCGTTGAGTGGCCACGGTGTGCCGTAGACGACTGCCGTGTGAAGCCGGAATCGTTGGTAGCTTTTTGCATTCGAGACACTTGCATATTGTCATACAATATGTTGACAATACGGAAACGCGATGAATGGGGCAGTCGCCGTGACCGGGAGAAAAGTGATGAAACGAGGGGGTTGGACGGCAAAGCTTGCATGCCTGGTGCTCGTGGCCACGCCATTGACCGCGCTGGCGGCCAGTGCCGAACGCAGCACATTCGGCAGTCTCCCCGATGGTCGGGTTGTGGAAGCGGTAACGCTGCACAGCGATCACGGCGTGAGTGCGACCGTGATTGCCTATGGCGCGCGTCTGCAGTCGGTGCGGACTCCCGATCGTGACGGTCATGAGGCCGACATCCTGCTCGGTCATTCGTCGATGCGGGGGTACCTGGAGACGCCGCAGTACTTCGGCGCTACGGTCGGGCGTTACGCCAACCGCATCGCCAAGGGCCGCTTCAAATTGGACGGCAAGACGTACCAGGTCCCCGTCAACGA
This sequence comes from uncultured Rhodanobacteraceae bacterium, assembly GCA_964566965.1. Lineage (GTDB taxonomy): Bacteria > Pseudomonadota > Gammaproteobacteria > Xanthomonadales > Rhodanobacteraceae > Oleiagrimonas. Next base: position 12,666 of record CAZMKO010000009.1, read on the forward strand.
CGGCCCGAATGCCCTGCATGGCGGAACCAAGGGGTTCGACAAGCAGCTGTGGAAGATCACCGATGTGGCCCACGATGCCGATTACGCCAGCGTCACCTTGCGTTACGTCAGCGCCGATGGCGAGATGGGGTTTCCGGGCCGCCTGGTGGTCACTGCGACTTACCGTCTTGATGCGCACAACCGCTTGGCTATCAACTACACGGCCAAGACCGACAAGACGACCGTCGTCAACATCACCAACCATGCCTATTGGAATCTCGGCGGCGAGGGCTCCGGCAGTGTGATGAAGCATCGTCTGATGATTCCGGCGCAGACCTATCTGCCCGTGGATGCTACAGCCATTCCCACCGGCAAGTTCGCACCGGTGGCGGGGACGCCGTTCGATTTTCGTACCGCCAAGCCGATCGGCCGGGACATTCATGATGCCCGTTCCACGCAGCTTGTTTACGGACATGGCTACGACCACAACTGGGTGATTGGGCGCCGGGCCAGCGCCAAGCCACGGCTGGTCGCGCAAGTCGATGATCCCGCCACGGGGCGAACCTTGAAGTTGTATTCCCGGCAACCCGGATTGCAGTTCTATTCCGGCAACTTTCTCGACGGGACCACTCACGGTCCCTCACAGCGCACTTATCGGCAGGGTGACGCTTTCGTGCTCGAGCCCCAGTTGTTTCCTGATACCCCGAACCACCCGGACTTCGGGTCGGCGCGACTGGAACCCGGACAGACCTATCACAACCGCATGGTGTACGCGTTTTCGACCAGCGGTGACGACTGAGCCGTCACCGCGCCTGTGGGAGCGCCGCAAGGCCTCCCTTGCGGTATGCCCTGCGGCAAGCTCGATCGCGGCCATGGGCCGCTCCCACAAATGCAACGTGGAGCAGACATGAAAAAGCTGGTAATCGTTTGGATCCTGGTGATGGCGGTGGCACTGTCCGCCAGTGCCGCGTGGGGCGCCGACAGCGGGCGCTGGTCCAAAGCGCGGGCGCATGCATGGTATGCGCAGCAGCGTTGGCTGGTGGGGGCCAATTACGTACCCGCCACCGCCATCAATCAGCTGGAGATGTGGCAAGCCGACACTTTTGATCCCGATCGCATCGACCGGGAACTGGGCTGGGCACAGAAAATGGGCATGAACACCATGCGCGTATTCCTGCACGATCTGCTGTGGAAACAGGATCCGGACGGCTTCAAGAAGCGCATTGGTGAATTCCTGGACATTGCCGACAAGCACGGCATCAAGCCGATGTTCGTGCTGTTCGATTCGTGCTGGGATCCGAATCCGCGGCTTGGCCCGCAACATCCACCCATTCCCGGCGTGCACAACTCCGGCTGGGTGCAGGGGCCGGGCACGGCCATGACCGACTCCTCGCAATACCAGCGCCTCGAGGACTACGTGAAGGATATTGTCGGGACGTTTGCCCATGACAAGCGCATCCTGGCCTGGGACATCTGGAACGAGCCGGACAACGAGGGCGGTGGCGATTACGGCCCGCAGGAACCGAAAGGCAAGTTCGATCTGGTTGCCAAGCTGCTGCCGCAGGCATTCGAGTGGGCGCGCAGCCGGCACCCGGACCAACCCTTGACCAGCGGCCTGTGGCATGACGACGACTGGTCTGATCCGGGCAAGCTCAATGCGGTTGAGCGTGTGCAGATCGAGAAGTCGGACATCATCACGTTCCACAGTTACGACTGGCCCGAGGGATTTGCGGCCCGCGTGCACCAATTGTCGGTGTACGACCGGCCGATGATCAGCACCGAATACATGGCCCGCGGCGCCGGTTCGACGTTCGATGGCGTGCTGCCGCTGGCCAAGAAGCTGGACGTGGGCATGATCAACTGGGGCTTCGTCAAGGGCAAAAGCCAGACCAACCTGCCGTGGGACTCGTGGCAGCGCCCCTACACCAGCGCGCCGCCGACCATCTGGTTCCACGACGTGCTGCACCGCGACGGCACGCCGTACCGCCAACGCGAAGTCGACATCATTCACACGCTGGCCACCAGTCCGCGCAACGAGGTTCCTGCCGCGGCATTGATGATTCCCTACCGAAAGGGCGCCAACCGGAAATAACTCTGGACGATGCCCCGGGTTCCGTCGTGGCAAGAGGCTTGCCCAGGGCGGCTCCCAGGCTGGTTGGAGCGGCGTTTTTCCGCCCGTCTGCCGGGCGGCCCGAAATAACACGGGAGACACGAACATGAACAGTACGGGTTATTCCATCACTTTGTTGGCGGCCATGATCGGGGCTGCACTAGCGCCAGCCCAGGCGGGTGTTCCGGATCCGGGACCAGCGCGGGATCACACGACCCCGCAGTCGGCACCCGCCGTCGATCGGGACAGTGCGCGGCAAGCCGAGGCGCAGGACGAACAGACTCCGGATGATCAACAAGACACGAGCGATACACAGGATGCGACGCGTCTTCAGGGCGTGACGGTTACACCGTTGCGTTCGAGCCTGGAGAGTGCGCAATCGCTGAAGCGCGATTCGCGCATGGTGGTCGACTCGGTCGTGGCCGAAGACATCGGCAAGTTGCCCGACAACAGCGTGGCCGATGCCATGCAGCGCATCACCGGTGTGCAGGTTTCCCAAGGCTTCCAGGGGGAAACCACCGGCGTGGTGGTGCGAGGCCTTCCCAACGTCGTCACCACTCTCAACGGACGCGAGATATTCAGTGGTGTCGGACGCAGTTTTGCGTTCCAGAATCTGCCTGCGACGTCGGTGAAATCAATCAAAGTGTACAAGTCCAGCAACGCCAGTCTGCTCGATGGCGGCATCGCCGGCGTGGTCGACATGCAACTGTATCGTCCGCTGGATTTCGACGGCAGCAAGGTGGCTTTCACCTACACCGCGACGCACAGCAAGTACGGTGGGCATACCGATCCCAATGCCAGTCTCCTGCTGAGCAATCGCTGGGACACCGATCATGGCCAATTCGGTGCCTTGGTCAACGCCTCGTTCATCGGTCAGCATTACCAGTACAACGCCGTCTGGGGGGATTTTCCCACGGTCCTGACCGATGGCGCCGGTGCGCCGATGCGTACCGACAACGGTGATCTGATCGCCTCGCCCCACGGGTTTGGCGCGGACTACAACATCGGGCACCGCAAGCGCCCCGAGCTCAACTACGCGTTGCAGTGGAAGCCCAACGACGATCTGGAGTTCTACGCCGAGGGCGTTTATGCCTGGATCAAGGACGACTACAGTCAACCGTTTTATTTCTCCAATCCCGTGGGGTTGGTGACGCCGACCAACCTGTCGGTATCTGATCATTGTTACGCGAACCAGCTGACCGGCTCACCTTATGAGGGTCAGACCATCTGTGATGCCGCCGGTGGCACGTGGCGCGGCCAGACCTACGCCGCGACGAGCACCCAGGCGCATGTGCAGCGCGGTCACGACATACAAAACTCGATTGGCGTCAAGTGGCACGGCGACAACGTGAGCCTGTCGTCCGACCTGTCGTTCACGTCCACGTCGTTCAACGACAACACCTTCATCGTCGACACCTTCATGAAGGGTCCTGTCACCACCATCTGGGACGGCATCGGGGGCCACCAGCAGAACTGGACCCTGGGCAACGACATCCAGTCCAACCCGGACAACTTTTACCTCAACGGCCTGTTCCAGACCTGGCACGACGACAAGGCCAAGCAGTTCGCCTGGCGCGGCGACGGCAACGTCGACATCGGCGGCGCGTTCGTCAGCTATGTGGATTTCGGCCTGCGTTACGCCCAGCACAAGGCCACCTATGTCGGCAGCGTGGAGGAGTCGATCGCACCTCCGGGTGGGGCCGGCACCGGCAACATCACCGAGACGCCCAATCCGGCCAACCAGGTGGGAGCCCGGTTCCCGTCCGGTTTTCTTTGTGCGATGCCGAAGACCGATGCCATTCCCAATTCGTGGCTGACACCGTGTTTCGACTATCTGACCGGTCATGCCGACGAGATCCGCAACCTGTACGGTACACCGTCCGGCCGTGTGGCCGAGAATCCGGGGCGTTATTACCACATCCAGGAGAAATCCGCGGAGGCCTATGTGCAGATGGGTTACGACGCGGAGTTGTTCGGGCGTCCGGTGGACGGCCTGATCGGCATGCGCGCGAAGCGGATCAAGCGCAACCTGGATGCCTATTCCTACAATGCCGATACGGACGTCTATTCGCCGCTTGCCGTATCCACCAGCGAGCCGGTGTATCTCCCCAACATCAGCATGAACTGGCATTTCACCGACCAGCTTATGTTGCGCCTGGACGCGGCGAAGACCGTTTCCTACCCTGGATTCGGATCGCTCAACCCCTCGATGTCGCTGAATCCCGGCACCATCAACCGCGCCGGTGTCGCGTCCAGCGGCAACCCCAACCTCAAGCCGATCAAGTCCTACAACTACGACGCCTCGCTGGAGTGGTATTTCGCTCCCAGCGGTTACCTGAGTGGCGGCGCGTTCTATCGTGACATCGACGGCTACATCCAGAATTATGTCACCGACGTGGTCATCAACGGCGAGGATTACCAGTTGTCGTCTCCGCAGAGTGCCGGCAGCGGCCATCTGGATGGTGCCGAGCTGGCTTATCAGCAGTTCTTCGATTTCCTTCCCGGCGCCTGGAGTGGCCTCGGCGTACAGCTGAACTACACCTACATCGAGGGCAACACGCGCTCACCGCAATACCTTGGTGGCCCGATGGTGCGTTCACCGCTGCAGAACGTGTCCAAGAACAACTACAACGTCGTCCTGATGTACGAAAAATACGGCGTATCGGCACGCCTGGCCTACAACTACCGCAGTCGCTACATCGACGGTTTCAACCAGCCGACCGTGGCCGGCGTCAACGACGAGATCGAGCCGGCCAACCAGCTGGATCTGTCGATCGGTTACGACGTGACGCCGCAGCTCACGGTGGTGCTGTCGGGCAGCAACCTCACCGGCGCCAACCTGCACCAGTACTGGGGAAGCGGCACGACCCGCCCGCGTGACATCCGCTACCAGGATCGCACCTACGCCTTGGGCGTGCGTTTCAAGATGTGAGACAGCCGCTGTTCCGCGCATCCGGCCCGGGTGCGCGGACGGCCGACGGGAGACCGCAAGTGAGACATCTCGTATCCGTGTTGCTGGTGGCGCTGGCGTGGGCCGGTCCGGGCACCGCCGCTGCCACGCCCCCACACCCCGCCGGGCAAGACACGCGCATCGCCGACGGCACCGGTTATGTGTCGATTGCCCGTCCCGTCGCCGGCAAGGCCGGTTCCGACGCCCCGTGGCTGATGGTGTTCGAGCAGCATGGCGACGCGGGCATCCCCCTGTACGGCAGCCGCGACCAGGGCCGCAGCTGGACCTTGCTGGGCCATGTTGCCGACCAGGGCCACGCCGGCGATCCGCGTTGGCAATTGCGCTGGCAGCCGCACCTCAGCCGATTGTCGCGGGACAGTGGCGACCTGCATGCCGGTACGCTGTTGCTGGCGGCGAATGCCACGGCCAGCGACGAGCATGACCGCTTGTTCGCCCAGGACCTGCAGTTGTACACATCCACCGACGACGGCCGTACCTGGCATTACCGCAGTTCGATCGTGAGCGGTGGCGGAGCGCCGTCCGACCCCGACAACAAGGGAGTGTGGGAACCGAATGTGCATGTGCTCGACGACGGCCGCATGGTGGCCTACTACTCGTCGGAACGGCACAAATCGGAAGGCTACAACCAGGTACTGGCGCACAAGGTGTCCGACGACGGCGGGCGGCATTGGGGGCCCGAAGTGCTGGATGTGGCCATTCCCGGCGGCGTGCAGCGTCCCGGCATGGCCACGGTGGCACGGTTGCCGGATCGTCGCTACGCCATGACCTACGAGCTTATCGACGGCCCGGACAACGGCAAGGTCTTCATCAAGTTCAGTCGCGACGGCCTGGATTGGGGCGACCCGTCCCGCACCGGCGCCGCGGTGGCCACCGCTTCGGGGGCCTGGCCGGCGGCGTGCCCGGTGTTGCGCTGGTTCCCGGTCGGGGGGCCGCAGGGGGTACTGGTGGTCCTGGCCGAACGCGCCGGAGGAGGCGGTGACGAAGCGGGGCACGCGCTGTACTGGAACAATGCCCTGGGCCGCGGCCCCTGGTGGGAGGTGCCTGCTCCGGTGGCCAAGCAGACCGGAAACATCCATGCCGGCTGGACCCAGGAGCTGTTGCGCCGCGACGACGGGAGTTTTCTGCACGTGACGTCCTCGTCGACGTCGCGGGCACCCGATGATCCGGACGCGAACGTCATCGTCGCGGCGGCCTCCGGCCTGGATTTTCATCGCTACGAGGCCGAGGATGCGGCGCGTACCGGTGCGGTGCAGATCGGCGACGACATGGCCTCCAACGGGCGCAAGGCGCGAATCGCGTCCGGCGCGGCCTCGCGCCTTCGCTTCCGGATTTACGTGGAGCGTGCCGGATCACGCGTGGTACACGTGCGGTTCGCCGATCTGGGCCTTCCGGGCGTACCGGCATTCACGGTCAACGGTGCCGCGCAATCCGATGCCGCGGTGAAACCGGAAGCGGCGGGCAACTGGAAAATGGCGACGTTGCATGTGCCGCTGATGGCGGGTTTCAACACGGTCGACCTGACCGGCGGCAAGCATGTCGTCGACGTGGACTACCTGCAGCTGGACGCCGGCAAGCACGTGGCGGGCGACACTGCCGGAACGCGACCACGGGAATCGGGGAGGTCAGGTGGATGAGTTGTTCCAGGAGCCTATTCAGGACCTGTCTGCTGCTGCTCGCCGCATGGGCAGTGCCCGCCATGGCGGCGGCCGCGCCGGCGGGTCCGGTGACATGGCAGGACACGGTGACGGTGACCGAAGCCGGCGCGTCCTGGGGTCGCATGACGGCGCTCGGCGACGGGCACTGGCTGATGGTGTACACGGTCTTTCCGGAGCATGCCCCGTCCCGGCTGGAGATTGTGCGCAGCGACGACCATGCGCGCAGCTGGGCCGTGGTGACGCAGGTCGCGGAGTCCGGACGCGACCTGGACAACGGCGAGCTGGTGCGGCTGGATGATGGCACCTTGCTGCTGGCCATGCGTTCCGTGGTGGACGGCCGTTCCTATCGTCTGCCCGTATACCGGAGTGTCGATGGCGGAACCCATTGGAGTCATCTGAGTGATATCGATGCGAATGAGAACCCCGGTGGACGAACCGATCGCGGGCTGTGGGAGCCGACCTTCAACGTGCTTGGCGACGGCTCGTTGTCGGTTTTGTACGCTGACGAAACCCTGGCTGATGGCTCGCCGTCGTACAACCAGGTCGTGTCACAGCGCGTTTCCACCGATGGTGGCACCACTTGGGGGCCGGTGGCACATGTGGTCAAGGAAACCGGCGGCGGCGACGCGCGCCCCGGCATGCCCGTGATGACGCGCATGGCCGACGGGCGCTACATTCTGGCGTTCGAGGTCTGCGGGGCGGGGCCGGACTGCGACGTGGCCTATCAGATTTCCGGCGACGGTCGTCACTGGCCGGATGGATTGGGCACCGGCATCCCCGACCAGCGTTGCGGCCCGTCCATTGTGTCCACCCGGGACGGGCTCCTGCTGATCACCTCCTGCCAGAACGAGGTGTCGTACAGCGACGATGGCGGTGCCAGCTGGATGACGAACGATCCGGCGGCCTGGCCGATCGGGTTCAAGCATTCCTGGCCGGCAATCTACCAGACCGGCCCGGACGAAGTGGCAGTGGTCAATGGCGGGGACGATGGCGCGTTGAAGATCCGGTTCGGCCGCTTGCCGCCCGGGGTCAATGGATCGAGTGGCACGCACCACCATGCCGGCAGTCCCCGCTGAGCGGAGACGCCCTCGTGGCCGATAGCCGCCCGGCACGACCTGCTTTGACCGGGCCCGCATGCACAGATCGCGGATTCACGGCAGTGTTTCGTCCAGCTTTTCCAGAAATTCCGCGGCGTGCTCGCTGCCGAACACGATCGGTGGTTTGATCTTCAGCACGTTGTGCGCCGGCCCTTCGGTGGACAGCAGCACGTGGCGCGCCTTCATCGCCTCGACCACGCGCGCGGCCCGTGCGGCATCCGGGGTGCGCCGGTCGCGGTCACACACCAGTTCCACGCCGATGAACAGGCCGCGGCCGCGCACGTCGCCGATGCAGGCATGGCGCGTGGCCAGTTCGCGCAGGCCGTCCATCAACATGCTGCCGACACGGTGCGCATTGGCCTGAAGCTGTTCGTCCTCGATCACGTCCAGTACCGCCAGCGCGATGGCGCAGGACACCGGGTTGCCGCCGAAAGTGTTGAAGTATTCCATGCCATTGACGAAGCTGGCAGCCACCTCGGGTGTGGTCACGACGCCCGCGACCGGATGGCCATTGCCGATCGGCTTACCGATGGTGACGATGTCCGGCACCACGTCCTGATGCTCGAAGGCCCAGAAATGTTCGCCGTCACGACCGAAACCGACCTGCACTTCGTCAGCCAGACACAGTCCGCCGGCGCCGCGCACGGCGGCATAGGCGGCACGCAGGTAGCCGTCGGGCGGTACGATCTGGCCGCCGCAGCCGAGCATGGACTCGGCGTAGAAGACGGCCGGCTCAACGGCCCGTGATGCGAGATCGGATATGGCCGTTTTTACGTCTTCGGCATAATATGCGCCGGCGCATGACGGATCGCGATATGCGCCACGGTACACGTCCGGCATGGCGGCCACGGCAACGTGATCGGCACGACCCGCGCCGCCCGGTCCGTCGAATTTGTACGGACTCATCGCCACCATCGACGGCGAGTGCCCATGGTAGGCGTGATTCAGCACCACGGCGCCGTGGCGACCGGTATGCGCGCGTGCGAGACGCCAGGCAAGATCGTTGGCCTCGGTGCCGGAATTGGTAAGAAACAGCACCGACAACGGTTCGGGAAGGGTTGCTGTCAGGCGCAGCGAATATTCCACGATATTGTCGTGCAGATACCGGGTGTTGGTGTTCAGGCGTGCCATCTGCGCCTGGCCGGCGGCCACCACGCGCGGGTGGCAGTGGCCGACGTGGCAGACATTGTTGACCATGTCCAGATAGGCCTGCCCATGCTGGTCGTACAGCCACACGCCTTCGCCGCGCACGATCTTCAGCGGTGTGTCATAGGACACGCTCAGGGTCGGGTTGAGGTGGCGCCGACGCAGTGCGAGGAGGGCGTCGTTGTCACGTTCGGGGATCGACGACAACTGGGGGGACTCAATCATGGGCGGACTCCGCGGCGGGCGGGCACAGTGCCGTGGGGGCGAGTGCGGCGAGAATGGGGAGCAGCCGGGTCAGGGCCTGCTGCGACACCAGGATGTAATCATTGTCGGGCTGCGCGGCGTGCGCACGCGCGGCCATCAGGATGCTCTGGCATATGCGCGCCCGGATCAGATCACACAGCGCTTCGCGTTCGGCATCCGAAAGCGTCGCGTGGGCAAGGTAGCTGCCGACGATGCGTCGGGCGCAGGCGGCCGGGTCGTCGGCGCCGGCCATGGCGTAGGTGCAGGCGGTGACCAGGTTGGCGATGCGAAAACTGGTGCACATGTCACCGAAATCGATGACCGATCCTACTTGCCAGACACCGGCGGCGTCCCGGCGCACGATCACGTTGTGGTCGTTGACATCATTGTGGGCCACGGCCATGGGGAGCTGCTCGCGCCATTGCGGCATGCGCTCGCTCACGCGTGCCATGTGGGTGGCGACGGCGGCCCGGATGCCGGAATCGGGAATGGACGGCACGGTATCGGCGAGCCCGGGCAGGGCCAGCAGGTTCCAGGGATGTTTCCGTGCCGCCGCGGGGTGCCGGAAATCGGCCAGGCCCAAGGTCAGACGCGCTGTCACTGCACCGAGGCTTTTCTCCAGGACAGCCCGATCCGGCATTGCCAGCCGCGGTACCTGGTCGGCCCAGGTGCCGCCCGGCACGAAGCTCAGCAGTCGCACGAAGTGGCGCTCACCATCGATCGGAAGCGACAGCAGGTGCTCGCCCGACGTCGTGAAACGGACGCGCGGCCAGCCGATGTCGGGTTCGTGTTCGGCCAGTGCCAGCATGGCCCGGTTTTCGAGATCCAGATCGCTTTGCGCCCACGACGGATGGGCGATTTTCAGCACATGGCGGCCTTGCGGGCCGTCAATGAGGTAGTTGCGGTCCAGATAGGATGGCAACGGATGTGCTGTTCCGTGTACCGACCAATGCACGGCGGCCAGGGTGGCGGCACTTTCGGTGTGGAGCGGTTCAGTCATGCGCGGCATCGTTGCAAGGAATTTAATTGTAGTATAAGTTGACAAATAACATCCGCGAAGGATCGATGCATGAATCGGGGACTTTTTTCGACTGCCGTCGCGGTCGCCATGCTGGCAGCCGCGGGTCTTTCGGCGCCGTCCGTCGCGGCGGATGCGACGGCGCAGGGTGCGGCTTTGCTGCACCAGGACAAGCCGATGACCTTCGGCGCCTATTATTACCCCATGCAATGGCCGGAAAAGGACTGGCCACGGGACCTGCGCGGGATTGCCCGGCTCGGCTTCGATTTCACGCACATGGCCGAGTTCGATTGGACCTACATGGAGCCGGAGGAGGGCAAGTTCGATTTCGCCTGGCTGGATCATGCCATCGAGCTGGCGCACGAGAACGGCTTGCGCGTCATTCTCGGCACGCCGACCCCGGCGCCGCCAAGCTGGATGAACAAGTATCCCCAGGTGTACCGCGTCGACGAGGACGGGCGGCGCCACCAGTTCGGCATCCGCGCCGAGGTGTCGCTGGCCGATCCGACCTACCGCAAATTCGTGCGCCGCATCGTCACCGAGATGGCCAAGCGCTACGGTGACGACCCGCGGGTATGGGGCTGGCAGGTCGACAACGAACCCAATACGTTTGCCGATTACAGCGACAGTGCGCGTCAGGCGTTCCAGCAATGGCTGCGTGACCGGTACGGCAGCGTCGAGGCACTCAACAAGGCCTGGGGCGCATCGTTCTGGTCCAGCCGCTACCGCCGCTTCGACGAGGTGCTGATCCCCAACGCCTCGCTGGCCGGCGAGGATGCGCTCAGCCCGCAGGCGCTGCTGGATTTTGCGCGCTACCAGGCCGACACCACCGCGGCTTTCCTGGACATGCAGGCCGCCATCATCAAGAAATATGCCCGCCACGGGCAATGGGTGACCACCAACTACACCAACGTTACCCGTGCCAGCGATCCGCGTCGCACCCGGAAGCTGGATCTGATGTCCTACACGATGTATCCGGTGTCCGGCGCCAATGCTCTGGGCGGCGACAACTACGCGATCGGCTATCCGACCACGGTGATGGAGGCGTCGGCGTACTTCCGGCCCATCAAGGGGACGTTCGGCGTGATGGAAATGCAGCCCGGGCAGGTCAACTGGGCGTCCATCAATCCACAGCCGATGCCGGGCGCGATCAACATGTGGATGTGGCAGGTGTTTGCCACCGGCGGTTCGTTCATTTCCACCTACCGTTACCGCCATCCGCTGGCCGGCAGCGAGATGTATCACGCGGCGCTGACCACCACCGACGGCGTGACGTTGGCGCGTACCGGCAAGGAATACGTCGACACGGTGCACGAGATCAACACTTTCCAGAAAAAGCTTGATCCCGGGGCGGAACGCCCTGCCGCGCTGAATGCGCGCGCCACCGGCTATCTCTGGAAGCACGCCAATTTCTGGGATCTGGAAATCCAGCCGCAGACCCGCCTGTGGGATTCGTGGGCGTACCGGCACACCTTCACGCAGATCGTGAAAAGCACCGGCGCGCCGATGGACTTCATCGCCGAGGGTGACGATTTTTCGCGCTATCCGTTCCTCATCGCGCCGGCTTACCAGATCGTGGGGCCGGAGCTGGTCCGCAAGTGGACACGCTACGTGAAACAGGGTGGTCATCTGATCCTGACCGCGCGCAGCGGCCAGAAGGATGCCCTGGCGCACTTCCCGGACGGGCCGTGGGCGGCGCCGATCCTGGACCTCATCGGCGCCGACATCCAGGGTTTCGATGCCATTCCGCCCAGTGCCGACGGCAAGGTGAAGGCGGGCGGCCAAAGCTACGACTGGCATCGCTGGGCCGACATCCTGATGCCGCGCGACGGTACCGAGGTGCTGGCCACCTACGCCAACCATTACTACGCGGGCAAGGCGGCGGCGACCACGCGCAAGCTCGGCAAGGGCACGGTGACGATGATCGGCGTGTCCACCGATGACGGCAAACTGGAGCGCAAGCTGGTGCGTGAAGTCTATCGGCGCGCCGGGGTGGATATCCTGGATTTGCCCGCGGGCGTGTTCGCGAGCTGGCGCGGCGGCTACCACTTCCTGGTCAACTACAACCCCGAGTCCTACACGCCGACTCTGCCGGCGGGCGCGAAGATCGTCCACGGCAAGTCCCCGCTTGCGCCGGCGCACGTGTTGATCTGGAAGGACGCCGATTGATGCCGCAGGTGCCGACTCCCCCGCCGTCGCTGATCGCCCTGGACTGGGGCACGTCCAGCCTGCGTGCCTGGCGCATGGATGCCGCAGGAACCGTTCTGGATGCGCGCGAGCAGCCGTGGGGCATCCGCCATCTCCCCGAGGGTGGCTTCGCTGCCGCGCTGGATGCCGTCACGGCGGGCTGGGCTGGTACGGCATGGATCGCCTGCGGCATGGTCGGCAGTCGTCAGGGGTGGCAGGAGGTCCCGTACGTGGAAGCGCCCGCCGGCCTCGATACCCTGGCGGCCGGCCTCGGCGGCGTCGCACTGGACGGTGGCCGCATCCTGCATCTGGTGCCCGGCGTGCACAACCGGCGTGGTCCCGACGTGATGCGTGGCGAGGAAACCCAGCTGCTCGGCGCGATGGCCGCGATGGCACCGGGGGCGGTACCGGTCACCTGGGTCCTGCCGGGCACGCACAGCAAATGGGCCGCCGTACGCGATGCGGCCGTGCACGATTTCGTTACCCTCATGACCGGCGAGCTGTACGCGGTCCTGAGCGCCCACTCCATCCTCGGCACCGGCATGGATGCCGCGGGGGGCGACGAAAGCGCCTTCGTGCAGGGCGTGCGCGAGGCGCGCGACAGCGGTGGCGCCGGCGGATTCAGCCGCCTGTTCAGTACCCGCGCGCGCCAACTGGAAGGTCGCCTGACGGCTGCCGGCAGCGCCGATTACTTGTCCGGGCTGCTGATCGGGGAGGAGTATCGTGCCATGCTGGCCGACGGCCGTTTCGACACCCGCGCACCGCTGCAACTGATCGGCGCGGAATCGCTGTGCCGGCGTTACCGCCGGGCGGCGGCGTTGTTCGGCATTCGCGTGGTCCTGACCGCCGATGGTGCCGCCGCGCACGGGCTGTGGCGGATCGCTCGCCGGGCCGGCCTGTTCGGCGCCGAATCCGTGTCACCGGAGCAACGACATGCTGAATGACTGGCTGCGTCCCCTGCCGCTGATCGCCATCCTGCGCGGCATCCGCCCATCGGAGGCGGCCGACATCGGTACCGTCTTGCTGGAGGCCGGTTTCCGCCTGCTCGAGGTGCCGCTCAACTCGCCAGATCCGTTGCGCAGTGTCCGCATGCTGGCCGAGCTGGCCGGCCCCCGGGCGTTGGTGGGCGCCGGCACGGTCATGCGCGTGGACGATGTGCAGCAGGTGGCCGAAGCCGGCGGCCGTCTGATCGTGATGCCGCATGCGGACACCCGTGTCATTGCCGCGGCCCGTGATGCCGGTCTGCTGTGTACACCGGGTGTGGCTACCGTCACCGAAGCGTTTGCCGCACTGGATGCCGGCGCCGCAGGTCTGAAACTGTTTCCCGCCGGCCAGGTCGGGCCGGCCGGGCTCAAGGCCTGGCGCGCGGTGTTGCCGCCGGAGGTGGCCGTGCTGCCGGTCGGCGGCGTTGGTACTGACAACATGAGGCCCTGGCTGGTCGCCGGTGCGGCCGGCTTCGGCATCGGTTCGGCCCTGTACAAACCCGGCATGACAGCGACCGAGGTGGCCGCGCGCGCGCATGCCTTCGCCGCGGCCTGGCGCGCGGCCGACAAGGACACACACGCATGAAAATTACCCGATTGACGACCTTTCTGGTGCCGCCGCGCTGGCAGTTCCTGCGCATCGACACCGACGCCGGCATCAGCGGTTGGGGCGAACCGGTGGTGGAAGGGCGCGCCGAGACCGTCGCCGCCGCCGTCGCTGAACTGGCCGACTACCTGGTCGGGAAGGATCCGCGCCGCATCGAGGACCTGTGGAGCGTGATGTACCGTGGCGGCTTCTATCGCGGCGGTCCGATCCTGATGAGCGCCATCGCCGGCATCGACCAGGCGTTGTGGGACATCAAGGGCAAACATCTGGGCGTGCCCGTGCACGAGCTGCTGGGCGGGCCGGTACGTGAGCGCATCCGCGTGTATTCGTGGATCGGTGGCGATCGTCCGGACGACACGGCGGCAGCGGCAAGAGAAGCCGCCGCGCGCGGCTTCACCGCGGTGAAAATGAACGGCACCGAGGAGATGCAGTACATCGACAGCCACACCAAGGTTGACAAGGTATTGGCCAACGTCGGCGCCGTGCGTGACGCGGTGGGTCCGGATTTCGGCATCGCGGTGGATTTCCACGGCCGCGTGCACAAGCCGATGGCCAAGGTGCTGATGCGTGAGCTGGCGCCCTGCCAGTTGATGTTCATCGAGGAGCCGGTGTTGTCCGAACACCTGGAGGCGATTCCGGAACTGGCCCGCATCGCGCCGGCGCCCCTGGCGCTGGGCGAGCGCCTGTACACGCGCCACGACTTCAAGCGGGTGCTGACCACCGGCGGCATCGACATCATCCAGCCCGATCCGTCGCATGCCGGCGGCATCACCGAGACGCGCAAGATCGCCGCCATGGCCGAGGCGTACGACGTGGCCCTGGCCCTGCATTGTCCGCTGGGCCCGATCGCGCTGGCCGCCAACCTGCAACTGGATGCGGTGTGCCACAACGCCTTCATCCAGGAGCAGAGTCTGGGCATTCACTACAACACCGGCAACGACCTGCTCGACTATGTGGTCGATCGCGAGGTGTTCGCCTACGCCGACGGCTTCGTGGCCATGCCGGACGGGCCGGGCCTCGGCGTGGAGATCAACCAGGCCTATGTGGACGAGCGCGCCGCGGTCGGTCACCGTTGGCGCAATCCGTTGTGGCGCCATGCCGACGGCAGTGTCGCCGAATGGTGATGCGTCCCTCACGACCACGGAGTTCCGGATGACCGAAGCAGCCAGCTACCCCAGCCTGAAAGACCGTGGCGTACTGATCACCGGTGGCGCCACCGGCATCGGTGCGGCACTGGTGCGCGCGTTCGCCGTCCAGGGTGCCAGGGTGGCCTTCCTGGACATCGACAGTGACCACGGGGAGGCCCTGGTGGCCGAGCTGGCCGACGCCGCGCACCAGCCGTGGTTCATGTCCTGCGATCTCACCGACCTGGATGCGTTGGCGCGTGCGGTCGACGCCGCGCGCCGGGCACTCGGCGGCGTTCGCGTGCTGGTCAACAATGCCGCCAACGACCAGCGCCACAGCTTGGAAGGCACCGGTCCGGCCGATTTCGACCGGGGCATCGCGGTCAACCTGCGGCACCAGTTTTTCGCGACCCGCGCCGTGGTCGAGGACATGCGTCGCGCCGGCGGTGGTTCGATCATCTGTTTCGGCTCCACCGGCTGGATGATCAAGAACGGCGACTACCCGTTGTACGCCATGGCCAAGGCCGCCGTGCACGGTCTGGTCAACGGCCTGGCGCGGCCGTTGGGCAAGGACCGCATCCGCATCAACTGTTTGGTCCCGGGCTGGGTCATCACCGAGAAACAGGAGCGTCTGTGGCTGGATGCGGAGGGCGAGGCGGAGATCGCGCGCCGGCAGTGCCTGCCCGGCCATCTGGAGCCGGACGACCTGGCCCGCGCGGCACTGTTCCTCGCCGCCGACGACAGCCGCATGTGCACCGGACAGAGTTTCATCGTCGACGGAGGTTGGGTGTGAGCGGCGTGCGCGCCGATGTGGCCGTTGCCGCCGGCAACACGCTGGGCGAGGGCATCGTATGGTGCCCGCGTCGGCGGCGCCTGTTCTGGACCGACATCCAGGCCGCGACGCTGTGGTCGCACGATCCGGCAGGTGGCCTCAGCCGCACCTGGGCTTTGCCTGAACGCATGGCCACGCTGGCGCTGTGCCGGGATCCGGACTGGCTGTTGCTGGGGCTGGCCTCGCGGCTGGCCTTTTTTCATTTGCCCAGCGGCCGCCTGCGTGAGGTGTGCGAGGTCGAGCCGGACCTGCCCACGCGCCTCAACGACGGTGCCTGCGACCGCGAGGGGCGGTTCGTGTTCGGGACCCTGCACGAGCCGTCGGACGGCACGCCGGCGCGGCCGCTGGGTGGCTTCTACCGCCTCGACGCCGACCTCTCGCTGCATCGTCTGGCGTTGGGTGGCGTGGCGATCTCCAACAGCCTGGCGTTCAGCCCGGACGGGCGCACGCTGTATTTCTGCGACTCGCCCACGCGCGTGATCCGGCGCTGCGCCTACCGTACGGACGGCAGCGTCGGTGCGGTCGAGGACTGGGTCGACCTCGACGGCATCGACGGTGAGCCGGATGGTTCGGCCGTGGACGCCGATGGCGGACTGTGGAATGCGCAATGGGGCATGGGGCGCGTGGTGCGCTACACCCCGGACGGGCACGAGGACATCGTCGTTCCCGTGCCGGCGCCGCAGGTGTCGCGGCCGGCTTTTGGCGGCGCGAACCTGGACACGCTGTTCGTCACCAGTGCGCACGACGGCATGCCGGTACCACAGCGCCGTCGCCACCTCGCGTCGGGACATGTCTTTTGCTGTCAGGGCGGCCACCGCGGTCTGCCCGAACCGTGTTTTGCCGGCCTGCCGGCTGATGCTTCTTCCGCCTGACTCCTCCTTTCCTCGAGGCCACGCCATGACCACACCCACTGCATCCGCATCGCAGCACGCCCGCCGGGCCACCGTCTTCATCTGCCTGATGGCGGCCCTGGCCGGCTTGATGTTCGGGCTGGATATCGGCGTCATTTCCGGCGCGGTGCAGTTCATCCAGGACGACTTCGGCGTCAGCGACCGCATCATCGAGTGGATCGTCAGCGCCATGATGCTGGGCGCGGCGGTGGGCGCGCTGGGGGCAGGCTGGCTGTCGGCGAAGTTGGGTCGCAAGCGCTCGCTGATTCTGGCGGCGGTATTGTTCGTGGCCGGCTCGTTGCTGTGCAGCGCGGCACATACACCGGAGGCGCTCATCCTTGGCCGCCTGGTGCTGGGGCTGGCGGTGGGCGTGGCCACCTTCACCGCGCCGTTGTACCTGGCCGAGGTGGCGTCCGAGCAAAGCCGCGGCGCCATGGTGTCGATCTACCAGCTGATGATTACCATCGGCATTCTGGCCGCGTTCCTGTCCGACCTGGCTTTCAGCCACATCGGCAGCTGGCGCTGGATGCTGGGCGTGATCGCCATTCCCGGTGCGCTGTTTCTGCTTGGTGTGCTGACCTTGCCGGACAGCCCGCGCTGGCTGCTGATGCGCGGGCGCACGGAGGATGCGCGCGTGGTGCTGCAACGACTGCGCGGCGATGCGGCGCGCGTCGGCAAGGAAATCGACGACATCCGGGAGCAATTGAAAACGCCGCAACACGGCTTTCGCCTGTTCCTGAAGAACCGCAACTTCCGGCGTTCGGTGGGGCTGGGCGTGCTGCTGCAGCTGATGCAGCAGTTCACCGGCATGAACGTGGTCATGTACTACGCGCCGCGCATTTTCGAGGGCATGGGCTACGACACGCAGTCGCAGCTGTGGTTCACGGCTGTGGTCGGATTGGTCAACGTGCTGGCCACCTTCATCGCCATCGGCCTGGTCGACCGGCTGGGCCGCAAGCCGATCCTGTATGCCGGCTTCACGGTCATGGCGCTGGGGCTGGGCATCGTCGGTACCATGATGCACTTGGGCATCACCACGCATGCCGAGCAGATGTTCACCGTGGCCACGCTGTTGCTGTTCATCGTCGGCTTCGCGATGTCGGCCGGGCCGCTGATCTGGACCTTGTGCTCGGAAGTGCAGCCGCTCAACGGCCGCGACTTCGGCATCGGCTGCTCCACGTTCACCAACTGGATCGCCAACATGATCGTCGGCGCCACCTTTCTCACCTTGCTCAACGGCATCGGCAACGCCGCCACGTTCTGGCTTTACGCCGGCCTCAACGTGCTGTTCCTGGTGTTCACCATATGGCTGGTGCCGGAGACCCGCGGCATCACCCTGGAGCGCATCGAGCGCAATCTGATGGCCGGGTTGCCATTGCGTCGGATCGGACGGTAGGGGCTCGCGGCCATGGGCCGCTCCCAGATACCCGCACGCCGGCAGTGCTCAAAGCGCGTCGACGTCCAGCTCACCGGTGCGAATGCGGATGACCTGATCCAACGAACTGATGAAGATCTTGCCGTCGCCGATCTTGCCGGTGCGCGCCGATTGCTGGATGGCTTCCACGGCGCGTTCCAGCAGGTCGTCGGGCAGGGCGATTTCCAGCTTGATCTTGGGCAGGAAGTCGACCACGTATTCGGCGCCGCGGTACAGCTCGGTGTGGCCCTTCTGGCGGCCGAAGCCCTTGACCTCGGTCACGGTGATGCCTTGCACGTCGATATCGGCCAGCGCTTCGCGCACGTCGTCCAGCTTGAAGGGCTTGATGATGGCGGTGACCAGTTTCATGACGGCGGCCTGGGTGTGGGCGGGAGCCCACTATAACCGGGCCGTGTATGCCGACAGAACCTGAACGGTGGCTGCGGTGTCTCCACACCTGGGGGACGCGTTGTAGGAAAATCCCTACATGACGCGTTGTCATTGCCTGATAGTAGGGAAGTTGTTTGATGCATAGACTGGTCCCCAACGATTTTGAGGTGCTGCCATGATCGGTGTTGAATCCATTGACCAGCTCGCGCAGCGGCTCGCCAAGTTGGTGCCGCCCGGAGTGGCGCAGGCACGAGAGGATCTCGAGGCCAACTTCCGCGATGTCCTGACGCACGGATTGCGTCGCCTCGACCTTGTCACGCGCGAGGAATTCGATGTCCAGCGCATGGTGCTCGAGCGTACCCGCGAGCGCCTCATGCAACTGGAAAAGCGCCTCGCCGAACTGGAGACCGGGGACCAGGCCTGAGATCCTGTGAAATTCGCCTGCCTGCGGCGGTCGAATTTTTCACGAGCTCTGACCCCATCCCGGCATCCATCGCGCCCCAGCGGAGCGACTCACCCTCTCCCGGGAGTGCCGCTTCCGGCTCGTCACCTCACCCCGAGGGGCCGGAAGCGGCGTTGTTTTGTCCGCGGCGTCCGTGTCGCGCTCGAGACCGACGGCTGAAGGGCGCAACCTGTGGCGACGGCCGATTGCCGGTTCGCGGTCGGTGGCGTGGCATCTCGTTACGGTGTTGTCGCGACAGGGACCGGTCCATGATGTTTCGCTCCGCAATGCGCCACCTTCCTTCCCCACGCCAAGGCGTGGAAGGCCGGGCGCACCGAGGTTGCCAATGAGTCTCGCTGTCACCCTGAGCCGGGCACAGCAGGGGATTGCCGCACCGCAGGTCATGGTTGAAGTGCACCTTTCCGGAGGCCTGCCGGGCACCGCCATCGTCGGCTTGCCCGAGGCTGCCGTGCGCGAGGCGCGCGACCGCGTGCGCGTGGCCATCCAGAACACGGCCTTCCAGTACCCGCGTTCCCGGGTCACCGTGAACCTGGCGCCGGCCGAACTACCCAAGCACGGCGGTCGTTTCGACCTGGCCATCGCTCTGGGCATCCTCGCCGCCGCCGGGCAGATACCGCGCGAGCGGATGGAAAACTGCGAGTTTCTCGGCGAGCTGGCGTTGTCCGGGGCATTGCGTCCGGTCTCCGGCGTGCTGCCGGCCCTGTTGCGTGCGCGTCGCCGCAAACGGTGTGTCATCGTGCCCGATGGCAATGCCGCGGAGGCGGCCTTGGTGGACGGTGCCGACATTCTGGTTGCCGAGACGCTGGGCGATGTCTGCGCCTGGTTGCGCGGCGGGGAACTGCCGCCGCCACGGCCCGAGCCCGATGCCAGCGTGGCGCACGTCGGCCTGGATCTGGCGGACGTGCGGGGCCAGTTCCAGGCCAAGCGCGCGCTGGAAATCGCCGCCGCCGGCGGTCACCATCTTTTGTTTTCCGGTCCACCGGGTACCGGCAAAACCATGCTGGCCGAACGCCTGCCGGGCATCCTGCCGCCGCTGGGTGAAAGCGACGCGCTGGAGTCGTGCGCGGTGCGCTCGGTGGCCGGCATGCCGGTGGACCTGACGCGTTGGCGCGAACGCCCGTTCCGTGCGCCGCACCACACCTCGTCGGCGGTGGCGCTGGTCGGCGGCGGCTCGCAGCCGCAGCCGGGCGAAATCTCGCTGGCTCATCACGGCGTGCTGTTTCTGGACGAGCTGCCCGAGTTCAGCCGGCACGTGCTGGAAGTGTTGCGCGAGCCGCTGGAGTCGGGGGAGATCATCATTTCGCGGGCGGCTCGCAAGGCACGTTATCCGGCCCGTTTCCAGCTGGTCGCGGCGATGAATCCGTGCCCGTGCGGTTATGCCGGTGCCACGGACGGGCGCTGCCGCTGCACACCCGACCAGATCGCGCGTTACCGGGCACGCATTTCCGGCCCCCTGCTGGACCGCATCGACCTCAGTGTCGATGTGCCGCAGGTGCCGTTGTCCGAGCTGGTCGCCACCGGCAACGAGCATGCCGAGTCCAGCGCCGCCGTGCGCCGCCGCGTGGCCGACGCGCGGCAACATGCGCTGACACGTGGCGGCGTGGCCAATGCCGAGTTGTCCAGCCGCGACCTGGAATCGGCCTGCGCGCTGGGCCCGGCCGAACGCGGTTGGTTCGAGCGGGCGCTGGAGCAGTTGCACCTGTCGGCGCGTTCGTACCACCGCATCCTGCGCGTGGCCCGCACCATCGCCGATCTGGACGGCTCGACCGCCTGTGTCACCCGCGAGCATCTTGCCGAGGCACTGCAACTGCGTCGTCTCGCGTCGTCCTGATCCGCGGATCGCGGGGTCGGAAGGTGGCGAGCCGTTCGATGGCGGGGCGGCGTCGTTCGTCTACGGAAACGCTTTGTTCGCCGCAAATGCGGTGCGGTTTGTGGCGCGCACTTGACCCGGGCCCGGTCCAGGCACATAATTGAACTGTCGGGTACGCAAATACCGACCTGCCGCCCCGGTACCGGATCTCCCTCCCCTCCCCCGCTCCGGTACCGGGGTCTGGCTCTTCTCCCTGATGGTCCTCTTCCCCTTTCGTGTTTTCCTGTTCGCCGCGGCCTGGTCGCGGGCGACAGGCTGCCATGGCAATTCGTGCCCGCAGCGACGCATTTTGCCGTTACCATCTGCCTTCCGACATCCATGACTGCGAGCGCGCATGGCAATTGATCTGGGCGTAGTGCTCACCCTGCTTCTCGTCGTTGGGTTTCTCGCCCAGTGGTTGGCCTGGCGTATCCGCATCCCCGCCATCCTGTTGCTGTTGCTGACAGGTATCGCGCTGGGTCCGGTCACCGGCGCGTTCAATCCGGACGCGATGATGGGGGATCTGCTGTTTCCCGTCATCTCGCTGGCAGTGGCGCTGATCCTGTTCGAAGGCAGCATGACGTTGCGCTTCAGCGACCTGCGCGACATCGGCAAGGCGGTGCGCGGGCTGGTGACCTACGGCGCGGTGGTGGCGCTGTTCCTGCTGGCCGCCGCCGCGCACTGGATCGCCGGTGTCAGCTGGGAACTGGCCTTCCTGTTCGGTGCGCTGACCTGCGTGACCGGTCCCACGGTGATCACCCCGATGCTGCGCACGTTGCGCCCCACCGCCCGCATCGCGCGGACCCTGCGCTGGGAGGGCATCGTCATCGACCCGCTGGGCGCCTTGTTCGCGGTGCTGGTGTTCGAGGCCATCGTGTCGCACCAGCAGGGGCATTCGCTGGGTATTTTCGGCCTGACCATCCTGGTCGGTGCCCTGATCGGCCTGGCGCTCGGCTATGCGTTGGGCTGGCTGTTGTACCGGCAGCTGATACCGGAATTTCTGCAGACCTATGGCACCCTCATCGCGGTGCTGGGCGCGTTCAGCCTGTCCAACACCCTGGCACACGAGTCGGGCCTGCTGGCGGTGACGGTGATGGGCATCATGCTCGGCAACATGCGCGAGGTGCACATCGACCACATCATGGACTTCAAGGAACACCTGTCCACGTTGCTGGTGTCGATGCTGTTCGTGGTGCTGGCCGCGCGCCTGGAATGGCCGTTGCCGCCGGGGGTGTTGTGGAGCGGCATCGTGATCTTCCTGGTGGCGCAGTTCCTGATCCGCCCGATTTCAGTGCTGGTGTCCACCGCCGGCAGCCAGCTCGACTGGCGCGAGCGGGCGCTGATCTCCTATGTGTCGCCGCGTGGCATCGTGGCCGCCTCGGTGTCGTCGCTGTTCGCCCTGCGCCTGGGCGGGCTGGGCATGGAAGGCGCCAACCAGTTGGTGCCGCTGGTGTTCATCCTGATCATCGGGACGGTGGTGCTGCAGAGCGCCACCGCGCGGCCACTGGCCAAATGGCTGAAAGTGGCCGACCCGGATCCCAACGGCGTCATGATCTTCGGCTCCGACCATGTCGCACGTACCGTCGCGCAGGTGCTCAGCGAGCAGAAGTTCCGGGTGCTGATGGTCGACGACGACTGGGACGGCATCCGCGCCGCGCGCATGGCCGGCCTGTCCACCTTCTATGGCAATCCGACCTCGCAGCATGCCGCGTTGCACATGGATCTCACCGGCATCGGCCGCCTGCTGGCCATGTCCACCCGGCGCGAACTGAACTCGCTGACCTGCATGCAGTATCGCCAGGTGTTCGGCCGCGAGCGTGTGTATCGCCTGCGCATTCTGGCGCCGTCGCAAAGCCACGACCGGGCCGCGTTTGCCGGCAGCATCCAGTCCAAGGCGCTGTTCCAGGACGAGATGACCCATTCGCGTTTCAGCGAGATGCTGTCCACCGGCTGGCGGGTCAAGGCCACCCAGCTCAGCGACGCCTATGACTGGCCGCAGTACCTGGAGCACAACGGCGCCGATTCGGTGCTGATGTTCGGTGTCGATGCCAATGGCAGCCTGCGTGTGGCATCCAACAAGCGCGAGGTCGAGCCCAAGCCGGGTTGGACCGTGCTGGTGCTGGTGCCGCCGGATGCGCCGGCCTCTCCGCCCAAGCGCCTGATGCAGGAGGCGCAGGCGGCCAAGGCGCAGGAAGGCGGAAACCCGGCTGATTCCGATGCCGGCCATCGGGACTGAAGCGCTTCGCGCAGGGTTTCATGACATTCCCGGCGGCCCCGTGGGAGCGGTTTCAGCCGCGATGATCCCGTGCTTGCCAGGGCCCCGGTGTGGCGGCCCCCACGATCCCGGGAAACCGGTCAGATGCCGTGGTGCTTGCCGCGGTACGGGGCGAAAAAGGCGCGCAAGTGCGCCATATCCGCTTCCATGTCGTCGCTGGTTTCCATGACCGGGCCCAGGACCAGGCACTTGCCGGGATAGTGCATCGCCACCGGGAAAATCGGCACGCCGGCTTCGTGGGCGATGCGCCAGAAACCGGTCTTCCAGCGTTCCACCGGCTTGCGCGTGCCTTCCGGCGCGATGGCCAGCCACAGCGCCTCGCCGCCGGCGAAACGTTGCACCATCTGTCCGACCACGCCGCCGGCAGCGTGGCGCTCGACCGGGATCGAGTCGAGCTTGCGCAATACCCATGCCAGAGGGCCGCGGAACAGTTCGCGTTTGATCATGATGCGGGCCTGGGCGCCCAGGCCGATTTTCATCAGCAGGCACCAGAATCCGTCCCACAATGACGAGTGCGGTGCGCCGATGACCACCAGTCGGGCGTGGTCCGGCAATTCACCCTCGAGGCGCCATCCGCACAGGCGCAGCAGGCCGCGACAACATTTGCGTCCGAGGTGGTCGCGGTAATGGGGCATGCGCGCGGGCAGTGCCCCGGGGGGTGGGATGTCGGAAATCAATCGCCTCTCCAGTCGCGGCCGCGTGATTGCTTGATTCGGCCGCGTTGTTTCTTTTGCGTCAACCGGCGTTCGCGCGAGGCGCGTGTCGGGCGGGTGGGAATGCGTTTGCGCGCCGGCTCCAGTGCGGCGCGGATGATGGCCACCAGGCGTTGGCGCGCGTCCTCGCGGTTGCGCGCCTGGTCACGGAAGCGGCGCGCCTGGATGACCAGCACACCGTCTGCGGTCAGGCGTCGGTCGCGGCGTGCCAGCAGGCGCTCGCGCACGGCCTCCGGCAGGCTGGGCGAGCACGCCACGTCGAAACGCAGTTCCACCGCGCTCTCGGTTCGGTTCACGTGCTGTCCGCCGGGCCCGTCGGCACGCGTGAAGCGTTCGACGAGCTCGTTGTCGGGCAGGCGAATGCGACGGCTGACGGCAAGCATGCCGATATTGTGGCATGGCCGATATCCTCCGATGGCGTGCACCGGGTGCCTGGTCCGGGTTCGCGGGAGTCAGCGTCCGCGCGGCCAGGAGGCGCCAAACACCGCAGCCGCCGCGACGCCCAGACCCACCGGCCAGCCGATGCCGTACTGCGGCGCCAACGCCCACATCAGCGCGCCGCAAATGGCCAGGGTGGCGCCGAGCAGGCCGCCTGCGAGCAGCCGCCGGATGTGGCGGGCCTCGGCGTGCAGGCGGGTCAGGTCGTAGGAGGAGAAGCGCACGCTGGTGTGGCCTTCCAGCGTCTGTTCCAGCAGCTCACGCACCATGTCCGGCATGCGCGGTGCCGCGTGCAGCCATTCGGGCATGCGCTGGCGCAGCGTGCGCATGGCGCGGCGAGGGCTGTAGCGTTCGCGCAGGATGCGCTTGAGCACCGGGTGGGCGACGGCCCAGATGTCGATGTTCGGGTCCAGCATGCGGCCCACGCCCTCGATGTTGAGCAACGTTTTCTGCAGCAGGATCAATTGTGGCTGCAGGGTGAGCTCGAAGCGGCGCGCGGTGGAAAACAGCTTGGCGATCACTTCGGCCAGCGAAATCTCCGACAACGGACGCGTGAAATACGGCTCGCACACCGTGCGAATGGCCGTTTCCAGCTCGTCCACGCGCACGTGGCGCGGCATCCAGCCGGCGGCCAGGTGCAGTTCGGCGATGCGTCGGTAGTTGCGCTCGAACATGGCCAGGAAGTTCTCGGCCAGCCAGTACTGGTCGTTTTCCGGCAGCGAGCCCATGATGCCGAAGTCCAGCGCGATGAAGCGCGGCTTCTCGACACGCGTGATGTCCACCCAGATGTTGCCCGGATGCGCGTCGGCGTGGAAAAAGTTGTCGCGGAAGACCTGTTCGTAGAACAGGCGCACGCCCATTGCCGCCAGCTCGCGCCGGTCGATGCCCGCCGCGTCGATGGCGTCGATATCGTCGGCGGTGACGCCGTGGACCCGTTCCAGGGTCAGCACGCGGTGGGTGCTGTGCGACCAGTACACCGCCGGCACGTACAGGTCGTCGGAGTGCTCGAAATTGCGCCGCAGCAGGCTGGCGTTGGCACCCTCGTGCTGCAGGTCCAGCTCGTTGTGCAGGGTTTTTTCGATTTCCGCGACCACGTCCAGAGGCCGTATCTTGTCGGCGTTGGGGTGCCAGCGCTGAGCCAGCTCGCCGAGCGCGCGCAGCAGGTCCACGTCACGGGCGATGCGACGCGCGATGCCGGGGCGCAGCACCTTGACCACCACCTCGCGGCCGTCGTGCATGGTGGCCGCGTGCACCTGCGCGATCGAGGCCGAGGCCAGCGGCGTCTCGTCGAAGCGTGCATACAGCGTACCGACCGGCGCGCCCAGTTCGTGCTCGATGCTGGCGCGGGCCTCGGCGCCGGGGAAGGCCGGTACCTGGTCCTGCAACTGGGCCAGCTCGTCGGCGATGTCGGCCGGCACCAGGTCGCGTCGCGTGGACAGCATCTGCCCGGCCTTGACGAAGATCGGACCCAGTTCGTTCAGCGCCAGACGCAGGCGCGCGCCGCGCGGCAGTTGGCGCACGTCGGCGCGCGCGCGCGGCAGCACCAGGCGCATCCATTTCAACGGCCGGTACAGGTGGGTGGTATCGATGACCTCGTCCAGCCGGTAGCGCAGCAGGACACTGGCCACCCGCAGCAGGCGCGGAACCAGCCGCAACGGGGTGCTCATGCGTCCGGCTTCCGGCTGGCGGCGAGCCGGCCGATGCGGGCTTGCAGGCGCTCGACGCGTTCGCTGACTTCGTCGACGTCGTCCAGGAAGGCGTCCATCTCGCCGGGGGCGACGCCCAGTCGGGCCTCGTCGCGCAGCCAGTCGGCGCCATCTTCGAGCGCATGCGCGGCGCTGTCGCGCACGTGCGCGAACGCCTTGTGCAGCGCGCGGGCCAGCGGCACGCCAAGGACCTCGCCAAAGCTGCGTGCGAATGCGGCCTCGACATCCGGCGCGTAACCGCGTGCCAGCTTCTCCAGACGGCGCGCCAGCTCGGCGTCGCCCGCCACCACGATCTTGCCCGGGGCGACGTTGTCGCGGTCGCCGCCGAGCGCCATGCCGAGCAGGCTGCCCGGACTGGCGCTGACCCGCAGTGACGGCGGCAGGTCGTCGTCGCCGGGTCCGACGCGCAGACGTCCGTCCACGACCTGGATGGCCAGCGTGATGTCGGGACCGGACAGGTGCACGTCCAGACGCCGGCCCTGCAGCGTGGCGAGGCCGGCCTGGGTATCGGGGTCCAGCGCCACGGCCCGGTTCAGTGCCGTCTCCAGGGCACGTCCGGCCATCAAGCGCAGGGGGCTGGGCACAAAGCGGGCTTGGGCAGTCATGCCCCGATTGTAGCGGCTGTCCGCTCAGATGGCGCCGGTGAAGTCCATTTGCCGCCAGGCTTCGTAGACGGCCACGGCCACGGCGTTGGAAAGGTTCAGGCTGCGGTTGTCCGGGCGCATCGGCAGGCGCAGCCGCCGGGGCGCCGGAATGGTGTCCAGCACCGCCGTGCCGAGGCCGCTGCTTTCGGCACCGAACAGCAACGCGTCGCCATCGCTGAAGCGCGCGTCGGTGTAACAACGGGTGGCGAACTTGGTGAACGCGAACACCCGTGGCTGTTCCAGCGCCGCCAGGCAGGCGGCAAGATCGTCGTGGACCTGCACGCGGGCGTATTCGTGGTAATCCAGCCCGGCGCGCCGCAGGCGCTTGTCGTCCAGCTCGAAGCCCAGCGGGCGCACCAGGTGCAGGTGGGCGCCGCTGTTGGCGCACAGGCGGATCACGTTGCCGGTATTGGGCGGGATCTCGGGGTGGTACAGAATGACGTTCAGCATCCGCGCATTATGCGCGGGGCGATCGCATCAGTGCACACCGAACGACGCCAGCGGCAGGCTTTGCGCGGTGTCGCTGGCCAGCCGGATCGGCGCGACGTCGGCGCCCAGCATGGCCACCATCGAGCCCACGACCAGGGCGGTGCAGGCGACAAACAGGACGCACATCAGGATATGTTCGGTTTTCATGGCAAGGGTCCTTCTGGAGGGTTGGGAGTCGGGTGCACTTCGCGTGCATGAAAGACGTTGCAGATACCGTGCCAATTTCCCGTTCGATAAAAATATATATGTAATTCAATTGCTTGTGATTTTTCGATGGCGCCGCGCACGGGCTTGCGGGGTGTCCGCGGACGGATGGCGGTGTCCGCACGCGGACGTTGCAGCCGGACACCGCGGCCGTTACCTTTGAGCGGCTGACAAGACGCGCATCGCATGCGCACCATTCGGAGGGGACAACATGCAACGATCCACGCTCTTGCTGGCGACAGGCTGCCTGTCGCTTGCCGCCGCCCTTTGCGCGGTACCCGCCTTTGCCGCGTCCAAGGCCGCCTCGACCGCCGAGGCCCGTGCCGCCGTGCCGGACATTCCCTATACGCGCTTCAAGCTGCCGAACGGCCTGACCGTCGTGGTCAGCGAGGACCACAAGGCGCCGGTGGTGGCGGTCAGCGTGTGGTACCACGTCGGCTCGTCCTACGAGCCCAAGGGCAAGACCGGTTTCGCGCACCTGTTCGAGCACCTCATGTTCCAGGGCTCGGAAAACCACAAGGACGAGTACTTCAAGCCGTTCGAGCAGGTCGGGGCCACCGACATGAACGGCACCACCTCGCTGGACCGCACCAACTATTTCGAGACCGTGCCCAAGACCGCGCTGGACATGGCGCTGTGGATGGAGTCGGACCGCATGGGGCACTTGCTGGACGCCATCGGCCAGGGCCAGCTGGACGAGCAGCGCGGCGTGGTCCAGAACGAGAAGCGCCAGGGCGAGAACCAGCCTTACGGCCGCGTCTACGCCAACATCCTGGCCAACAGCTTTCCGGCCAACCATCCGTACCATCACACCACCATCGGCTCGATGGACGACCTGAACGCGGCGTCCCTGGGTGACGTCAAGCAATGGTTCAAGGATTACTACGGCGCCGCCAATACCGTGCTGGTGCTGGTCGGCGACATCACCCCGGACGAAGCGAAGAAGAAGGCGCTGAAGTACTTCGGCGACATTCCCGCCGGTCCGCAAGTGCCGCGCCCGCAGCCGTGGATCGCCGCGCGCGACACCTCCACCCGTGGCAGCATGACCGACAACGTGCCGCAGGTGGCCATTTTCCGCGAGTGGAACGTGCCGCCGCGCGGAGACGCCGCCATGCCGCTGATCGACCTGGCCACTACCGTGCTGGGCTACGGCAAGACCTCGCGCCTGTACCAGCGCCTGGTCTACAAGGACAAGCTGGCCGATTCGGTGTCCGTGGGCACCCAGCCGCGTTCGCTGGCCGGCGGCGTGAGCATGAACGTGATGGTGAAGAAGGGTGTCGACGAGAAGGAGGTCGAGGCCGCCATCGCCGATGAATGGAAGAAATTCCTGGCCGAGGGCCCCACCGCCGACGAACTGGAACGGGCCAAGACCGTCTACCGTGCCGACGTGATCCGCGGTCTGGAAAAAGTCGGCGGCTTCTCCGGCAAGGCTGTCACCCTGGCCGAGGGCCAGGTCTATCTGGGCGATCCGGGTGCCTGGAAGACCTATTACAAGCGCACCATGGCCGCGACGCCGGAGGCCGTGAAGGCGGCCGCCGACAAGTGGTTGTCCAAGGGCGATTACACGCTGGTGGTGAAACCGGGCAAGGTCGAGCCGGGTGACGCGGCCGATACCACGGGTCTGCCGGCCGCCGAGGGTCGCCCCGAGGACAAGCTGTCGCCCAAGGGCGACTACCGCACCGTGAAGAGCGATGTGGATCGCAGCAAGGGCGTGCCCGAGGTCGACCAGTTCCCGGACCTGACTTTCCCGAAGCTTGAGCACGCCAAGCTCGACAACGGCATCCAGGTGGTCCTGGCCGAGCGCCACACCATGCCCCTGGTACAGATGAAGCTGCTGTTCGGTGCCGGTTATGCCGCCGATCAGGGCCACAAACTGGGCACGTCCAGCTTCACCATGGGCATGCTCGACGAGGGCACCGAGAAACTCGATTCGGTACAGATCGGCGAGCAGAAGCAGCGTCTGGGTGCGGAAATCGATACCGGTTGCGGCCTGGATTTTTGCTCGGCGTCGTTGAATTCGCTGGACGACAAGCTGCAGCCGTCGCTGGAGCTGTTCTCCGACATCGTGCGCAATCCCGCCTTCCGTGACGCCGACGTGGCACGTTTGCGCCGGCAGTGGATCGCCGGCATCGCGCAGGAAAAAACCCGTCCGATGAGCATGGCGCTACGCGTGCTGCCGCCGTTGCTGTACGGCAAGGGGCATGCCTATGCCATGCCGTTCACCGGTTCGGGTACGGCCGAGTCGATCCAGTCGCTGACCACGCAGGACATGCGCGGTTTCATGCGCGACTTCATCCGCCCGGACAACGTCAAAATCCTGGTGGCCGGCGATACCACGCTGGACGAGATCATGCCGCGCCTCAATGCGGCCTTCGGTGACTGGAAGGCGCCCGACAGCGCCGTCCCGGCCAAGAACGTGGCCAAGGTCAGCGATGCGGACCACGCCCGCGTGTTCCTGATGGATCGCCCCGGCGCCAAGCAGTCGATCGTACTGGCCGGCTTGCTGGCGCCGTCCACCAAGGCCGACAACCACCTCGACGTGGCGGTCATGAACGGTGCCTTCGGCGGCACCTTCACCTCGCGCCTGAACATGAACCTGCGCGAAGACAAGCATTGGGCCTACGGCGCGCACAGCCTGGCCTTCAGTGCCGTCGGACAGCCGCCGTTCCTGATGTACGCCCCGGTGCAGACCGACAAGACCGCACCGTCGGTGGAGGAGGTGCTGAAGGAAGCCAAGGCCATTGTCGGCGACAAGCCGCTGACGGATGTCGAGATCCAGAAGATCCGCAACAACCGCATCCGTGCCCTGCCGGGCAGCTACGAGACCACGTCCGACGTGCTCGGCGCCATGACCGGCATCGTCGAGTACGACCGTCCCGACGACTACGTGCAGACGCTGAAGTCGCGCATCGAGTCGCTCAAGGACAAGGACGTGCAGGCCGCGGCCGCCGAGATCATCAAGCCGGACCGCCTGACCTGGGTGATCGTCGGTGACCTGGACAAGGTGGGCCAGTCCGTGCGCGACCTCGACCTGGGTCCCGTGCAGGTGCTGGACGCCGACGGCAATCCGGTCGACAAGGGCGGTGACGCCGCCAAGTAAGTCCTTGCTGCGCGGTTCAGCCCGCGCCGCTACCATGGAGGCCGGATGGGCACCCCATTCGGCCTTTTTTCCACTCGACAGCGATCTTTTTTCCGGAGCCCACATGCGCAAGACCTTGCTGACATCGGTAGCCGTGGCCGTTTTGCTGAGCGGTTGCACCTGGGGCATCAAGCTCGACGACGCCGGGCGCAAGGTGCGCACCGACTGGTATGGCAACATGCAAGACTGCAAGCAGCTGGGCAAGGTCACCGTGTCCGTGGCCGATCACCTGGGCCCGGTCGACCGCAACCACCTCAAGGTGCGCGACGAGCTGGAAGTGATGGCCCGCAACGAGGCCGGCAGCATGGGTGGTGACACCGTGCATCCGCTGGCCGAGCCGGCCGACGGTGCGCAGGCCTGGGGCGTGTACCAGTGTGGCGCCGGCCATCGCGTCGGTCAGGGCAGCCAGGAAGCGCCCGCCACCACTGGCAGCGGCAGCGGCGCCCAGACTTTTCCGGTCGGGCATTGAAGCGTCGGCGTTGCAGCCGACCCGGGATCCATACCCGGGTCGCTTGAGGCGTCGGCAGTGCCCCAGAGGCTTCGGCCGTCTCCGGTCCCCGTCGCCTCCTCAGGCATCCAGGTCCGGAATCAGCTGACTTTCGACCCGCGTGATGGTGTCTTTCAGCCGCAGCTTGCGCTTCTTCATCCGCGTCAGCTGCAGCTGGTTGCTGCCCGGATTGGCAGCCAGTCGCTCGATGGCCGCGTCCAGCTCGCGATGCTCGCGGCGCAGATCGGCCAGGCGCTGGACCATTTCAGGGGAATCGACGAAAGACATGGCGGGCAGGGTGGCAACCGACGGACACCAGTGTAGCGTCATTGCCGGTGTCGCGAGCCGCTACAATGACCGGCCGCCCGCCCGGGGCGGACCGTTTCCACCATCCGAGGAGTCTTCCGCCGCATGTTTTTCCGCAACCTGACGCTGTTCCGTTTTTCCCCCGCGGTGGCCGCCGACCTGACGCGCCTGGAAGACGCCCTGGACGAGCACCGCCTGCATCCGTGCGGGCCGTTGGAGATGTCCACCCGCGGCGCGGTGTCGCCGTTCGGCGCCGAGGACCAGCCGCTGACCCACACCCGCGGCAACTTCACGTTGCTGTGTGTGGGCAGCGAGGACAAGCTTTTGCCCGCCGCGGTGGTCAATCAGGAACTGTCGCGCAAGGTGCGCGAGATCGCCGAGGAGGAAGGTCGTCCCGTGGGCGGGCGCGAGCGCAAGCGCATCAAGGCCCAGGTCCTGGACCAGCTGTTGCCGCGCGCGTTCTCCCGCCCCTCGCGCCTGAACGCGTACGCCGACACCCGTGATGGCTGGCTGGTCATCGACACCTCCAGCCGCAAGGCCGCGGAAAACGCCCTGACCAGCGTGCGTGACGCCCTCGGCAGCTTTCCCGCCGTGCCGCTGGCGCCGGAACAATCGCCGCGCCAGCTGATGACCGAGTGGCTCACCACGGGTGAGCTGCCGGCCGGCCTGGCGCTGACCGACGAGTGCGAACTGCGCGATCCCACCGGCAACGGCGGCGCGGTGCTGCGTTGCCGCCACCAGGAGCTGGAAAGCGAGGAAATCCGCGAGCATCTGCGCAACGGCAAGCAGGTGTACCAGCTTGGCCTCAGCTTCGAGGACCGCATCGGTTTCGTGCTCGGCGAGGATCTGGTGATCCGCAAGCTGCGTTTCTACGACGTGGTCACCGAGCAGCTGGATGATGCCGAGGCCGAGTCCGCTGCCGCCGAACTCGATGCGCGCTTCACCCTCATGGCCGGCGAGCTGCAGCGTCTCCTGGAGCACCTGCATGGCTGGTTCACCGTGCCGCGCCCGGCCGACGCCTGAGAGCCTGTAAAAAGCTGCCCGCCCGATGCGCGCGCGTGCCGGCGGGCGGCTCGCCGCGGCGGATGTGCCGGGGTGCACGGCACGGATTCAATCCGGACGCGCGGGGAGGTATTCTCAGGCTTCCGACCCGGCCGACCGTCGTCCACGGCACCCCATCATGAGTTCGTCGTCCCCCGCATCATCCGACTGGCTGGAATTGCCGACTGCCGCCGGCGACACCATCCGGGTATTGAAGGCCGCGCATCCGCGTGCGCGGCGCATGCGTCTCACCGTCAGCGCGCGCGGTGCCCGGATCAGCTATCCCAACGGCACGCACCCGGCCCAGGTATCGGCGTTCCTGCGCCAGAACGCGGATTGGCTGCGGCAGAAAATGCAGGAAATGCGCCTGGATGCCATCGTCGTGCCGCCCTTGCGGGTGGGCCGCGAGATGGAGGTGCCGTTGCGCGGTGGCAGCGTGCGCTTGTGCTGGGCCGAGGGGGCCTACCCGCGCGTGGAGGCGCGTGCCGGGTCGTTGTGTCTGGTGGTACCGCGACCGCACACACGCGCGCTGCCGATCGCACGCGGCCTGCTGGCCTCGCATCTGGAACAGCTGATGCGGCGCGATCTCTCGCGCTGGCTGGCGCGCTACGTGCCGCGCCTGGGTCTGGCACCCACGGCGGTGCGCATCCGTCCGTTGAAAAGCCTGTGGGGCAGCCTGGACACGCGCGACCGCATCAACCTGGACCTGTCGCTGGCCCTGGCTCCGCCGGCGGCGCTGCGCTACGTGCTGATCCACGAGCTGAGCCACCTGCGCGTGCGCAACCATTCCGGCGCGTTCTGGCGGCAGGTGGAAAGCCTGTGCCCCGACAGCCGCGTGCAGCGCGACTGGCTGCGTGAGCACGGTGCCTGGCTGAAGGCCTGGATCGAAAACCTGGTCGCGGACGTGGCCGATTAGGTCTCTGGGTGGCCGCGGCTTTCGCGGCGAAAAATGGCGGTACGAGGCAGGGTTTTGACGTCTCGCCGAACCATGACGGTTCCGTGGAAACATGGACCACGCGGACGCTTTTGCCACCCGGAGGATATCGGTCACCCGGGCCGGTCGGCGGGCTCCACCCGGACATCGAGCACGGTGCCGTCGGAGGCCGGAACGGCCAGCGTGGCCGGCCGTTCCCCGGCAAGCGCCTGCAGCAGGGTCAGACCGCGTGCCGCCGGGTTGTCGGCGGGCCACCCCGCCGGTAGTGCGGGCGCGTCGCCGGGCGTCTCGTCGCCGGCGATCGCGATGCTCAGCCCCGGGGTGTCGTCACGGCGTGGTTCCGGCGACAGCACCAGTGCGCAGGCGAACACCTCGCCGGTGCCCAGCAGCGCGCCGAGCGGCCCGCTGCCCGGCGCATCGTGGGCCACCAGCAGCACCGGCACGTTCTCGACGCACGCCTGGGTGGCCGCTTCCAGCAGGCCGGCTCCGAAACTGGCATCCATGGCCGCGACAGCATTGGAAGGCGCCTGGCAGCCGGTGGCGATGGTCCAGTAGCCGACGGCGGCGTTGTGCACCGAGTTGTGGAACCGCGTCGGCGACAGGTGTTGCGGCGTGTCGGCCAGTACCGCGCACATGTAGTCCATGATGCCGGCGTCGCCATGCGCGCTGGCGAACACGCACGGCAGCGTGGCGGCGTCGCGGCCGCTCATGCGCACCGCCTGGTCCGCCACCTCGATGGCGGCCAGCACGTGGAGCGAGGCCCGGCGCCGTTCCCCGGCCGACAGTCGTGCGGGGCGCGGTCGCGCCGATACCTCGGGGTCGGGATCGGCCTCGCCGCGCAGCCAGCCGCGGCAGGCCGCCCAGTCGGGCAGGCCCGTCGCCCAGACTCCCAGGCCCTCGACCCGGATGCTCAAGGCGCGCTTCATGGCGACGCCTCCGCGCGGGCGAAAGCCAGGCAGGCGTTGTTGCCGCCGAAGCCGAAGGCATTGCACAGCGCCACCCGCACCGGGCGCTGTTCGCTGTGCAGCGCCAGTTGCGGTCCGCAGACGGGGTCCGGCCGCGTGCAGCCCAGGTTTCCGGGGATCAGGTCGTGCGTGATCGCCAGCAGGGCCGTGGCCGCGCCCAGGGCACCAGCCGCGCCCAACGTGTGGCCGGTATACCCCTTGCTGGAGCTGACCCGGGTGCGCGCGGGGAGCAAACGGGCGATCAGGGTGGCCTCCACTTCGTCGTTTTTGCGGCTGGCCGTGCCGTGCAGGTTGACGTAGTCCACCGCATCCGGGGCCAGCCCCGCGCGCTCCAGTGCGGCGCGCATGGCCTGTTCGGCACCGCGGCCTTCCGGGTGCGGGGTGGACATGTGCCAGGCGTCGCTGGATTCGCCGTATCCGATCAGGCGCGGGGCATCCGGCGCCTGGTCGGTGCGCTCCAGCACGGCGAACGCGGCGGCCTCGCCGATGGAGATCCCGCGACGCTCGATGTCGAACGGGCGGCACGGATCCGGCGACACCAGCTCCAGCGAATTGAAGCCGAACAGCACGCTGTCGCACAGTGTGTCCACGCCGCCGACGAGCACGGCATCGGCCAGTCCGGCGGCGAGCATCCGCGCGCCCATGGCGAATACCTTGGCGCTCGACGAGCAGGCCGTCGATACCGTGAGACAGGGCCCGCGCGCGCCGGCCGCCGCGGCCACGAAGGCGGCCAGCGAATGCAGCGAATGCAGGTCGCGGTGTGCCAGGGCGTCGGGAAAACGGCCCGCGTCGAGGTGCCGGTAGGCGGTTTCGGTGGCGCCGATGCTGCCGGTGGACGTGCCGGCCAGCACGGCCACCCGGGGCGCGCCAAAACGGCTCACCGCCGCATGCGCCGCCGCCAGAAAATCGTCGCCGGCCAGCCCCATCCAGGCCAGCCGGTTGTTGCGGCAATCCCAATGCGCCAGTGCCCGCGGCAGGGTGATGGCTTCCACCCCGTCCACGCGCCCGATCCAGCACGGCAGGGATGCGCTGCTGATGTCGTTTTCGCGCAGGCCGCCGCGCATCGAGGACAGCGCCTCGGCGTGGGCGTCGCGGCCGTGGCCGAGCGCCGAGGTGGCGGTGAAGGCGGAAACGGCAATGGCGGGCGGGGAGGCAGGCATGGGTGTCGAGAATAACCGGTTTGCCGACCGTGGCGACACTCCGTCGCAGGAGCGGGCGGCGGTGGCACGGCAGTTGCTATGCTGCGCGCATGGACGATCAAGCCGACCGCGTCGAACACTTCCTGCGCCAACTGCAGGACCGCATTTGCCACGCCGTCGAGGCCCTCGATGGCCAGGCGCGTTTCGTCGAGGATGCCTGGACCCGGCCCGCCGGCGGCGGCGGGCGTACCCGGGTGTTGACCGGCGGCGAGGTGTTCGAGCAGGCCGGCGTGAATTTTTCGCGCGTCGAGGGCGACCGCCTGCCACCCAGCGCCACCGCGCACCGGCCGCAGCTGACCGGCGGCGGTTTCGTGGCCACCGGCGTGTCGCTGGTGCTGCATCCACGCAACCCGTACGTGCCCACCACCCACGCCAACGTGCGTTATTTCGAGGCGCGCAAGGAAGGCGTGGAGCCGCTGTGGTGGTTCGGTGGCGGTTTCGACCTGACGCCGTTCTACCCGTTCGACGAGGACATCGTGCACTGGCACGGCGTGGCGCGCGACCTGTGCCGCCCGTACGGCGAAGGCGTCTATCCACGCTACAAGGCCTGGTGCGACGAGTATTTCCGGATCAGGCACCGCGGCGAGACACGCGGCGTGGGCGGCCTGTTCTACGACGATCTCGACGCCGGCGGCTTCGAGCGTTGCTTCGCGTTCACACGTGATGTCGGGCAAGGATTTCTGGACGCCTATGTGCCCATCGTGGAGCGGCGCAAGGCCACGCCATGGGGCGAGCGTGAGCGCCAGTTCCAGTTGTACCGGCGTGGCCGATACGTGGAGTTCAACCTGGTCTACGACCGCGGCACGTTGTTCGGGCTGCAGTCGGGCGGACGCACCGAGTCGATCCTGATGAGTCTGCCGCCGCTGGTGCGCTTTCAATACGATTATCGGCCCGAGCCGGGCAGTGCCGAGGCCCGGCTGGCCGATTACCTCAAGCCGCGCGACTGGGTCTGAGCACGGCAGCACCGTCGTGGCGGTGCTGCCGTGGTCGCGTTACGACTTATTCGGTGTGTCGCCGGAAAAGGTCTGCGCGGTGGCGCCACGGATCGTGCCGACTTTCGCGCTGTCGCTGACGTACAGCCGTACCTTGCGCTCGAAGTCCAGCGTGCCGTTGACCACGGCGTGCGGGCCGATGACGATGCGTGGCACATGCGCGTCGGCATCGTCACTCCGGTCCGAATTCGACTTCTTCACCGTGATGCCGCCATCCACCTGTGAGCCGGCGCCGACGGTGATGTCACCGACCACGGTTTCCAGCCCTGCGCCCACGCGGGCGCCGTCGAGGCGAATGTCGCCGCGCACGTTGTGCACGTGGCCCCGCACATGTACGCCGTGGTCGAGATGGATATCGCCGTTGACCGTGACCACGTTCGCGGCGACCTGCACGTTGTCATGTGCGGTGATGTCGCCATTGACCGCCTTCAGCGTCCGGACCTCGATGTCCTTGCCCAGCGTGATGTCACCGTTGACGGTGCGTGCGATACCGATGTCGGCCCCGGTGTCGACGCGGATGTCGCCGTTGACGGTCTTGACCGCCTCGGCGGTCTCGCCGGCACGCACGTGGATATCGCCGTTGAGCTTGCGCAGCGTGTCGGCCGGCGCCGCCGTGGTCAGTACCAGGCCAAGGACGAAGGCGAGAAACCCGAGACGTCGGTGGGTGGATGCTTTCATGTCGAATTCCATGCAGGGACGGTGTGACATGGGATGCATGCCGGCGGCAAAAGGTTTGCATCGTCCGTGGAACCATGCACCCGTTGCCGCATTGACCTTTGTCGTCGCCCCTTTCACCATGGCGGAATATTTCACCCCGGATGATCCGCCGTCATGCACAAACTCGTCCTGATTCGTCACGGTCAATCCCAGTGGAACCTGGAAAACCGTTTCACCGGCTGGGCCGACGTCGACCTCACGGCGCAGGGCATCGACGAGGCGCGTGCCGCCGGCGAACTGCTCAAGGCCGAAGGCTACACGTTCGATCTGGCGCACACCTCGGTGCTGACCCGTGCCGTGCGCACGCAGTGGCATGTGCAGGACGCGATGGATCTGATGTGGCTGCCGGTCACCACCGACTGGCGCCTCAACGAGCGCCATTACGGCGCCCTGACCGGCCTCGACAAGGCCGAGACCGCGACCAAGTTCGGCGACGAGCAGGTGCATGTGTGGCGGCGCAGCTACGACACGCCACCGCCGGCGCTGGACGCCGACGCCGACACGTTTGCCGACGACCCACGTTACGCCAGCCTGGCGCCCGGCCAGGTGCCGCTCACCGAATGCCTCAAGGACACCGTGGCACGCGTGTTGCCGTACTGGCACGACACCCTGGCGCCGGCCATCCGTGCCGGCCGCAAGGTGCTCGTCACCGCGCACGGCAACTCCATGCGTGCGTTGGTGAAATACCTCGACGGTATCTCCGATGCCGACATCGCCGGCCTCAACATCCCCAACGGCGTGCCGCTAGTGTACGAATTCGAGGACGATCTGACGCCGATTCGCCACTACTACCTCGGCGACGCCGACGCCATCGCGGCCAAGGCCGCCGCCGTCGCCAACCAGGGCAAGGCCGTGCAATAAGGCGCCTTGGTTGAAGTCGGTCCGTCGGGCTGAAGACCCTCCACGCGTTTCCGAGGCATCGGGCAAGCCACTGTGTGGAACCTCGAAAAAACCGACACATGGCGAGAACGAAGTCCGTTCGCCCTGAGGTATCGAAGCCTGTCCTGAGCTTGCCGAAGGGGGCAGCCTTCAAATATCCCGCGCCGTTCATGGTTCGATACCTCACCACGAACGCAATTCGATACCTCACCACGAACGGAAAAAGTTTTCGGCCGGAACAGGGCGGGGCCTACATGAAAGGTGGTTTCTCGAGGTTCCCCGGGAGAGCGGCCCATGGCCGCGACTGGTCCGGCACTTGCCACAGTCGGGCTGCCCGGGCACTGGATTGGGTTCCTGCACAGGATGTTCACCAGGTTCCGGGCAAGTCCCGCGGGAACAGCCTCTCCCGACGCCACGCAAGGCCGAATACCTGCATGACGTGCTGAAACCGCCTTCGCCGTGGCGCGGCTTCCGCCGGCGGCCGGCCGTCGGCGTTCCGCTTAGCCTGTGCTTGCCTACGGAGACGGAGAACCGGCATGAACCACGTCATTCGGCTGAACGCATGTGCACAAAACGTCCGCCTGCGGCGAGCACCGCTGAACGCGTGTGCCGGCGGACCGTCAGCCCACAAATTCGAGTCATTTGGTTCCGCAAACTCCCCGGAATTCGCGGGTGGCGGACCTTGTCACACACGCCCGGCGACACGCTCGCCACGGCGGTCGAATGTTTCACGAGCCCTGACCGCGGTCGGATTCATCATCGCCCTGTTGCTGTCGGCGCTGGCCCGCGCCGCCACGCCGCCGGCCCTGGAACTGGTCGACGTCTACCCCGGTCATCTCGATCTGTCGTATTACTGGGTCAGCGAAAAATTCGACGGCGTGCGCGGCTACTGGGACGGTCATCGCATGTGGACCCGGGGCGGGCAGTCCGTGCCCTTGCCACCGTGGTTCACCGCCGGCTGGCCCGACACGCCGATGGACGGCGAACTGTGGGCCGGCTATGGTCGGTTCGCGCGGGCCTCGGCCATCGTGCGTACAGCGCCGCCTGGCGATCCGGCCTGGCACGCGATCAGTTACCGCGTCTTCGACCTGCCGGCCCACGGCGGCGACTTCGATGCCCGCGTGCCGGCCATCCGCGCGATCGTCGCGCATATCGACCAGCCATGGGTGGTCGCCATCCACCAGTTCCACGTCGACAATGCGCAGGCACTCCAGACCGCCCTGCGACAGGTGCTGGACAAAGGCGGTGAAGGGTTGGTGTTGCACCGGGGTGATGCGCCGTATCGTGCCGGCAGGGGAGTGGGTCTGTACAAGCTCAAACCTTATCGGGACGCCGAGGCGCGGGTCATCGGCATCCGTCCCGGGCACGGACGGCTGGAGGGCCTGATGGGGTCGTTGGAAGTGCGCACGGCGGACGGCCGTGAATTCGCCATCGGCTCCGGCTTCAGCGACGAGGAACGCGCCGATCCCCCTCCGCCCGGCACCTGGATCACCTACCGCTACAACGGCCTCACCGCCACCGGCCTGCCGCGCTTCGCGCGCTTCCTGCGCGTGCGACCGGACGGGCCGCCGCCGGAGTAGCGCGGGACACGGCAGGGTGGGGATTACAATTGCCCGGTCGTACCGAGGATGGATGTCATGACCCGAGTCACCCTGCCCGCCGTCGCCCTGGGCCTGCTCGTCGTTGCCCTCGTGGCCCCGGCCACGGTGCGGGCGCAGTCGACCCCGCCGCCATTGCACGAGCGCATGAGCCGCGCGGACTTCCACGCCGCCGGCCTGGACAAACTGACGCCCGACGAACTGGCCCACCTCGACACCTGGCTGCGCCGGCATCCCGCTGCCAGCCCGGCGCGGACAGGCCAGGCCGCACCGGCACCCGAACCGGCTGCCACCCCGTTGCACAAGCCCGAACGCACCGCCGTCACCAGCCGTATCGACGGCGTGTTGCATGGCTGGAGCGGCAAGACCGTGTTCCGCCTCGAAAACGGCCAGATCTGGCGACAACGCGGCACCGACAGCTGGAGCGCGGGCAAGTCCCTCGACCATCCCGAGGCGACCATCAAGCCCGCCGCCTTTGGCAGCTGGCTGCTGAAAATCGACGGCTACAACGCCACCACGCGAGTGGAGCGGGTGCGGTAGCGGTATCGGGCGGGTTGCAGACAGGTGAAACCCGGCGACTTGCGCGGTGCCCGGAGCTGTCGTGCAGTTTTGAGGAAGTGGTGGGCCCACCAGGACTTGAACCTGGAACCAACGGATTATGAGTCCGCTGCTCTAACCAATTGAGCTATAGGCCCCTTGCGCCGACCTGCTCGCCGGCCGGATGCGGCCATGTGCCGGGAGCGCGTAATGATACCGGCGCCGGCGCGTCATGTCGCGTTTGGTTGTGGGGTCAGACGGTTTCCATGGCGCTGCGGCGCAGGGCACGGTTGCGGCGGGTGTGGCGGATGGCGTCGTAGCTGATGATGGACAGGGCGGCCCAGATCAGGATGAACCCGATCCAGCGGCTGGCCGGCATGGCTTCGTGCAGGACGAACACGCCGATCAGAAATTGCATCACCGGGGCCAGGTATTGCAGCAGGCCGAGCGTGCTCAGGGGCAGGCGGCGCGCGGCGGCGGCGAACAGGACCAGGGGCAGGGCGGTGACGATGCCGGAAGCCATCAGCAGCAGGCTGTGCGCGGTGCCGTCGCGGCCGAAGTGGCCCTGGCCGTGGTGGTCCAGCCACAGCATGGCGCCCAGCGCCAGCGGGGCCAGGAGCAGGGTTTCCACGCTGAGGCTGGAGATGGCGCCGACGTCGCGGCCGATGTGGTTCTTGGCCAGGCTGTACAGGCCGAAGGTGACGGCCAATGCCAGAGCCAGCCAGGGCAGGTGGCCGTAGTCGAGGGTGAGGATGACGATGGCGACCAGGCTGATGCCGACGGCCAGCCACTGCAGGCCGCGCATGCGCTCGTGCAGTACCAGTACCCCCAGCAGCACGGTCAGCACGGGGTTGATGAAGTAGCCCAGCGCGGCCTGCACCACCTGGCCGTGGGTGACGGCGTAGACGTAGACCAGCCAGTTGCAGGCGACCAGGGCGGCGGCCAGCGCCAGGCGCCGTACCAGTCGGCCCTGACGCAGGGTCTGCCAGACGTGGGCGAAGCCGCGCCGGAACGGCAGCAAAAACAGGCAAAACAGCAGCGACCACAGGGTGCGATTGGCGACGATCTCCACGGCCGAGGCGAAGTCGACGAGGATGAAGTACAGCGGCAGCAGGCCCCAGATGCCGTAGCTGGCGATGCCGAGGGCGAGGCCGTTGCTGGTGGATGGGGTGGCGGCGGAGGCGTCGGTGGTCATGCCGTGGGTATCTCGGGTCGGTGGCAGTAAAAAACGCCCGCGTCATGCGGGCGTTTTTCGGAGGCGCGATTCCCCGTGGCCGGGGAAGGGGCTGACCGGTCCGCGTCAGTCCAGGTCCAGGAAACTGCGCAGTTGCTCGGAGCGGCTGGGATGGCGCAGTTTGCGCAACGCCTTGGCCTCTATCTGGCGGATGCGCTCGCGGGTGACATCGAACTGCTTGCCGACCTCCTCCAGGGTGTGGTCGGTGTTCATGTCGATACCGAAGCGCATGCGCAGCACCTTGGCCTCGCGTGGCGTCAGGCCGGCGAGTACCTCGCGCACGGTTTCCATCAGGCCGGTCTCGGTGGCGGTGTCGATCGGGGACT